>JAPYUH010000277.1 GCA_029936195.1 Alphaproteobacteria bacterium
TCCACGTTGTGGGAATAATCGGGCGGCAGCTCGTCACCAATGGTGAAGGGGGTCTCCCGGCTGGCGGGAATGTGGGTATGGTCGGGTATGAACAAGGCATCAAAGCCCCGTTCCTCCACCGCCACGGCCAGATCGGCCGCCTGCATGGAAAAATCCGTCGCGAACATGCAAATGCCGAAATCCATGATCCCCTCCCCTATTATGTGCCGTCCTTGATACCTGTGTCCTGGCGACCGGTCCAGGAATTGCGCCAGAATCTGCACCAGAAGCTGCGTCAGAATTTGCACCGGAAATTGCAATTGAATGCGGCGGCAAATTCAGGGAGACTTCAAAACCGACGGGGAGTGGTTTCATGCGTAACAATATCGGTCTTTATCTGGGTAAGCGGGCGCACCTGAATCCGGACATGGAAGCGGTCGTTGATACCGCGACGGGCCGGCGGCTGAGTTATCGCGAGATCGATGCGGGCGCCAATCGGGTTGCCAACGGCATGCGCGGCCTGGGTATCAAAAAAGGCGACCGGGTCGCGATTTTGATGATGAACAGCGTTGAATACGTTGAAAGCTTTATGGGCCTGGCCAAGATCGGCGCCGTGGTGGTGCCCTTGAACTGGCGTCTGGTGGCGCACGAATTAAGCTATATCCTCAAGGATTCCGGCGCCGTGGCGATGATCTACGGCAGCGATTTCGCCGCCGTCGCCGATACCCTGCAAGGGGGCGGCGCGGCGGACACCGACATCGTTCATTGGATCGAATTTTGTGAGGCCGGCCACGTTCGGGATGTCTTCGCGATGGACTATGGCGACGTCGTCGGGCACGCCTCCACGGAGGCGCCTGAAATAGACAGCGGCGACGATGATGATCTGTTCATCATGTATACCTCCGGCACCACGGGCCTGCCCAAGGGCGCCTTGCATACCCACAATACCATGACCTCGGCCATCATTACCTTCACCACGACCACCGACATCAGGTACAAGGACCGCTATTCCATCGCCCTGCCCCTGTTCCATGTTGGCGCCTTGCTGCCGGTGATGTTTACCATTTATACGGCCGGCACGGTGGTGTTATTGCGGCAGTTCGATCCCAAGTTGATGTGGGAAATCACCGAAGCAGAGAAGATCACTACTTCCCTGGCAGTTCCGGCCATGCTGAATGCCATGCTCATGGTGCCGGAGTTCGCGCGTTACGATGTCTCCAACCTGCGGTCCATTCTGTCCGGCGCCTCGCCGGTTCCCGTCAGTCTGATTGAAAAATACCAGGATATCGGCATCGAGATCCATCAAGCCTACGGTCTGACCGAGGCGGGGGGGCCGGGCACGGTGCTTAGCCCCGACGAGGCCATGGTCAGGATCGGCTCGGCGGGAAAGGGATTTTTTCATACCTCCGTCCGCGTGGTGGACGGGGACGGCAATGATGCCGCGCCGGGGGAGCCGGGCGAATTGCTGGTCAAGGCCGCCCATGTCATGAAGGGCTATTGGAATAATCCGGTGGCCACGGCCGAGACCATCTGCGACGGCTGGCTGCACACCGGGGATATCGCCCTGCGGGACGCCGAAGGTTTCATCACCATTCATGACCGGGTCAAGGACATGATCATATCCGGTGGCGAGAATGTCTATCCGGCGGAATTGGAAAATGTTATTGCTACTCAAGAAGGCGTGGCGGACGTCGCCGTGATCGGCCGGGACAGCGAACGCTGGGGGGAAAGCCCCTTTGCCGTGGTGGTGGCCAAGAATGAAGGCTTGACCGAGGCCGATATTCTGAAACATTGCGATGGCAAGCTGGCGCGGTTCAAACAGCCCAAGGGCGTCGCATTTATCGACGAAATCCCCCGCAACCCCACGGGCAAGCCCCTGAAGCGCCTGCTGCGAGAGCTATTTCCCGGGCCGGCGCCAGAATAATGCCGAATGATGCGGAATAATAGATATGAGAACATGAGAAACCCATGAACGTCGTGCAAATGCAAAAAACCGTCAGCGAAGCGGAATGGCAAACTAGGGTCGATCTGGCCGCCTGCTATCGCCTGGTGGCCCATTACGGCTGGACCGATCTGATCTTTACGCATTTTTCGGCCCGGGTCCCCGACAGCGTCGGGTCCAGTGGGGGCGAGGCATTTTTGATCAAACCCCTAGGCAATTTGTTCCATGAAATTACCGCCTCCTCCCTGGTCAAGGTGGATCTGGACGGCAAGGTGCTGTCGGAAACCGATTATGAGATCAACCCGGCCGGTTTCACCATCCATAGCGCCGTGCATGCCGCCCGCCACGATGTCGGCTGCGTGATGCATCTGCACACCGACGACGGCACCGCCGTTTCGGCCCAGGCGGATGGCCTGCTGCCCCTGACCCAGACCGCCCTGACCTTGGTCGGGAACATGGCTTACCAAAATTACGAAGGCATTGCCCTGGATCATGAAGAGCGCGAACGTCTGGTCGCTGATCTGGGCCAGAGCAATACGATGATCCTGCGCAATCGCGGCACCCTGACCTGCGGCGAAACCGTGGCGGACGCCTTTATACAGATGTTCACCTTGGAACGCGCCTGCGCCATGCAGATCCGCGTCCTGTCGGGCGGGGTGAAGCTGAACATGCCCTCGAAAGAGGTTGTTGAAAATGTGGCCAGCCAAATTGCTTCATTCGAAGGGAACCTCGGCGGTTTGGCCTGGCCCGCTCTGTTGCGCATGCTGGATGCCCAGGATTCATCCTACCGCAATTGATGGACGCCGAGTTTCCCATTGATCCGCCCACTGGTTTTGTTCATTCAAAAACCAGGGGGCCGTACACAACCCACAACGGCCCCTATTTCCACAAAGTGGAGGACGGCGGCCGATTTTGGCATGGCCTGCGCGTCCAGCACCGCCATTGCAATGTCCACGGCGGCCTGCATGGCGGCATGATGTCCGCCTTCGCCGATGGCCTGCTGGCCACCGCCATCAGCCGGGGCACGGGGCGGCGTGGCGTGACAGTGCGCATGGTTTGCGATCTAATCGGCGCGGTGGATGCGGGCGCCTGGCTGGACGGCACCGCCTGGCTGTCCGGTGAAGAGGGCGAAATGGCCTATGGCGAGGCGGAAGCCTTCGCCGACGGCAAGTTGGTCTTCACCGCCTCGGGCGTATTTCGGACGTTTAAACGACCCTAATAGCCGCGTTCCTTGTCGAACAAGTCCAGGGCCGGTTCACCGGCCTCGATGCGGCGGATGTTGGCGGCGACGGATTTGGCGCAGGAGCGGGGCATCAGCTCGCCGGCCACATGGGGGGTCAGCCAGACTTTTTCGTGTTGCCAGAACGGATGCTCGGAGGGCAGGGGCTCCTGGTTGAAGACATCCAGGAAAACGCCGCCCAACTGGCCGCTGTCCAAGCCGGCCAGCAAATCGTCATCCACCTGGTGGCCGCCGCGGGCAATATTGATGATGAAGCCGCCTTTCGGCATGGCGGAAATGAGCCTTTCGTTGATGATGCCCCGGGTTTCCCCGGTCAGGGGCAGGACACAGACCAGATAGCGGCATTGGCGGGCCATTTCCAACAGACCATCCGGGCCGTGGTGGCAAATGACCCCTTCCATGGATTTTGGGCCGCGGGACCAGCCATGGACCTGAAAGCCCAGGGCGCCCAGCTTGCGCGCGCAATCACCGCCAATGGCACCGAGCCCCAGAATGCCGACCGAAGTATCGGGGGTGTACAGAGGCCAGGCGCGGCTCCATTGGCTTTGCAATTGTTCCCGGCGGTAATAATGCATGTCCCGGTGAAAATGCAGCACGCCATAGACGGCGTATTCGGCCATCATGGCGGCCAGAAAATCGTCCACCATGCGGACGATGGGCAGATGGGGCGGCAGCTGGGGATCGGCCAATATGTGATCACAGCCGGCGGCGATGGACAGCACCGCCTTGACGTTGGGCAGGCTGGCGATCAAGCCGTGGGGGGCCCAATAAACCAGGGCATAGTCGATCTCCGCCAGATTTCCGCCATCCGGGTGCGCGCGGAATTCAAGCTCCGGCATTTCCATGGCCAGTGCATCGCGCCACAGATCCACCGGATCCTGGTGCGAGGCCATCAGTATTGTCGTCATGCGCCACTCCCTGCAATTTTTCCACAGCATAGCGCGGGAATTGCGTGCGGTCATCGGTATTGACCGGCTCCCGCCTCCCGTCTATAACCGCGCGTCCCACTTAAAGGGATGCATGAACTCGAAACTTTCGCGAAACAGAAAAGTCAGACATGGCGCATAGCAAACAAGCAAGCAAACGACTGCGGCAGGCCGAACGGCGCACCGTGATTAACCGTAGCCGGCGCAGCCGCGTACGCACTTATGTGCGCCGCATCGAGGATGCCCTGGCGGCTGGCGACAAAACCGCCGCGGCCGAGGCCTTGAAGCTGGCGGAACCCGTTTTGGCGCGCAGCAACCAGCACGGCATTCTGAAGGCCAATACGGCGGCCCGGCGAATTTCCCGCCTGACCCGTTTGGTCAATGCCATGGACGCCGCGGAGTAGTACCGCAAGCTTTCGAATTGGCGGATTGGCGGGTGGGTCGATTCGACTCGCGCGTACCGCCGGTCCCTTCAATTTTGACCTCGTAATGACCTTCCCATCGGCCCTGGCCGAACGGCGTGACCGGCTTGACCGCCGCGCCGAAAGTCGTGGGCGGCGACCCTAAATTATTGCACTCAATATCTGGTAGGCGATCCATGGCGAGCTACATTTCGAGTGCAAAAAAACCGCTGTTCTGCATTTGCCCCCGTTGCGCCCAAGCCGTTGGACAAGTACCGTAGGCAAGCCTCAAGACGAGAGAGGCGGCAAGTTACTTTTAAATACCAGGAAGCGGTATTGTGCATTTCGCAAGTAAAGTGCCTATGACATATTTGCAATACTTGCCATATTAAATAAAAAAAGTTGAACGTTATTTGTTTTTTAATACGTTTATATGAATTATAAACAAAATCCGGGTCGCGGCGGATCCAATTGCCTGCAAGGCAAATAACAAGATGCCGGGATCTAATCATGGGCGCGGGTTGGCCA
>JAPYUH010000514.1 GCA_029936195.1 Alphaproteobacteria bacterium
TCTTCGGCTTTGGCTTCGGGCTCTTCGGCTTTGGCTTCGGGCTCTTCGGCTTTGGCTTCGGGCTCTTCGGCTTTGGGGGTTTTGATTTTCTTGACCTTGGGCTCAAGGCCTTTCTCGGCGCGCAGGGCGCGCTTGATGATGCTGGCCACGGTTTCGCTGGGCTGTGCACCCACGCCGCGCCAGTATTTTGTGCGGTCGAGGTTGATGGTGAAGTTATCGGCGCCTTCTTTCAGCGGCCAATAGGTGCCAATCTCTTCAATGAACCGGCCATCGCGCGGGCTGCGGCCATCGGTCACTACAATGCGGAAAACCGGCGTATTTTTCATGCCGATCCGCTTTAATCTCATCTTTACTGCCATAATTTAAACCCTGTTTTCCAGCGCCAAATGGGGCCTGAACCATCAAAAGGGGCGGGAATTTAGCCGCCGTGGAACGGGAAAGCAAGCCCTCTTTTAGGTTATTTTATCGCACCGGCGCAGGAGCCACCATGCGGAGGGCGCGCGGGGCCACGCTGATTTTCGCCGGCAATTCGCCCGTGGCATCGCCATCGAGTTGTACAACCACGCGTGCGCCGTTCACGGGCGTCAGTTCAAGGCTCTCTGCCTGAACGTAATGCACGCCCGTGAGGCTCGGCAAATTGCCCGTGAGCAAGGCCCATAGATACTCGGGCGTGCGCCATTTTTGCACGCGCTCGGCGATGATGGCGTCCACCTTGCCGTCGTCCAGCCGCGCGGCGGGGAACACATCGAAGGGCCCACCATAAAATGGCCCGTTGCCCAGCATAATCAGTTCCGCGCTTTCGATCACTCGGCCATCGGCCACCACGCGCATCGCCGGCAGCAGCTCCATCGCCGCGCGGTAACCCGCCGTGAGATAGGCAAACTGGCCGCTGCGCTTTTTGGTTTCCCAATTCACCAACTCGCACGCGCGGCCGTCCATCCCCGCGCCGCCCAATGCGGGGAAGCAGCGCCGTTGGGTTTTGCCTTCGCGCTGTAGCTCCATCCATGGCAAATCAATTTGCCGCGTGAAGCCGCGCTGAATCACACGCCATGCCGCTTCGAAATCCAAGGGGATGCCCAACACCCGCGCCAGAACATTCA
>JAPYUH010000515.1 GCA_029936195.1 Alphaproteobacteria bacterium
AGCCCGCTCCCCCACCCGGCCACCCATCAAAAATACTCGATGGGTGGCCGGGTGGGGGAGCGGGCTGGCCAGGCAACTAAAATTTAGGTGTCCAGGAAACTCCGCAATTTCCGGCTCCGCGAGGGATGTTTCAGCTTGCGCAACGCCTTGGCTTCGATCTGACGTATGCGTTCGCGGGTGACCGAGAATTGCTGGCCGACTTCCTCCAACGTGTGGTCCGTGTTCATGCCGATGCCGAAGCGCATGCGCAGGACGCGTTCCTCGCGCGGCGTCAACGAGGCCAGGACCCGGGTGGTGGTTTCACGCAGGTTGGAGTGAATGGCGGCGTCCACGGGCAGGATGGCGTTCTTGTCCTCGATGAAATCCCCCAGATGACTGTCTTCCTCGTCGCCGATGGGGGTTTCGAGAGAGATCGGCTCCTTGGCGATCTTCATCACCTTGCGGACCTTTTCCAAGGGCATGCCCAGTTTTTCCGCCAGTTCCTCGGGCGTTGGCTCGCGGCCGATTTCGTGCAGCATTTGGCGCGAGGTGCGGACCAGCTTGTTGATGGTTTCGATCATATGCACGGGAATACGAATAGTGCGGGCCTGATCGGCGATGGAGCGGGTGATCGCCTGGCGGATCCACCAGGTGGCGTAGGTGGAGAATTTATAGCCGCGGCGGTATTCGAACTTGTCCACCGCCTTCATCAGGCCGATGTTGCCCTCCTGGATCAGATCCAGGAACTGCAGGCCCCGGTTGGTGTACTTCTTGGCGATGGAGATGACCAGGCGCAGGTTGGCCTCGACCATTTCCTTCTTGGCCTGGCGTGCCTCGCGCTCGCCCTTTTGTACCGTGGCGACAATGCGCTTGTACTCCAGGATCGGTAGCCCGGTTTCAGACGCCACGGCGGCGACGCCACTACGGATGTCCTTGATCTCGTCACGATCTTTTGTGGCGAAATCGGACCAGCCCTTGCCCTTGAGGCGGCGTACGCGGGAGACCCAGCGCGGGTCTGTTTCATGGCCCGAATAATGCTTGAGGAATTCCAGGCGGCTGACCCGACGGCTTTCCGCCAGGCGCAACAGGCGCCCTTCCAGGCCCAGCAGGCGGCGGTTGA
>JAPYUH010000024.1:0-7312 GCA_029936195.1 Alphaproteobacteria bacterium
TTGGCGGGCGGTTCCGCCGTCACGCACTGGCCCAATCTGAAATTATGGGTCTCTCAAGTCAATGCACGAGGCGGACTGAAGCTGAAAAGCGGCCCGGCAATGATCGAACTCATCCAGTATGACGACCGCACCAATCCAGGCGAGACCATCAAGGCGGTCCAGCGGCTCGCGACCCAAGACAAGGTGGATTTTATCATTGCGCCCTATGGCACCGGGCTGAACCTCGCCGCCGCGCCGATTTTTGCCAAGTACGGCTATCCGCAAATCTCGGTAACGGCTATCACGGATAAGGTCCCCGAGCTGACAAAGCGCTACCCGGGTCTGTTTTTCATGCTCGGCAATACCACGGCATTTACTGAATCCTTGGCGGATATCCTCAAGAAACTGGTCGCCGATGGGAAAATCGGCAATCGTATTGCCATGGTCAATGTCGCGGATGCCTTCGGGATAGAGTTGGCGAACGCGGCGCGCCCGGTATTCAAGGCGGCCGGTTTGGAGATTGTCTATGACAAGTCCTACCCATTGGGCACGCAGGATCTATCCCCCGTGGTCAAGGGTGCCAAGGCGGCCAACCCCGACGCCTTTATTGCCTGGTCGTATCCACCCGATACCTTTGGCCTGACGGCACAGGCAAAAATCATCGGCTTGAACGTAAAGGCCTTCTACACGGCGGTGGCGACGGCCTTTCCAGTCTATGCGGGCAAGTTCGGCGGCGCCATTGAAGGCGTATTGGGCGCGGGCGGCATTAATCCCGATGCAGCCCAAATGATGGCCTATCGCAAGGCCCACAAGGAGATTACCGGCAAGGATGCCGACTTCTGGGCCAGCGCCGTTGTTTATGCCTCGCTGCAAATTTTGGAGCAGTCGATCGAAGCCGTCGGCTCCAAGGATCGCGGGGCGGTGACGGCATTCATCAAGGCCAATTCATTCAATACGGTGATCGGCCCGGTCAAGTTCAACAATCAGAACAACGACAAGTTTTGGACCGTCGGCCAGTGGCAGAACGGCGTGTTCCATGGTGTCAGTTCGACCGGCCGGCCCGGGGCCAAGATTGTTAAGCTAAAATCCGGCTGGTAGTTTGAAATTGCCGCGCCCGGTATCGCGCCTCGGCGATGCCGGGCGTTCGATTGTTTCAGTGCGCGGGCGGTCATGGACATACTGATCGGCGGATTTCTGCTGGGTGGCACCTATGCGTTGATGGCGCTGGGTTTGCAGTTGCAATACGGTGTCGCCAGAATAATGAACCTGGCCAATGGCGAAATGCTCGTGGCCGGTGCCTTTGGCGCCTTTTGGTTTTACAGCGGCTTCCAAATGCGTCCGTTCCTGGCGATCGTATTGATCGTGCCGCTGGCCTTTGTTGTGAATTGGGCCATATACCATTACCTCCTGACGCCACTTGTCCGCCGGGCGAAAAGCCGTGGCCAATTGGAAGTCGACGGCATCCTTGCCACATTCGGCATGAGTTTCATCCTCGTCGGTCTGATGCTCGCGGTCTTTGGCGGCGAATACTTTTCCTATTCCTACCTCGAGCGTGCCGTCTTTGTCCTTGAGCAACCCTATGGCCTGAACCGAATTGCCGCGTTCTGCGCGTCGCTGGTTTTTTGTATCGCTCTGGTGGTTTGGTTGAGCCATACCCGTTCGGGGCTGGCCTTGCGGGCCGTCGCCGTTAACCCAACGGCGGCCGGTCTCGTCGCCATCAAGGTCGCCCGAACGTCAGCCATTGCCTTCGCCATCGGCGGCGCCGTAACGGCGTCTGGCGGCGCCCTTCTTTCCATGTTTCTCACCTTCGATGCTTCCATCGGCGTTATCTTCACCTTGAAGGCGTTGATTATTGTCATTCTGGGCGGCGTCGGCGAGATACGCGGAACAGTTGCCGCCGCATTCCTGCTCGGACTGGCCGAGACGGCCGTCGCAAGTTTGGTTGACCCGGGCCTGACCTTGGCCGCCGCATATCTGTTGTTTATCGTCGTGCTGTTGGTACGGCCACGGGGATTGTTCGGGAGCCGGTCGTGAGTGCCATCAACAGAGGCAAGTTCATCCTGGTCGCATTGGCTTTTGGCACGGCTGCGTTGCTGCCTTTTTTTGATACCGGCTATTGGCTTTCCCTCGGCGTTTCGCTGGCCATGTATGCGGTGCTGGCCACGTCCTGGACATTATTTTCCGGGCCTACCCATTATATTTCCCTGGCCACGGCTGCTTTCTTTGGCACGGGCATGTACGTCGTGGGCGGTGGCGTGGATTTGCTGCCCTACCCCGCATTGGTGCTGATCGCCGCCTTGACGGGGGCTGTCCTGGCGACGCTTGTCGGTCTGACGACAATGCGTATTTCCGGTGTCTACTTCGTGATTTTTACATTGGGCCTGGCGGAGTTGATCCGCCAGGTCGTGACGTGGGTGCAAACCACGTTTACCTCCAGCAGTGGACTTTACGTCCTCACCGATATCACGGAATCCATGATCTATTGGGAGCTCATGTCGCTTTTGGCGCTGGTATACTTGGCCGGCTGGATGATCAACCATTCGCGCTTGGGCCTGGCCTTGCGCGTCATTGGCAACGACGAGACCGTGGCCGCCCATATCGGCATTAATACCGCCAAGGCCAAGGTCATGCTGTTCATCATTTCGGGAACGGTGGCATCGGTTTGTGGTGCGTTGCTGGCACCGCGATGGGTCTATGTGGAGCCGACCATTGCCTTCTCTCCGATGATATCCTTCCAAGTCGTCATCATGGCGTTGCTTGGCGGCGTCCACAGGCTGTGGGGACCGTTATGCGGCGTGATCCCGTTTACATTGTTGTGGGAAGTCATTGCGGCGCAATTTCCCAACCAAACGACCTTGTTGCTGGGCGCGTCATTCCTGCTCATTGTCTATTTTATTCCCAATGGTATTGCCGGCTTGCTTGAAAATTTCCCGAAGCAATTGCAATCGAAGAATGGCGGTTAGATACATGGTGCTGAATGTCGACGGCATGACCAAGTCGTTTGGCGGCATACGCGCCGTGGATGCGCTTTCATTCGAGCTGGTGCCAGGCGAAATTCTTGGTTTGATCGGGCCAAATGGCTCGGGCAAGACCACCGTGATCAACGTGCTGTCGGGTGCGCTGAAAGCCAACGCCGGGCGCATTCAGCTGTTGAACCGGGATATTGGCCAATTGTCCACGCATGAGATCGCGCGTTGTGGCCTGGCGCGCACGTTTCAAATTGTTCGCATTCTGCCCGCCATGACGGTCCTGGAAAATGTTGCCGTCGGCGGCGTGTTCGGCCACGGGAGATATTGGGGCGCCGCGCTTGATAGACGGGCCAAGGACCTGCTGCAACGGCTCGGCGTGCGGCATGGTGCGGACACACCGGCAACGGCCCTGACCTACATAGATCAAAAGCGCGTGGAACTGGCGCGCGCCTTGATCTCTGATCCGAAAGTCCTATTGCTTGATGAATGGCTCGCCGGGCTTAATCCCGTGGAACTTGGTATCGGCATCTCGCTCATCAGGGACCTGCGGGCCGAAGGCCGGGCGATCATAATCGTCGAACATGTGATGGACGCCATTCGCAGTCTGTGTGATCGGTGCGTGGTCATGAACGGCGGCCAAAAGATCGCCGAAGGCACCCCAGGGACGGTCTTGGCGGATCGTGCCGTGATTAGCGCTTATCTTGGGGATGAATATGGGGATGCTTGAGATTCGTGATTTGTCGATTTCCTACGGCCAGCATCGGGCCGTCGAAAAAGCCTCCCTCAGGGTTGCCAAGGGCGAGATTGTCGTCATCCTGGGTGCGAATGGGGCTGGCAAAAGCAGTATCCTGCGCGCGGCCGCCGGCTTGTTGCCGGCCATGCCCGGATCGTCTTTCGAAATGAATGGCCGCGATATTACCAATTGTCCACCGGATGAATTCGTTGAGGCGGGCATCGCCCTGGTGCCCGAGGATCGGGCTATATTCGCCGAACTCACGGTTCAGGAAAATCTCAAACTTGGCGCATACCCGAAACGGGCGCGGAAAAAAGCGCCCGACAATCTTGCGCGGGTATTGGCGCTTTTTCCCAGGCTTGCGGAACGGCCAAGGCAACGGGTTCAAACCATGAGCGGGGGCGAACAGCAAATGGTGGCGATCGGCCGGGCCATGATGTCCGCGCCAGCGATTCTGTTGTTGGACGAACCATCACTTGGCCTTTCTCCGTTGCTATGTTCCGAACTTTTCCGCTCCCTCGCCAGGATCCGCAGCACGGAAATTGGTATTTTGCTGGTGGAGCAAAATGCGAAGCGCGCCTTGGCGATCGCCGATCGCGGCTATGTGCTGGAGAACGGGTGTGTGACGGCCTCGGATAGATCGGAGGTCCTTTCCAGCGATGAACGGGTACGCAAGGCCTATCTTGGCAGTGACGGCAGCAGCATCAACTTGCGTTGACATACCCTAACGCCGCGAACGGTAAATCGACCAAATCAATATTCCGCTTATTCACTGGCCAGCATCGCCTCGACCAGTTCCTGCACCATGAGGGCATCGCGGGCCGATGGCAGGATGTTCGCCCGCCCTTCGAACCAAGCGGCCACATTGTCCAGCTGAAAGTCAAAGGCTTCGGCGCGGGGGTCTTCGACTTCCTCGAATTCCTGTTGCCATTCGCCGCCGTCACTGGATTGGAGAAGAAACCAATCATGCAGGCGATGGCTGCGCCGGCTGCCCCAGATGGTCATTTCCACCCGGTCCGGCCCCGCGCCGCCGCTGGAGCCGAGCACCGAGACCGGAACGCCGTTGCAGTCCAGGGTGGCCGAGATATGGGTTTCGCATAGGTCGCGATCGGCGGGATAAACCGGCTTGGTCGATAACAGAGTGGCGGGTCCCAAGAGGCGCTGGGTCACATACAGGAAATGGGATAGCACTTCGCGGCTGTAGCCGCCCTGGTCGCGAAAGCGCAGCCAATCCGCATCCGCCTGCCACTCCCGCGGCCAGCGGGCGAAATGCACGATGATATCGGCTCCCGTGATGTCCCCCAGGGCGCCGGAGACGATCCGCTCCTCGGTCAGGGTCACGGCACGGGAGGCCGCCTGGATAAAGTTCACCACGTTGGGGGTATCGGTTTCCTCCAACGCGGCGACAAGGGCACGGCTGTCCGCCACATCGACGCCGAGGGGTTTTTCGGAATAGACCGGCTTGCCCGCCGCCATGGCGCGTTCGGCATAGTCGCGATGCCACAGGGGTGGCGTGGCGATATAAACCAGATCCGCCGCCGCGATAACCGCATCGGCCCCGTCCATGATGATCAAACCGGGCGTTTCGGCCACGGCATCGGCGCAGGCTCGCGGATCGGGGTCCCAGGCACAAGGTTTGGTAAAACGGGCATGCTGGACCAGGTTGGTGATCATGCGCCGCCCCATGATGCCCAGGCCGATAACGCCGGCCATATGTTTTGCATTCGCCATAACGCCGCTTCCTCGTTTTCCCGGCCCGGCTGGGCGCGCCACATCAAACATCATAGACAATTTCGGTCATGATCGGCGGGTTTGTCAGTCGCTTGTGCTAATGTTGCGCTAGACGTTGAAGCGGAACAACAGTACGTCGGCGTCCTTAACCAGATAGTCCCGGCCTTCCGCCCGCATGCGGCCGGCGTCCTTGGCGCCCTGTTCACCCTGACACGAAAGGTAATCGTCGTAGGCAATAGTCTCGGCGCGGATGAAACCGCGCTCGAAATCACCATGAATGACACCCGCCGCGCTGGGCGCCAGGGTGCCATCGGGAATGGTCCAGGCGCGGGCCTCTTGCGGGCCGGCGGTAAAAAACGTCAGCAGGCCGAGCAGGTCGTAGCCGGCCCGGATGACCCGGTCCAGGCCCGCCTCGGTCAGGCCAAGATCCGCCAGAAATTCAGATTTTTCCGTGCCGTCATCCAGTTGCGCCAAATCAGCCTCGATGCCGGCGGAGATGACCACCACGCCGGCGCCTTCTTGCGCCGCCATCTCTTCCACCGTCCGGCTGAAATCGTTGCCCGCCCCGGCGCTGTCTTCATCCACGTTGCAGATATAGAGGACGGGCATGCCGGTCAAAAGCTGCAACTGGCGAAAGGGTTTCGCTTCCTCCGCCGTGATCTCCACGTCCCGGGCCGGGCGGCCGTTTTGCAGGGCCTCGATGATGCGTTCCATGAGGTTGAGTTGCGCCGTGGCCTCCTTGTCGCCGCCCCGCTGGCGCTTGATGGCGCCCTGGGCGCGTTTTTCCAGGCTTTCCAAGTCCGACAGCATCAGCTCCGTGTTCACCGTTGCCGCATCGCCCACGGGGTCGATCCTGCCGTCCACGTGGGTGACGTTCTCGTCCTCGAAACAGCGCAGCACGTGCAGGATGGCATCGACCTCGCGGATATTTCCCAGAAACTGATTACCCAGACCCTCGCCCTTGGAGGCACCGCGCACTAGGCCGGCGATGTCCACGAAGGCCAGCAGGGTCGGCACGATACTCTTGGGCTGGACGATATCGGCGATGCATTGCAGGCGCTGGTCGGAAACCGGCACCTGCCCCACGTTGGGTTCGATGGTGCAAAAGGGATAATTTTCCGCCGCCGCCTGGGCGGTTTTGGTCAAGGCATTGAACAGGGTGGACTTGCCCACGTTGGGCAGCCCGACGATGCCGCATTTGAAACCCATGTTCCACTCCGTTGAACAAAAAAATCTTGAGGACGGCGGGGCATACCCCCCGTACCGTTGTTTGTCCAGTCCTGCTTGCGAGTCTAGTGTGAAATCAGCGATTCTATTGGGGCTTCTTCATGCTGGCATTGTACGCGGTCACCCTAGGCCTGGGCGCCCTGTTGTTGTTCGTGGTGCAGCCCATGTTCTTCAAGATGGTGCTGCCCCTGCTTGGCGGTTCGCCGGCGGTGTGGAACATGGCCATGGTGTCCTTTCAGGCGGCCTTGCTGGCGGGTTATCTTTATGCCCATCTGGGGCGCCGCTGGCTGCGGCCGAAATGGCAGGCGATTTTGCATATGCTGTTGCTGGCCGTCGCGTTTTCCGCGCTGCCCATCGCTATTGCATCCGATCTCGCCCCGCCGGCAGATGGGCAACCGGCGGACTGGCTGCTGGGTATTCTGAGCCTTTCGGTGGGGTTGCCGTTTTTCGTTCTCTCGGCGACGGCGCCCATGCTGCAAAGCTGGTTTGCCCATACCGGCCATCGTGATGCCGCCAATCCCTATATCCTTTACGCGGTCAGTAACTGCGGCTCGATCCTGGCCCTGGTGGCCTATCCGGCGCTGCTGGAGCCGAGCCTGACCCTGGGCCGGCAAAGTCTGGCCTGGGCGCTGGGCTTTGTCATTCTGGCCCTGCTGATCGCCGCCTGCGCCTG
>JAPYUH010000024.1:7412-23023 GCA_029936195.1 Alphaproteobacteria bacterium
TGGCCTGGGCGCTGGGCTTTGTCATTCTGGCCCTGCTGATCGCCGCCTGCGCCTGGATAATGTTCCTGCGCTTTCAGGCCCAGGGCGCCGATCACCGGGCGGCGGCCGAGAATGGCCTGTCGGACCAGGTCGATTGGCCCCTGCGCCTGCGCTGGCTGGTGCTGGCCTTCGTACCATCATCGTTGCTGCTGGGCGTCACCCAGCATATCACGACCGACGTGGCCTCGGCGCCCTTGCTCTGGGTGGTGCCCCTGATCCTTTACCTGGCCACCTTTGTCATTGTCTTTGCCCGACGGCCCGTCATCCCCCATGCGTGGGCCCTGTTCATCCAGGTACCGATCCCGCGCGCCGCCGCCTTCCCCTGGCCTACTATCACCGAAAAGGCCCCCTAGGTCAGGTCATGGCGGCCCATGGCGGCGAATTTTCACATGTGGGCGGTATCGGCCTGGGCGTCGGCACGGCGGCCTGTTATCGCCGGCCGGGGCAGACCTGGACTTTCTTCGAAATCGATCTGCTGGTGGTCTCCTTGGCCCGCGATCGCCGCTATTTTCATTACCTGTCCGATTGTGCGCCCGAGGCTCGCATGATGGTCGGCGACGGCCGCCTGGCCCTGAGCCGGGATCCTGGCCCGGCATACGATTTGCTTATCATGGATGCCTTTTCATCCGATGCCATTCCCATGCATATGCTCACCCGCGAAGCCATCGCGGTTTATCTGAGCCGATTGGCGCCGAGCGGCCTGTTGTTGTTTCACATTTCCAACCGGCACCTGGATCTGACCCCGGTTCTCGCCGACCTGGCCGGCGACGCGGGGCTTGCGGCCCTGATCCAACATGACCCAGGTGATCAGGACAATTATTATTTCGCAACCTCCTGGGTCGCCATGGCGCGGCAAGACAATCGCTTGCCGCCGCTGGCAGAAGACGGCCGCTGGAAAGCAATGACGTCTCGGCCGGGGCGCCGGGTTTGGACCGATGATTACGGCAATCTGCTCAGTGTCACGCGGACTTGGCGCAGGCTGTTGGGGGTCTATTCCGAAGACTGATTTTCTTCCCCCACTATAATCTCGGGGGCTTCGGGCTTCGGTTTATGCGTCGGCGGCTTGAGGATCAGGGCAACCTTGGAGGCAAAGGCGCTGTCGCTGTCATCCCGCACCAGCAGGGGCGCGGCCTGGGCCATGGCCGCGAGCAGGGGGTCCAGCCAGGCATCGTCGGCCTTGGCGAAATCCCGCAGAACATGGCTCAACACCTTGCCCTTGTCGCCGGGATGGCCGACGCCAAGGCGTATGCGGCGGAAATCCTTGCCGATGTGGGCCGCCAGGCTGCGCAGGCCGTTGTGCCCGGCCAAGCCGCCGCCGCGCTTGACCCGCAACTTGCCCGGCGCCAAATCCAGCTCGTCGTGAATGACCACGATTTGATCGGGGGACAGCTTGTAGAAACGGGCGGCCTCGCCGACGCTGCGGCCGGATTCATTCATGAAGGTTTGCGGCTTCAGCGCCAGGACTTTTTGCCCCCCCAGCTTGCCTTCGCAAAGCAGGCCTTGGAAGCGTTTGCGCGCAACGGCAAAGTCATGGCGGCGGACAATCTCGTCCACCGCCATGAAGCCGATGTTGTGCCGGTTGTCGGCATACTTGTTTCCGGGATTGCCCAACCCCACCAATAACAACATGGCGTTCGCTCCCAGGCTCGTGATGAAGAAAGCAGGAGAGGATTATTCCTCGCCGCCCTCCTCCGCGCCGGCTTCCGCCGTGCCTTCTTCGCCCTCGACAGCTTCCATCAATTCGTCTTCCCCGTCTTCCTCGCCTTCGACAGGCTCGACATGGATGGTCGGGGCGGCAACGGTGACGATGGTGAAGTCCCGGTCGGTGATGGTGGGCGCCACGCCATCCGGCAGGGTCACGGCGGAAATATGAATGGAATCGCCCATTTCCGCGCCCGTCAAATCAACCTCGATCGACGGCGGAATGGCGGCGGCCAGGCAGCGCACTTCGATCTGATGGCGCACGATATTCAGCACGCCGCCCTGCTTCAGGCCCTCGCACTCTTCTTCGTTCAGGAAGACCACGGGGACGTTGATGGTGATTTCGGTCGCGTCCGAAAGACGCAGGAAATCCACATGCAGAGGCACATCCGTGACCACGTCCAATTGCACGTCGCGGGGCAGGACCTGTTGTTTCTTGTCGCCCGTCTGCAATTCGTAAAGGGTGTTGAAGAGGCCCGGCTGTTGCAGCAGCTTGTCCATTTGTTTGCGGTCGACCGTAATCGGCTGGGGCGGCGTTTTGTCACCATAGACGACGCCGGGGATCAGCCCCTCGCGCCTTGCCGCCCGGGCGGCCCCCTTGCCGACCCGGTCACGTAGTTCAACGGTAATAATGTTCTCAGACATCTCTATTCGCTCCGAATAATTGACGGCGTTGGCGGGCGCTCAAACGACCGGATTTGGCTTGCGGCCTCCAGGGGTGCCGACGTCAGCCTCTTAACGATCCGGGGTTAGACCCAGCGTTGCCGTTGGAAGCCGCCCATATACGCGCAATGTGAGGAAAACTCAAACCCTTTGACGGCGTCCCGCCGCGCTATTCAAACAGCGAGGAAACGGAGGTTTCCTCGCTGATGCGGCGGATCGCTTCGCCCAACAGCGAGGCGATGGGAATAGAGCGGATCTTGGGCGCCGTATGCATGGCCTCGGTGGCGGCAATGGAATCGGTGACGGAGAGATGTTCCAGGGCCGACGCGGACACCCGCGCCACGGCGCCTCCGGATAGCACCCCGTGGGTGATATAGGCGCAAACCCGCGTCGCGCCGGCCTCTTTCAAGGCTTCCGCCGCATTGCACAGGGTGCCCGCGCTATCCACGATGTCATCGACAATGACGCAGGTGCGGCCGTTCACTTCGCCGATAATATTCATCACCTCCGACAATCCGGCCTGTTCCCGCCGCTTGTCGATAATCGCCAGGTCCGCATCCAGCCGCTTGGCCAGGGCCCGCGTGCGCACCACGCCGCCCGTATCCGGCGACACCATGACCAAGGTTTCATCGGGAAAACTGGCCGCGATCTCCCGCGTGAAAACCGGCCCGGCGAACAGGTTGTCCGTGGGGATGTCGAAAAAGCCCTGGATCTGGCCCGCATGCAAATCCATGGTCAGGACCCGGTCGGCACCGGCGGTGGTAATTAGATTGGCCACCAGTTTGGCGGAAATGGGCGTCCGGGGGCCGGGTTTGCGGTCCTGGCGGGCATAGCCGAAATAGGGCAATACGGCGGTGATGCGCCGGGCCGAGGCACGGCGCAGGGCGTCGATACAGACCAGCAGCTCCATCAGATTGTCATTTGCCGGCGAAGACGTCGACTGGATGATGAAGACATCCTCGCCGCGGACGTTCTCGTGAATTTCCACGAACACTTCCATATCGGAAAACCGCCGGACATCGGCGCTGGTCAGCGGCGTTTCCAAATAGGCGGCGATGGCTTCCGACAGAGGCCGGTTACTGTTTCCCGAAAGCAGCTTCATGACGTCTTTCGACCTCCCAGGGACGAGAACACTCTACAATGGTTTCCGGTGCTGTTGACCGGATAGGTGGGAGTCATAGTCAATCGATCCATGGGCTGCAAATTTACCCGCCGGCCCGTGTCCTAACGATGCTTGAACCGCGCCGTGCGCTTCTCCATGAAGGCCGCCATGCCTTCCGCCTTGTCCTCGGTGGAAAAGGTGGAATGGAACATTCGCCGTTCGAATCGGACGCCTTCGGCCAGGGTGGTTTCGTAGGCGCGGTTGACGCATTCCTTGGCAATCATCACCATGGGTTGGGACAGTTTGCAGATTTTTTCCGCCACCGCGACGGTCTCGTCCATCAGATCATCCAGGGCCACTACGCGGCTGACCAGGCCGGCCCGCTCTGCCTCTTCCGCCGTCATCATGTGGCCGGTCAGGACCATTTCCATGGCCTTTGACTTGCCGATGAAGCGGGTCAGACGCTGGGTGCCGCCGGCGCCGGGGATGATGCCGAGGTTGATCTCCGGCTGGCCGAACTTGGCGTTGTCGGCGGCGATGATAAAATCGCACATCATGGCCATCTCGCAACCGCCGCCCAGGGCGAACCCCGCCACGGCGGCGATGACCGGCTTGCGGCATTGGGCGACCCGTTCCCAATTGGCGGTGATGAAGTCCTCGCGGTAGACGTCCATGTAGGATTTCGGCGCCATCTCCGTAATATCGGCCCCGGCGGCGAAGGCCTTGGCACTGCCGGTCAGAATTATGCAGCCGATCGCCGCATCCGCCTCGAACGCGTCAAGGGCCTGTCCCACATCGCCCACGAGGGCCGAATTCAAGGCGTTCAAGGCTTCCGGCCGGTCCAGAGTGATAATACCCACGCCGCCCTTGGTCTCCACCAAGATGTTTTCATATGCCATGACCCGATCTCCTTACATAATTCGAAGGCTGTTTTTGAAGGCTGCCCTCCTACCCGCTTCCAGGCGCAATAGCAAAACGTACGGTCAGTTTGGAGTCATTTTTTTCCACATGGATGCGCAAGATTTCGCCGTCCCGGTAGAATTTACCACGGCCCCGCCGCCGCCAACCCAATTGCGGCAACGTCGCCTCGTAGAATTGCCAAAGCGCGGTTGCCTCCGCCGCGCCTTCGGCGGTCGCCTTGACCAGGCGGCCGTCGGGTTTGTCAAAAATCAAGGTCGCTTCGGGGATTTCCCGCAAACCCGGCATCAGCGGCAAATCCGTTATGCCGGCGATAAAACCATCGTCCCCGATGCCCGGCGTCGGGGACAACACCGCCCATCCCCAAACAAAGGCAGCCGCCAGTAATTTTCTTTTTCCCAACATGGCAAAATTCTAGCACAATCGTCTTGTGTCCTGGTTCAGGATTGAAGGAAAGACTTTGCCAAAAACAAAAATCATTTTCATGGCCCTCTGCCTGGCCGTGGCCGTGGCGGTGTATCCGGGCCTCGCGGGCGCACAGATCCTGAGCGCGGATCCTCTGTTTAAGGCCGCCGAACGAGGCAATCATGATGACGTGCAAAAAGCCCTGATGGCCGGGTCTTCCGCCAACATACGGGGCGGCGGTGGCTCGACAGCCCTGATCGTCTCCGCCCGCATTGGGGCGGGCGACGTAGTGGAATTGTTGCTGGCCCATGGCGCCATCGTCAATCTGGTTGATGCGGAGGGTAATTCCGCCCTGATACATGGCGCCGTAAACGACCATGATGATATCATCCGCGCCTTGCTGGATGCCGGCGCGGCCATCAATCATGCCAACAAGCAAGGTGAAACCGCCCTGATGCGCGCCGCCGGCGCGGGCAGCCAGTTCGCGGTGGAAATCCTGCTCGAGGCGGGCGCCGAACCGGCCCTGACCGATTTCACCGGCCGCACCGCGTTGGATCTGGCGCGGGAAAACCGCCGCAACCGGATTGTCCGGACTTTCCGGAAAGCTGGAATCCGCCGTTAGCGGCCTACTATCATCGCACCTAGGTATGAACCTCTATCGGGAAGCGGCGCGGATTTTCTCGCTTTCGGATTTCAATTGACCACAGGCGGCCATGATGTCCCGGCCCCTTGGGGTGCGGATCGGCGCGGAATAGCCCGCGTCGTTCAAAATCCGGGCAAAACGGTGAATGCGGTTGTTGGAGCTGCATTCATAAGGCGCGCCGGGCCAGGGATTGAACGGTATCAGATTGATTTTGGCCGGCAGACCGCGCAGCAGGCGGACCAGTTCGCGGGCATCTTCCAGGCTGTCGTTGACTTCTTGCAGCATGACATATTCGAAGGTTATGCGCCGGGCGTTGTTGGCCGAGGGGTAGTCGCGGCAGGCCTGCATTAATTCGGCAATGGGGTAGCGCCGATTTAAGGGTACCAGTACATCGCGCACCTCGTCGCGGACCGCATGCAGGGAGACCGCCAGATTGACCCGCAGATCGCGGCCGCACCGTTCCATGGCCGGCACCAGGCCCGCCGTCGACAAGGTGATGGCCCGCCGCGAGAGGGCGATACCGTCGCCGTCCATGACGATGTTCAGGGCCTGGGCGACGTTGTCATAGTTCAACAACGGCTCTCCCATGCCCATCATGACGATGGTCGAAACCTTGCGCGGGGCGCCACCCCCCTGGTCATTGCGCGGTCTGTTGCGCGGGCCGTCACTGCGCCAATCGTCCAGGCAGTCGCGGGCCAGCATGAACTGGCCCAGGATTTCCCCGGCGGTGAGGTTTCGCACCAAGGGCATGGTGCCGGTATGGCAAAAGCGGCAGTTCAGGGTGCAGCCCACCTGGGATGACATGCACAGCGCGCCGTGATCGTCATCGGGGATGTAGACCATCTCGATCTCGTTGCCGTCCGCCAGACGCAGCAGCCATTTGATCGTGCCGTCGGTAGATTGCTGCATGGTCGCGATGGTGGGGCGGGCAATATTGTGGCCGTCGATCAGGCGGGCGCGCAGGTCCTTGCCCAGGTCGCTCATTTCCTCGAAGCCGCTGACGCCCCGATTATACATCCACTTCCAAAGTTGGCGGACCCGCATGTTCTGTTGCCGCTCGGGCACATCCAATCCAGCCACGGCGTCCCGAAGTTCGGGACGGCTCAGGCCGACCAGACTGGGGGCAAGTTTGCCGCCCGCCGCCGGGGGAGCCATCGGAGCTGTTGTAGAGGCGTTGGTCATCTTACCTTGCAGGCCCGGTTGATCGCCTTGTGGGCCCGGGTAAAGCCCTTCAGGGAATAGCTGTCCGTGGTCTTGGTGCCCCGCGTCGAGGTGCCGCGAACGGTCATCTTGCGGCCCTTGCGCATGGCCGCGACCAGCTTGGCCTCCACCTTGCCGTCCTCTACCCAGGCGGTATCCTTCACGGTGTAGAGTTTGAATTTTTCACCATCCACCTCAACGGTCACATTGCTGTTGGCCATCAGGGGATAGCCCACGTAGATCCCGATTTCACCCTTAACCTTCTTCTTGGGCCGGTGGGTGACCAATAGCCAGATCGGCCCGCGCTTGACACCCGCGGGCTTGCTGTTCTTGGGCTGGCCGGCCAAATAGCAGGCTAGGCCCTTGCCTTCCTTCAGTTTGAAGGCGCCCCAAACTCCGGGGTTTTTCAACAGACCCTTCGGCTTGGCGGCATGGACCGCGTTTGTGGCGGCGAAAATCACTGCCACGGCGGTCAATATGAGGAAAATATTTTTCATGAGCACAACATAAGCGCGGTTCGGAGCGTTTTCTAGGCCATTGCGGCATGAAGTGCAATTCTCGGCGCAATATAGCGCGGAATTGGTTGGGAATTAGTTGGGGGCCTTGGTGCGGAATTTTTGTGCCCCTTGCACATGCTGCTTGGGCGGCTCGCCCGGATTGCGGCTGAACGTGGCCCGCTGGCCAAAGCGGCCCAGACTGACGATGCGGTCATACATCACGATAGCGCCCGCCGTGGCGACATTGATGCAAAAGGCGGTGGGGATCTTGATCACATGGTCGCAGCGTTCCAGTATGTCCGGCGACAGGCTGCCCCGCTCGGGGCCCAGAACATAGGCCGCCTGGATCGGGTGGCGGAAGGTCGGCAGATCCACCGCGCCTTCAATCAATTCGATACCCACCAGTTGACAGCGGTCGGGCAGCATCATGCTGGGTACGTCGTCGAACTCGTAAAACGGCAGCTGGTGGGTGGATTGCGAGGTATCGGAGTAAGCCTTGCGCAGGGCATAGCTGCCCGCCACTGTAAACAGAAATCCGGCCCCGAAGGCCTGGGCCGAGCGGAACAGGTTGCCCGCGTTCATGGGCTTGCTCAACCGTTCCACGCCGATGCCGAAATAGCCGCGCATATCCATTCCAATAAGTGTTTCTGGCAAATGATTCTCGCCAAGACTAACGCCTATGGGCGACAAAGGCCCACGCTTTGTGCTAATTGCGGCGCAACCGAATTGGAACAAGAAACGCAAGGGACGTCAGAGATGAAAGCGATGTTGTGCAAGGAACCGGGACCCATTGAAAGCCTGGTGCTGGAAGATTTCGAACTGCCCGCCCCCGGCGAAGGCGAGGTGAGAATCCGGGTGCGCTGCGCCGGGGTCAATTTTCCCGACATCCTGATTACCGAGGGCAAATATCAGTTCAAGCCCGACCACCCTTTCCCCCCCGGCTCCGAATGCGCCGGCGATGTGTTGGCGGTGGGTCCCGGCGTGACCGACTTCAAACCCGGCGACCGGGTGATCGCCCTGACCGGCCACGGCGCCTTCGCCGAGGAAGTGAACGCCAGGGCCATCAAATGTCTGCATCTGCCCGAAGATATCAGCTATGAGCTAGGCTCTGCCTTCGTGCTGACCTACGGCACCTCCGCCTACGCTCTTTTGCAGATGGGCAAGTTGGTGCCGGGCGAATGGCTTTTGGTGCATGGCGCGGCGGGCGGCGTCGGCATCTCGGCCGTGGAAATCGGCAAGGCCATGGGCGCCCGCGTGATCGGCACGGGCAGTAGCGACGAAAAGCTGGCGGTCGTCACGGAACATGGCGCCGATCATGTCATCAACTACACCAAGGGTCCCTTCAAGGACCAGGTGAAGGAGATTTGCGGCAGCGCCGGGGCGGATGTGATTTATGACCCCGTCGGCGGCGATGTCTTTGATGAAAGCCTGCGCTGTATCAATTGGGACGGCCGGCTGCTGGTGATCGGCTTCGCCTCGGGCCGCATTCCGCAAGCCCCGGCGAACCTGGCATTGTTGAAAAACTGCTCCATCGTCGGCGTCTTCTGGGGCGCCTGGACCGAACGCAATCCCGACCTGCACCGCAAGAACATGGACATCATGTTTGAATGGCTGCGCGAGAGAAAATTGCGGCCCAATATTTCCCACCGCTTTCCCCTGGCTGAAGTGCCGGCGGCCCTGAACGTGCTGGTCGAACGCAAGGTAGTGGGCAAGGCCGTCATAACGGTCGACTAGGCCACCGCCATGGACGACCCCGTGGACGACCTCGTGGACGGTGGCGACAAAGCTGTCCGCGCGCAGTACGAGGCCTACCCCTATCCGGCCCGTGACCCGGCGGACGAGGCGCATCGTCTGATTACCGGCTCGCCCAGCCATATTCTGGAAATCGAGCATTTTGTTCTGCGCGGCGGCCGGGCCGGCGATCTGCGCGCTCTGGTGGCGGGAGGTGGCACCGGTGACGGCGCCATCATGCTGGCCCAGCAGTTGGCCGATCGCGGCACGGGCTCGGTCACCTATCTGGATATGTCGTCGGCCTCTCTGGCCGTGGCCCAGGGGCGGGCCCGGGCCCGCGGTCTGGAGAATATCTCCTTTCATCAAGGCTCTCTGTTGGATCTGCCCGGCATGGGTTGGCGGCCCTTCGACTACATCGATTGTTGCGGCGTGTTGCATCACCTGGCCGATCCGGCGGCGGGGCTGGCCGCCCTGGTGGCGGTTTTGGCAACCGGGGGCGGCCTTGGTCTGATGCTATATGGCGAATTGGGCCGCACCGGGGTTTATCCGGCTCAACGCGCCATCGCGAGATTGGCGGGGGACGGACCGACCGGCGAACGTCTGGCCCTGGCCCGAAAATTGACCGAAGCACTGCCCGACGGCAATTGGTTGAAGCGCAACGACCATGTGATGGATCATCTGGCGGGCGATGACGCGGGCTTCCACGACCTGCTGCTTCACAGCCGTGACCGAGCCTATCT
This sequence comes from Alphaproteobacteria bacterium, assembly GCA_029936195.1. Taxonomy (GTDB): domain Bacteria; phylum Pseudomonadota; class Alphaproteobacteria. Next base: position 17,052 of record JAPYUH010000024.1, read on the forward strand.
GGTGGGCGAGATCATAACGCTGATGGCCGAAGCCGGCCTCCGCTTCTCCGCCTTCATGCCGGCGGGGGCTTACCGGCCGGAGACCTATCTGAATGACGGCGATCTGATTGAACGGGCCGCGGCCCTGTCCCAGGCGGACCGGTGGGCCTTGGCCGAGGAATTGTCCGGCGCCCTGAAGACCCATGCATTCTATGCGGTTCGCCGGGCGGATAAGGAGCATGGTGCCGCCCAGGGTTTCGAACCGCGAATGGTACCGGTGCTGCGCGAGATGCGGGCCGACCGGCTGGCCGCCAGTCTGTCGCAATCGCCGGGCTTGAACGCAACTCTGGGCGGGGTATCGCGACGCTTCGAGGTATCCACGCAGGCCCCGGCCATCATCGCCTTGATCGACGGCAAGCGAAGTTTGCGGCAAATCCATGGCCGCTTGCGGGCGCGGATGGGGAAGACCGGAGCCAAAATGAGCTGGCCGGACTTTCAGGGCGAATTTTCGGCGTTGTTTAACATTCTCCATCCCCTCAATATGCTGTTGTTCGCTGGCGCAACGTTGGATTAGGGGCGGAATGCATACCGAGGGCTTGTTTGAAATCGCATTGCTGGCAGCCGGCGCCCTGATCCTGGGTCTAGTCCTCCAACGCCTGCGCCAACCCGCGATCGTCGGCTATATCGTCGCCGGCGTGGTTCTTGGCCCGTCCGGGTTCGACCTGTTCCCGAACCGGGGCCCAATCCAGACCCTGGCGGAACTGGGCGTGCTGTTGCTGTTGTTCATCATCGGCATGGAATTGTCCCTGCGCGCCTTTCGCCGGGTGCTGCGCCTGGCGGTGTTGGGGGCGGGGGCGCAAATTCTGCTGTCCATTGGCGCCATGCTGATCCTGGCCCGGGTCTTCGACCACAGCGTGGAGACCGCCATTGTCATGGGCTTCGTGGTGGCTCTTTCCTCCACCGCCGTGGCAATCAAACTGTTGGAAGACATCGGCGAACTGCGCACCGCCGTGGGCCGCACGGCGATTGGCGTGCTGATCGCCCAGGATTTAGCCATCGTGCCCATGCTGTTGATTGTCGACGGGCTGGCGGGAGGCACCGGCATCCCCCTGACCGGTTACATCAAACTGTTCGCGGCGGTGGCTCTGTTGGCGGGCATGATTGCGCTGCTGACCAGGCGCAGCCGGGTCGGCGTGCCCTTTGCGCGGACCCTGCACGGCAACGTGGAACTGGCCGCGATCACCGCCATGGCCTATTGCTTCGGCGCCGCCCTGATATCGGCCCTGCTGGGATTGTCCCCGGCCTACGGCGCTTTTCTGGCCGGTCTGTGGATCGGCAATTCCACCGCTCGCGCGCCCCTGCTGGCGGCGGCCCGGCCGATCCAAAGTGTTTTGTTGATGGTGTTTTTCGTTTCCATCGGTCTGCTGCTGGATATTAACTTTATCTGGGACAATCTGGCGGAAGTGTTGAGCATCCTTCTGGTCGCGACCATTTTGAAGACGATCATGAACGTGGCCGTCCTCCGGGTGTTGCGGGAGCCCTGGCCGCGGGCCTGGATTGTTGGCGTCTCCATAGGGCAAATTGGTGAGTTTTCCTTTGTTCTGGTGGCGGCGGGCGTGGCGGCGGGCTTGGTTTTGGATACGGCGGGGCGGATCGCCGTCTCCGTTATTGCGTTAAGCCTGATGCTCTCGCCTCTTTGGTTGATCTTTAACCGGCGTCTTGAACGTCTGGTGGGATCGAATGTTCAGACCTTGCGGGAGTATCTGGAAAGTCTGTTTGCGCCGGAAGCCGGCAACGTGGCGACCATGGCATTGTACCCCCGTACTTTTTCCCTGCTTTTGGACGCCATGGCACGGTTTGTCACACGCCGGGAAGACGACGGTCATGGCGGTGATGACGGCGATGACGCCCGCATGGACGATGATGGCTAGGCAAGGGGCTGATTTTGCCAATGAGCAGGCGGCCGTTGCCCGTGGCCTTGTTCCGGTATGCGGCATAGACGAGGCCGGCCGGGGCCCCTGGGCCGGGCCCGTGGTGGCGGCGGCGGTGATCCTGGCACCCGGCAATATTCCAGATGGCCTGGCGGATTCCAAAACCCTGTCCAAGCAACGGCGGGAAGCGTTGTTTGCCAAACTATCCCAATCCGCGACAATTGGTGTCGGCCGGGCCGATGTTGACGAGATTGACGCGTTCAACATTTTGGGCGCGACCATGCTTGCCATGGCCAGGGCGGTGGCGGATCTGGATATCCCGCCCAACCATGCCCTGGTTGACGGCAATCGCCCGCCGGATCTGCCCTGCGGCGTGGAATGCCTGGTCAAGGGCGATGCCCGCTGCCTGTCCATCGCCGCCGCATCCATCGTCGCCAAGGTCAGCCGGGACCGGGAAATGGCTGCCCTGGCGGAACGCTTCCCCGGTTTCGGTTGGGAGCGGAACGCGGGCTACGGCACTGCCGAGCATCAAGCCGCTTTGGCGCGCCTGGGCCCGAACCAGATGCACCGGCGCAGCTTCGCACCTATTCGAAAACTTCTGCAACATCCCGTAAGCGGCTGACTCCACACTAAAAAAACAGGTTGACGAGCGATTCGGTCTCGATCAGGATGCGCCGCCGTCATGACCAAGATCAGCAAAATGCAACGTAACAGCATCCACCAGGGCGATAGCGTCGCCTTGATGGCCGCCATGCCCGATGCCTCCGTCGATCTGGTGTTCGCCGATCCTCCCTATAATCTACAGCTCGGCGGGGAATTGCACCGGCCCAACAACAGCCGGGTCGCCGGCGTCGACAATGATTGGGACCGCTTCAAGGATTTCGCCAGCTATGACGCCTTCACCAACGCCTGGCTGACCCAGGCGCGCCGGGTCCTCAAGCCCAAGGGCGGGCTGTGGGTTATCGGCAGTTACCACAATATTTTTCGCGTCGGCGCCATACTGCAGGATCTGGGCTTTTGGATCCTGAACGATATTATTTGGCGCAAGACCAACCCCATGCCGAATTTCCGCGGCAAGCGCTTCACCAACGCCCACGAAACCATGATCTGGTGCACGCCGTCCCCCAACGGCCGGGGCTACACCTTCAATTACGAGGCCATGAAGGCCTTGAATGAAGACCTGCAAATGCGCAGCGATTGGCATCTGCCCATCTGCACGGGGGGCGAAAGGCTGAAGAAAAACGGCGAAAAGGCCCACCCGACGCAAAAGCCGGAAGCCTTGTTGCACCGGGTCCTGTTGGCCAGCAGCAATCCCGGCGATCTGGTTTTGGATCCGTTTTTCGGCACCGGCACCACGGGCGCGGTGGCCAAGCGTCTGGGCCGCGACTTTATCGGCATTGACGCCGATCCGGGCTATGTGGATCTGGCGGCCAAGCGCATTGCCGCCGTCCAGCCTCTTGACCAAGAGGATCTGGCTGTAACGCCTTCGAAACGGTCCCTTCCACGCATACCGTTCGGTTGGCTGGTGGAGCGGGGCATGCTGCGGCCCGGCGCCCAATTGTACGATGCCCGCCGCCGCTATGCCGCCTCCGTACGGGCGGACGGCAGCGTTGTCGCGGACCGGACCAGAGGCTCGATCCACCAGGTCGGCGCGGCGGTACAGGGCGCGTCCGCCTGCAACGGCTGGACCTTCTGGTGTTTTGAGGACAAGGGGCAGTTGGTTCCCATCGACATGCTGCGTCAGAAACTGCGGGCCGAATTAAACTGACGGCAAAACCTGGCGCAGAATTTTCTTCATCACCGTCGGCAGCGCGAGATCACCCAATTCATCGATCTTTTGCCAGACGTCGCCATTTTTTGTTTTGTATGCGCCAGTGCCCGATTGAACCTGTAGTTCAAGTCGAAAATGGGTAAAGACATGAACGATGGTTCCGGGAACGCCGCGCCATTCCGTTTGTACGGGCACATGCCGGGCAACATCATCAGGGCGCCATTGGTTTTCCGTCCAGGGCGTCGAGGGGACCTCCATCATACCGCCCAACAGCCCTTTTTCCGGACGCCGGCGAAACAACAGCCGGCCTTTATGGTCAAATAGACAGAAGGCAACGCCGTATTTGGTCGGCCGAACGGCCTTTTTTGTCCGTTGCGGCAGGTCCGCAGCGATGCCCTGGGCCCGTCCCTCGCATGTCTTGGCCAAGGGGCAGCGGTCGCATAGGGGCGCGCGGGGCAGACAGATGGTGGCGCCAAGGTCCATCAGAGCCTGGGCGTGGTCGCCGGCGCGGCGCGCGGGCGTCAGAGAGGCGGCAAGTTCCCGCAGTTTCGGCTTCACCCCCGGCAAAGGTTCCCGCACGGCGAACAGGCGCGAGACCACACGTTCTATGTTGCCGTCCACGGGGCTTGCCTTTTGGCCGAAGGCGATGGCGGCGACGGCGGCGGCGGTGTAGGGCCCTATGCCCGGCAAATGGCGTAAACCCGCTTCCCTATTGGGAAATTCGCCGCCGAAATCGTTGGCCACGACCTGGGCGCATTTGTGCAGGTTGCGGGCACGGGCATAGTAGCCCAACCCCTGCCAGGCATGCAGCACCTGATCCAGATCGGCCCGCGCTAACGCCGCAACGGTGGGCCACTGTTTCAGGAAGTATTGGTAATAGGGGATCACCGTCTTGACCCCGGTCTGCTGCAACATGATTTCCGACAGCCAGACGCGATAGGGATCGGCCCGTTGTCCCGGTGCTGCCCGCCACGGTAGTTTGCGATGCTGTCGGCCGTACCAGGGCAGCAAGTTCTTCGCCAGATTCGAAATGTGCCTTCACCGAAGTTTTATTGCGTTTGATGTGCTTGCAAGATGACGCGGGCGCCGTTCTGTCGCAAGATATGCCCATGAAAAACGCTAAATCCAGGCGCTACAAGAGCCACCCGGTCGCCGCCGGCTCCATCCTGCGCCGGGCCACGGCCAATGCCTTGCGCCGGCGGGGCTTTGGCGAGGGCGAAGTGATCTCCCGCTGGCCGGACATTGTCGGGCCTGAATTGGCCGCCCTCAGTGCGCCGGAAAGGCTGCAACAACGGCGTGGCGACGTGGCCGGCGCGGTGTTGCATGTGCGCGTCGCCGGTGCCGCGGCGTTGGAACTGCAGCACAAGGCGCCCATGGTGCTCGAACGCATCAACGGCTTTTACGGCTATCGCGCCGTGGATCGTCTGAAGCTGACCCAGGGGCCGCTGCCGGTGGTGGAAAAAAGGCCCCGCCTCGCCAATAGGCCGCTGACGGATGCCGAATCGGCTTCGCTGACGGCCCGAACAGAGCCCACCAGAAGCCTCAAATTGCGCCATGCCCTGGAACGATTGGGGGCTGCTGTTCTGGGCCGACGTGGCGGCTCGCCGAATATGCCGCCGAAATCCGGCGATCCGGAGCCTTGACCGCCCCTTTTTTGCCCCAATGTCTTGTCAATGTAGCGTCCCGAAGGCTTGTGAGATGCCAAACGCGAGCCTATAATCAACACCATATCTTGTGGGTAGGAGATTGAATGACCCAATTTAGAGTATATATGCCGGATCTGACCGTATTGCTTGCGGTGCTGGTGGCGGCATTGTTGTTGACGGCCCCGGCACGGGCCGGCGAGCCGGTGATTGCCAGCGGCGACATGGCCCTGGGCGCCAAGGATGCGCCGGTGACGATCATCGAATACGCTTCCATGACCTGCCCCCATTGCGCCAACTTTCACATGGGGCCATTCAAGGAACTGAAAGCCAAGTATATCGATACCGGCAAGGTGCGCATGATTTTTCGGGAGTTTCCGTTCGACCCCCTGGCCCTGCAAGCGGCCATGCTGGCCAGATGCGCCGGGGAGAAACGCTATTTCGGCATGTTGAACGTGTTGTTCAAGAGCCAATCAAAATGGGCCCGGGCCGCCGATCCGCTACAGGCCCTGGCCAAGATCGCCCGCCTGGGCGGCTTTACCGAGGCGCGATTCAAAGCCTGCATGACCAATCAGGGCTTGGCCGACAAGATTTTGCAAAGCCGCCTGACCGGCAGCAAGGAATTCGGCGTCGATTCGACGCCCAGCT
>JAPYUH010000024.1:23123-28520 GCA_029936195.1 Alphaproteobacteria bacterium
TTGCAAAGCCGCCTGACCGGCAGCAAGGAATTCGGCGTCGATTCGACGCCCAGCTTTATCGTCAACGGCGTGAAAACCTCCGGCAACATGACCATCGCGAAATGGGATGCCTTGCTGGCAACATATTTGAAGTAGGGACGGAACCAGTAAGTGCAATTTACCAAACTACGGTTGAGCGGCTTTAAATCATTCGTTGATCCGATGGAAATGGTCATCGAACCGGGCCTGACCGGCGTGGTCGGGCCCAACGGCTGCGGCAAATCCAATCTGGTGGAGGCCCTGCGCTGGGTCATGGGCGAGAATTCCGCCAAGCGCATGCGTGGCGGCGCCATGGACGATGTCATTTTCAATGGCTCGCAAAACAGATCATCACGCAATTTGGCGGAAGTCTCCTTGGTGATCGACAACAACGACCGCACCGCGCCGGCGGCCCTGAACGAATCGGATGAACTGGAAGTCGTCCGGGCGATCGAGCGGAACAGCGGTTCGGCCTATCGGGTCAACGGTAACGAAATGCGGGCCCGCGATGTGCAATTGCTGTTTGCCGACGCGGCCTCGGGCGCCCACTCGCCCTCGCTGGTCAGCCAAGGCCGGATCGGCGAGATTGTCAACGCCAAGCCGCAGGACCGCCGCGCCTTGCTGGAGGAAGCGGCCGGCATCACCGGTCTGCATTCCCGCCGGCACGAGGCCGAATTGCGACTGCGTGCGGCGGAAAACAACCTCGAACGCCTCGACGATGTCATGCAGGCGCTGGAGGCGCAGCTGCAAAACATGAAGCGACAGGCCCGCCAGGCCCGCCGCTTCCGCAAGGTGGGCGAGCAGATCCGCCATTTCGACGGCATTCAATTGCACTTGTTGTTCCAACGGGCGGAGCGGCAATTGGCCAAGGCGGGCGAGGAACTGAACAATGCCAATGGTCAGGTCGCCCGCCTGACCCAGGAGGCCGCCCAGGCTACCGCGGCGCACACGGATGCGGCCAACGGCGTGCCCGCCCTTCGCGATGGGGAAGCCGTTACGGCGGCGGTGCTGCATCGTCTGGCCGTGGCCCGCGATGGCCTGGATCAGGAAGAGCAGCGCGTGCGGCAAACCGCCACGCAATTGGAAGGGCGGCTGAAACAGATCGAGATCGACCAGAGCCGGGAAAGCGGTTTGGGCGAGGAGGCGGCGGCCGCCACCGCGCGCCTAGGCGCGGAAGCGGAACAGATCCGGGGCCAACGGGAAAACGAGGCCGTGGACGGCGCGGCGGCCGAGGCCCGCGTGGCGACCGCGACCACAACCCTGTCCGAGAGCGAAGCCGGCCTGCAGGCATTGACCAATCAGGTCGCCGACGGCAATGCGAAGGCCGATGCCCTGCAGCGCAATATTACCACCGCCGCGCAACGGCTGGACCGATTGTCCCAGCGCCAGGACGAGGCTAAATCGGCCCATGCCCGTCTGACGGCGGAAATACAGAATGATGATCGCCTGCGCGAGGCCAATGCGGTTCTGGCGGAACTGACGGGGGCGGCGGAAAATGGCGCCGCCGGTCTGGAACAGGCCGAAACCGCCCATGGCGTTGCCGAGCAGACCCTGGCCCAGGCCCGGGAATCCCGGCAGCTGTCCGCCGCCGCCGACGGCCAATTGGCGGCCGAGGAAAAAGCCCTGGCCGAATTGCTGCTGCAAAAAGACGCTGATCTGTGGCCGGCGGTGATCGATGCGGTGTCGGTGGAGCCTGGATTTGAGGCTGCCCTGGGCGCCGCCCTTGGCGATGACTTGAATGTCTCCACGGACGAGGCCGCGCCGGTGCATTGGCGCACCTTGGCGGCCCGCGATGATGCGCCTGAATTGCCCAGGGGCGCGACGCCCCTGTCCCGCTATGTCAAGGCGCCCGCCGCCTTGGCCCGGCGCCTGTCTCAAATCGGCGTGGTGGACGAGGCGGATGCGGTTGGCTTGATCCGCGAACTGGCCTACGGCCAGCGTTTGGTATCGGCGACGGGTGGTTTGTGGCGCTGGGACGGCTATACCGTCACGGCGGGCGCTGAAACCGCCGCCGCCGTGCGTCTGGCCCAGGGCAATCGCCTGGCGGAGCTGCGCCAGCTGCGCGCCGGCCTGGTGCCGGAAGTGGAGAAGACGGAAGAAGACCTGATCGCCGCTCGCGACGGGCTTGCCCAGGCGGAGCGATGCCGGGCCACGGCGCGGGAGACCGCCCGGTTGAGCCGGGAAGAGCTGGACCGGGGCCGCAATGCCCAGGCGCGGGCGGAAAAGGATGCCGCCGCCCGTTCGGCCCGTCTGACCACCGTTGCCGAAAGCCTGTCGCAAACCCAGGCGGATATCAACGAGACCGAGGCCGCCATGGCGGAAGCGCAAGGGCAGTTGGATGCCCTGCCGCCCCTGGATGATCTGCGCCGGCGGTTGGAGGCGTTGCGCGGTGAAGTTGAGGGGCAGCGCACGGAACTGGTCGAGGCGCGCAGCCGGCACGACCGGCTGCGCGGTGAAGCGGCCACGCGGGCCAGCCGGCTGAGTGCAATTGCCGGCGAACAGGAGAGCTGGCTGCGCCGGGCCCAGGGCGCCGAAGCGCGGTTGGCGGAACTGGCCACGCGGGCCCAAACCGGCCAGGAAGAATTGCAGCAGCTACAGGGCATGCCGGTCGAGATCGCGGCCCAGCGCCAGGGCTTGCTGAGCCAGATCGACGAGGCCGAGGCGGCCCGTAACCAGGCCGCCGAGACCCTGGCGCGGGCCGAAGCCATGGTCGGTGATCTGGCCGCCGCGCAAAAGCGGGCCGAGACGACCCTGGCCACGGCGCGGGAAGAACGGGTCCGTTGCGAAGCGGGCGTGGAACAATGCGAGGAGCGGCGCGGCGAAATTGCCCGCCGCATCATGGAAACCCTGGAATGTACGCCGGTAGAGGTTCTGGCCAAAGCGGGTATCGAGGCGGATGCGGATCTGCCGCCCCTGGAAGAGGCCGAGCGCAAGCTGGAACGCCTAAAGCGGGAACGGGACAACATGGGCGCCGTCAACCTGCGCGCCGAACACGAAGCGGAAGAATTGGAGGAGCAATTGGCCTCCATGGTGGCGGAGCGGGAGGATCTGGAAGGCGCCATTGCCCGTTTGCGCCAGGGTATCTACAGCCTGAACAAGGAGGGCCGGGTGCGGCTGTTGGAAGCCTTCAAGACCGTGGATGGCCATTTCCAAGATCTGTTCGTGCGACTGTTCGGTGGCGGCAAGGCGCATTTGAGCCTGACCGAATCCGATGATCCGTTGGAGGCCGGCCTGGAAATCATGGCTTCGCCGCCGGGCAAACGGCTGCAAAACCTCACCCTGCTGTCGGGCGGCGAGCAGGCCTTGACTGCCCTGGCGCTGCTGTTCGCCGTATTCCTGACCAATCCCGCGCCTGTCTGCGTGCTCGATGAAGTGGATGCGCCCCTGGATGACGCCAATGTGGAGCGGTTCACCAATCTGGTGGGCGAGATTGCCCGCATCACTGGTACCCGGTTCATGATTATCACCCATCACCCCTACACAATGGCCCGCATGGACCGCCTTTACGGGGTTACCATGTCGGAACGGGGCGTCTCGCAATTGCTATCGGTGGATTTGGACCGCGCGGAACGTATTTGGGCCTCTGGCTAGGCTGGTGAGGTAATTTGTCGCATCAGACAATAGTCTAATGAAATCATATGGTTAGATGTGCCCCATTGGCCCTTGACAGAGCCTGGGTCAATTCGTATCGTGCGCCCGCTTCCGACCTTGACACAGCTTTCGAGCAATATGTCTGATCAGCAACATCCCACCCCCAAGGAAAAGGCTTCCCTTGGCGAATTGGGTGGCCGGATTTCCAAGGCCCGCCGGGATGCGGGATTGGAGAATACGGCGGCGGACATGGATGCGAACGCGGCGGTTGGAGCCGGCCTGGGCGCGGCATGGCGGATTTCAATTGAAATCGTCGTCGCACTTGTGGTTTGTACGGCCATTGGCTGGGCGCTGGATTATTGGTTCGGGACCAAGCCGTGGATGATGTTGATCTTCCTGTTTCTCGGCGGGGCGGCTGGCATAAACAATGCGGTGCGAACCGCGTTAAGGATTGACGCCCAGGCGACGGAGGCTCTGATGAACAAACAACAGGGCCAACGGAACAGGCCGGGCGACGGCAGCGAGTGAGACGTTTGCGAGTGAGACGGCAACGAGTTAGATTGCGGAGAGGGAGACCGGCGTGAGTGTTGATCGCCACATAGAACACAGCAGCCCGATGCATCAATTCGTCATCGGCCGGATGAACGATTGGCAGCTGGGCGGCCTGGATATTTCCTTTTCCAAGGCAGCCGTCTTCATGTTCGCCGCCGTCATCGTCGCCACCTTGTTCTTGGTTTTGACCACCTCGCGGCGGGCCATGGTGCCGGGCCGCTGGCAGTCCGTGGCCGAGCTTTGGTATGAATTCATCGCCGACATGATCAAGGAGACCATTGGTTCGGAGGGGCGGAAATACTTCCCCCTTGTCTTCTCCCTGTTCAGCTTCATCGTCATGTGCAATCTGCTTGGCATGCTGCCGTACAGCTACACCGTGACCTCCCACATCGCCGTGACCATTACCTTGGCCCTGTCGGTTTTTATCCTGACCACGTTTATTGGCATTACCAAGCACGGCACGCACTTCCTCTCGTTCTTCGTGCCCAAGGGCGTGCCCCTGGTGATGCTCTTCCTGGTTGTCCCGATTGAGGTTCTGTCCTATTTCATGCGGCCGATCAGCCATTCCGTCCGTCTCTTCGCCAACATGACCGCTGGCCACACCATGTTGAAGGTGTTTGGCGCGTTTGTTGTGCAGATGGGCGTGTTCGGCGTGTTGCCGTTCGCCCTGATCGTCGCCCTGACCGGCCTGGAAGTCGCCATCGCCGTGCTTCAGGCATACGTCTTCACCATTCTGACCTGCCTTTACCTCAATGACGCCATTCACTTGGAACATTGATCCGAAGGATCATTCGTAAAACGATCCGAAGGATCATCCGTAAAACGTTCCTTAAACCAATCAATCCAACCACCAGCTAAGATAGGAAAATTTATCATGGAACCAGCAGCAGCGAAGCTGATCGGCGCCGGACTTGCGGCCATTGCCATGGGTGGTGCCGGCATTGGCATCGGCCTGATTTTTGGTAACTACGTGGCGGGCGCCATGCGCAACCCCGGCGCGGCCCAGGCCGTGTTCGGCCGGGTTATTCTGGGCTTTGCCCTGACCGAGGCCATTGCGCTGTTCGCCCTAGTTGTCGCCCTGATCATTCTTTTCGTCTTCTAGTCAATCGCTGGGCAATGCCCAGCAATTGATGATTGCGCCGGTACTTGGCCGGCGTGGAGAAGCAAGAGCGGAGCGAGAGCATGCCTCAATTTTGGATGGAGGATTTCGCGCCACAAATGGTGTGGCTGGTGATT
>JAPYUH010000516.1 GCA_029936195.1 Alphaproteobacteria bacterium
CCATCAAACACCGGCGCTTTCAAGTCCGGATGATGGCCTCGGCCATCGTTCGCCAAGGGATGCCGATCAATAGGATCAACTCCCTTGCCGACCTGGTTGATATTGAGAACTTTCGAAGCGGCATTCAATACATGCTGGATCGAGAGGGCGGGGCAGTGAAAGAGGCGCTTTTCACACTGGCAACCGGGATCAAGTCCATCGCGCGCCATCATGTCAAAATAAGTGAGACGGACTTGGAACGCATAAAACGACTCTGTTCCAGGTTCGACCAGCAGGCGGATCGGTATCGCAAGAAGAACAAGGATCGTCTGGCCCAATTCGACGATCGCCGCAATATGGCCGCGCTACTGAGCTTACCTGACCGATTGATGGAAAAATCCGGCTCGCCTGGGCCCAAGCCGAGAAGTGCGGCGTTGTGGGCCCAATCGGCTGCCGCCTTGGAGATCTTGTTGATGTGTGCGCCGAGGATCGGCAATGTCGCCAATCTTGATCTCGACCATCATCTCCGCTGGATAGTGGAGGGCAAGGCCGAGAGGCTGATGATCAGCATCCCAGGTGATGAAGTTAAAAATGGCAAATCCCTACTATTCGAGCTGGCCGGTCCATCGGCGGCGGTCATCCGATCCTATATAGAGATCGCCCGACCGCAACTTCTCGACCAGCCCGGCACGGCGTTGTTCCCTAAACGCGACGGCGGTCCAAAATTGCCGGGCGATCTATCGCAGCAGATCAAGCGTCACATATTCGCGGAAACGGGCCTAATCGTGAATGCCCACCTATTCAGAAGCCTGGTCAGCAGAATCCATAATCTCGTCTGCGCCGGCGATGCCGCCACCATCAGCCATGTGCTCGGCGACCGCATGGAGACGGTCATGAAGGCATATTCGCAGTTTGAGCAGCAGGCCGCGCTCGATCATTACCAAACTTCCGTCAACACCGTTCGCGCCAACCCTAAGAAGAGGAAGGATTGATATGACCCGCGATCCCATTCGTCGCTGTCTCCACGTCGAGCATTGGCCCGAGGCAGACCAGACCGCCTGGAACCAGGCAACCTCGGCAGGGCATGTACTTGATGACGATCTCGGCCGAGGCGC
>JAPYUH010000025.1 GCA_029936195.1 Alphaproteobacteria bacterium
ACTCTGATTGTCCCTCCGCCAGGCGTTCATTTGATGGCACGGGTGCTTCCCGCGCCGGCGACCAGCGCCACAATTGGACCGGCCGCGGAATGTTTTTGACGTCGTGTTCACCGCCATCCTTCCAGGACGCATCCAAACGGTCCCGAACCTGCCGATAGCCATCATCGGAAAGGGCAATGCCGCCGGGCTCGGCAAGCCCTTCGAGGCGCGCGGCAATATTGACGCCGTCGCCCAGCAGGTCATCCCCTTCCGTAACCACGTCGCCCACATGGATACCGACGCGAAATTGGATTTGCCGCGCCGCCGGGATGCCGCTATTGCGTTTTGCCATGCCGCCTTGGATGGCAATGGCACAACGCACGTCGTCAACCGCGCTGGCAAATTCCAACAGATAACTATCGCCCGCCGTATTGGCGATGCGGCCGCCGTGGTCGGTGATCAATGGATCAATCAACTCGGCACGATGCATCCGAAAGACGCGCAGGGTTCCCTCCTCGTCCTGACTAATCAGGCGCGAATAGCCTGCGATGTCAGCGGCAATGATCGCCGCCAGCAGACGCTGTGTCCGTTCCGACATGGCCCGAGTGTAGCCGCTCGCGTTCCGGCAATCCACGTGCGAAGCGCTCTGTCGCCAGCTCTGGCCCGGGCCCGGGCCAGCAAGGTATAGCGGGCGCGAATGCGGGCCATGAGTTCATCTGGCCAAACCTCCGCTTCAACAAGGTCGAGAAACTGATCCAACATGTCCGGAAATTGAGCCTCATGAGCGACCTCGGCCCGGGATGGCAGAGATAGAAGATAGCCTTCGTCGCCTGGCCTGGCTTCAAGGGCGGAGAATGTGGCGCGCCATTTCCCCAGTGCCGGTTCGATATCCTGATTGTCATGGCGCCGCAAACCCATCCGTGGCCGGAAGCCGGTCTCCGGATCATTTCGAATAGTCAACACAGTTTTTTCACCCCGCGCGGTGAAGCCGTGTACATCGCCGCCACCCGGCGCTTCCCGCAAACCCCATTCGCAATGCTGGCGCACGTGGACCCTCCTCATGCGGTAGCCGACGCGGGCATTGCAGGCCAGGTGCAAGTTGCCGTCTTCGACCATTTCAGTCAGATCATCGGGAAAGGCCGCGTCGCCCGTGCTCTCCCTAAAAACTTCCAATGGTACCGGCAGGCTCCAGCGTTTGGCATCCAGCATCTCCACGTCCCGGTCCACGTCAAAGTGGTGATCCGGGCCTAGGATCCATTGCGCCTGATCCACATAGTGGGATTGAATATCGACCAGGCCGTCGCCTTGCATGCTGCTGTCGTAGAACCAAGGCGGCCGCCGCAAGGGCCGGCCATCGACCGTCTTGAGCAGATGGTGGGTCGATGAAAATTCCAGCGCCGGCCCATCGCCGCCGTCCAGGGCGCCAAACAAGTCTGGCGCGGCGATGATCAGGTTGCGCAGGCGAGCCAGGGCGCTGTGGCGGCCGGTCATGATGTCCACGGCCAGGGCCTCCTGGGCGGTAATAGCGTCGAGGTGGGGCAGGTTGGCGCTGTCGGTCAGCCATGGCTTGTCGGCCAGGACAACGATTTCGCCGTGCCTCTCCGCGATCAAGGTGTCCAGGGCCTTGACCCCGATATGGCTTTCCAGACGCCAGCTGGTGGGATCAATGTTGCGATTGTTGAAGCCATCGATCAGGGCAATGAAGGCTTCCACATCCGGCCCCGGCGGGGCATGGACATGGATAACCGGGTCCACCCGTGGGGATGACCTGGAGAATAATAACGCGGCATGGAAATGGCTGGGGTCAAGGACCAGGATGCGGTGGCGCACGGCGCTGGCGGCGGCTCAGACCTTTTCCAGGATATGGATGGCGCAGGCGGTGCCCATGCCGGGGCCGCCGCCCACTACGTGGGTCATGCCCATGCGCGCGCCCTCAACTTGCCGTTCGCCGGCCTCGCCCCGCAAATGCGTGCTGACCTCGTAGATATTGGCGATGCCCGTGGCGCCCAAGGGGTGCCCCTTGGACAGCAAGCCACCCGAGACATTGACCGGAACCTTGCCGCCCAGGGCGGTTTCGCCGCCGTCGATCATGCGGCCGGCCTCGCCGTCCTCGCACAGGCCCAGGTTTTCGTAATGCACCAACTCGGCCGTGGCAAAACAATCGTGCAGTTCCACCAGGTCTATATCCCCGGCGCCGACGCCGGCTTGTTCATAGGCGTTTTGGGCTGCCAGGCGGGTCGCGGCGGAAAAGTCGGGCATGGCCAGTTGCCGGGCCGCGAACGGGTTGGAGCTCATCTCCGAGGCGCGCACCTTGACCGCCCGGTCCATCAGGCCCAGACGTTTTGCCGTGGCCTCGGATGCCAGCACGGCGGCGGCCGAGCCGTCCACGTTGACGGAGCACATCAATTTTGTATTTGGGTATGAGATCATTTCCGCGCCCATGACCTCCTCCAGGGGTGTTTCCACCCGATACATGGATTTCGGGTTCATGGTGGAATGGTGATGGTTTTTGACCGAAACCTTGGCGAACTGTTTGAACGTGGTGCCATGGTTGCGGGCATGCTCTACCCCGATCTGGGCGAACATGGTGGGCATGGTGCCCGATCCCAGGACGCCTTCCGTCGAGACACCGCCATGGCCTCCGCCCAACAGGCCCTTGCCCATTTGTTCCACGCCCACGGCCAGGACCAGGTCATGGACGCCCGCCTTGATGGTCATCCAGGCATCACGGAAGGCGGTGGCGCCGGTGGCGCAGGCGTTGGCCACGTTGACCACGGGTATTCCGGTCTGGCCGATTTCCGCCAGCATGCGCTGGCCGATCATGTTGTTGGCCTGGCCCAGATTGCCGCAAAACAGCGCCTGCATCTGATCGATGCCCAGACCCGCGTCGTCCAATGCCAGCAGCGCCGCCTCCGCCGCCAGGCCGGGTACGGTGCGGTCGGGGTAGCGGCCGAATTTGATCATGTCGACACCGACGATATATACGTCACTCATAATTGCTCTCCTGGTTCAGGCGGCTTTCAGATTGCGGCTGGTACGAAGAAATAGGCCAGATACTTTTCATTGCTGCCCGGCGGCACAACCTCGCGGTAATCGATCTTCACCGCCATGTCGAAGGCCAGGTTTTCCGGCTCCGGCGCCACGTCCTTCAAGATGCCCTTGATGTGCGCGCCGTCTTCCAGATCAACAATGACATCGATAAAGGGCGTCTCCACGCCCGGAAAGCTGCGGTGCACGATGGCGTAGGCATACAGTTTACCGGTTTCGGCCAATGATACCGGTTGCATCCTGTCGCGGGCATAACATTGCGCGCAGACTTCGCGCGCGCCCACATAGGTATGGCCGCAGGCCCCGCAATGGGCACCTTGCAAATAGGGTTTGCCGTCATCATCACGTTTCAGATGGGCAATGATGGAAGGTGCCTCGGTCATTCTTTTACTCCCGTCTGCGTGGCGCCGATCTTATGGCATTCCTGTATATTAACTCAATGCCGCGCAGGCCTCCCGGACCAGATCGCCGCCACGGATCAGGTCCGCCTCCGGCGCGACAAAGCTGGCCCGAAAATAGGGCGACAGGCCATACGCCTCGCCTTGCACCACGGCGACGCCGACGGAATCCAGCAGATACATGGTGAAATCCGTATCGGTCTCGATCACTCGGCCGTCAGGCGCCTTTTTGCCGATCACGCCGGCGCAAGCGCAGAAAATATACATCGCACCGTCGGGCAGATCACAGTTTAGGCCCTCGGCACCATTCAGTTTTTCAAATAATATGTCCCGCCGCCGCTGCAAGTTCGCGGCGCGTTCGGCCAACAAATCCTGGGGGCCGTTCAGGGCGCCGACGGCGGCCGCCTGGCCCACGGCGCCGGCCCCCGCCGTGCTTTGCGATTGCATATTCGACATCTTGGCAATGATCTCTTTCGGCCCGCCCGCATAACCGCAACGAAAACCGGTCATGGAATAGGCCTTGGAGACCGAATTGCAGGTTACCGTGCGGTCGAATAATTGAGGCTCCACCTGGGCCAGGGTGGCGAATTTGTGGCCATCGAAAATCAGATGCTCATACACGTCATCGGTCAAAATGTGCACGTGTGGATGGCGCAACAGCACGTCCGCCAGGGCGCGCAATTCGTCCCACGAATAGGCCGCGCCCGTGGGGTTTCCCGGCGAGCAGAACATCAGCCATTTTGTTTGCGCCGTGATGGCGGCTTCAAGCGCCTCCGGCCGCATTTTGAATTTTTCGTTTTGCCCGGCCATGACGAACACCGGCGTGCCCCCGGCTAGTTTTACCATGTCGGGATAGCTGGCCCAATACGGACCCGGAATGATTGCCTCGTCACCCGAAGATACAGTGGCCATAAGGGCGTTGAACAACACTTGTTTCGAACCCGAACCGACGGCGATTTGATCCAGGGCGTAAACCAGGCCATTGTCACGCTTGAACTTCGCCTGCACCGCCTGGCGCATGGCCAGGGTGCCGTTTACCGGGGTGTATTGAATTTCGTTGCGATCCATCAGCTCAATCACCGCCCGTTTGGCGCTGTCGGGGGCGGGAAAATCGGGTTCTCCCGCCGTCAGCTTGATGATATCCCGGCCCTCGGCCTGCAAATCGCGCACCCGGGCGGAGGCGATCTGACTGGGCGAGGCCTTGAAACGACTCATTCGCGCGGCAAATTCCACAATCTTCTCCTTCTTGAATTGCCTCAACTCGTACCCGTGGTGCCCGGTTTGTCGAAGCCATGAACCGTGCCCGCCGTTGGAGCCTGGATAACCAGTCAAGTGAGTCAGAATAACGCCGATTTTCTCTAATAACCCAGCGCGCAGCCGTCCTTGCGTGGGTCGGAGGCGCCGGCCAGGGTGCCGTTTTCCCAATCCACGGCAATCAATTGACCGCCGCCCCATGGCATCTCGGGCCGGCCGACTTCATGACCCAGGGCCTGCAGGCCCGCCATGATGTCTTCGCTCAGGCCGCGCTCCACGTCCAGGCGGCCCTCCACGTGGAAAACCCTGGGGCTGTCGATGGCTTCCTGAGGGTCCATGGCGAAATCGATCAGGTTGGTCAGCACGTGGGCATGACCGACGGGCTGATAACCGCCGCCCATGATGCCGTAGCAATAGGCGACCTTGTTGTCCTTCATGCACATGCCGGGGATGATCGTATGCAGGGGCCGCTTGCGCGGGGCCACGTTGTTGGGGTGGCCAGGGTTCACCACAAAGCCGGCGGCGCGGTTCTGCAGCATGACGCCCGAACGGGGCGCGGCGATGCCGGTGCCGAAGGGCATGTAGAGGGAGTTGATGAAGGAACAGGCATTGCGGTCCTTGTCCACCACGCTCAAATATACCGTGTCGCGATAGACGGGACCGGTCGCCTCGGGCGCCTCGATGGCGCTGTCGGGGCTGATCTGGTCCCGCATCCCGGTCGCGAATTCGGCGGACAGCATATGCGCTACCGGCACATCCGCTTGCCGCTCGTCGGCCACGAAGCGGTCGCGGGCGGCATAGGCCATGCGCGACGCCTCTGTCTCCAGATGCAGCCGTTCGACGCCGTTGGGGTCCATGGCGGACAAATCATAGCCCTCCAGGATGTTCAGCATCATCAGCGCGGTGATGCCCTGGCCGTTGGGCGGGATCTGCAACATTTTGTGACCACGGTACTGGCTGGCAATGGGCGTGACATACTCGCCGCGCATCTCGGCGAAGTCGGCCATGGCATGACAGCCGCCCAAAGTGGCGAGATATTCGACGATATCCTCGGCCACCCAGCCTTCATAAAAGCCTTCCCGGCCCACCCGTGCGATGGTCTTCAAGGTTTCGGCCAGTTCCGGCAGCCGCCAGACCTCGCCGGCCCTAGGCGCCCGGCCGTTGTTCAGGTATTTGGTGGCGGCGGAAGGATCGTTGGACAGCTTGGCCACGTTACGGTCCCAATCAACGGCGACGCGCGGGGTGATGGCGTAGCCGTTTTCGGCATAGTCGATGGCAGGTTGCAGCGCCTGATCCAGATCCAAGGTGCCATGATCGCGCAACAGCATATCCCAACCGTCAACGGCACCGGGCACGGACACCGCATGGGGCGAAGTGATGGGGATGGTGTTCAGGCCCTGATCCAGCAGATGCTCCGCCGTCAGGCCCCTTGGCGCCCAGCCGGAGGCATTCAGGCCAATAACCTCGGGACCGCCACCAGGCGCCAACAGTGCGAAGCAATCGCCGCCGATGCCCGTGGACATGGGCTCCACCACGCATTGCACGGCACAGGCGGTAACGGCGGCATCCACCGCGTTGCCGCCCCGGCGCAGGACGTCCAAGGCCGCCAGGGTGGACAGAGGGTTGGAGGTCGCCGCCATGCCATTGCGGGAATGCACTGTGGAACGGCCGGGAAGTTGTAAATCACGCATAACCAAAGCCTCGTATTACGGCGCGGAACCCATGTTCAGGATCATGTTGATGGGCGGGGAATAGCCCTAAATGCCAATCCCCATCGCAAATGTCCAGGCCATGTCCGGTATTTGCGGAATTAACCCAGCTTTTCCTTCATCAAGGCTTTCAGGTCCACCTCCGGCCGCGCGCCCATGTGGGAGATAATCTCCGCCGCGCCGATCCCGGCCATGCGGCCGCATTCGGGCAGACTGCGCCCCTCGCTCAAGCCGGTCAAAAAGCCCGAAGCGTAAAGATCGCCGGCACCGGTGGTATCGACAACCGCATCGATGGGTTCGGCACTAACCACATGCACTTCATCGCCGGCAACGATCACGGCACCTTTTTCAGACCGGGTCAGGGCGGCAATGTCGCATTTGCCCCGCACCGCCTTTATGGCTGCGTTAAAGTCGTCGACCTCGTACAGTGAGGTGATCTCCTGCTCGTTGGCGAACAGGAGATTCACATGGTGTTCCACCAAATCCTGAAATTCGTCGCGATGACGATCAACGCAAAAACCGTCCGACAGGCTCAATGCGACTTTGCGGCCCGCTGCCCTGGCGGCGCCCATGGCCTTGATGAAAGCTTCCTTCGCGCCGGGCGGATCCCACAGATAACCTTCCAGATAGGTGATGGCCGAGGCGGCGATGAGATCTTCATCCACATCCTCCGGCCCCAAATCAACACAGGCGCCGAGGAAAGTATGCATGGTGCGTTTGGCGTCCGGGGTGACGGAGATCAAACAGCGCGCCGTGGGCGCGCCGCTGGTTGCCGGCGCCGAGTGAAAATCAACACCGATAGCGCGGATGTCATGGGCAAAAATGCTGCCCAATTCATCATCCCGTACCTTGCCGATGAAACAGGCCCGTCCGCCAAGCGCGGCGACACCGGCCACGGTATTCGCCGCCGAACCGCCCGAAGCTTCCGTGCCCGATCCCATGGCGGCGTACAGTTCCTCCGCCCGCTCCGCGTCGATCAGGGTCATCGCCCCCTTGGCCATGCCGTGCGCTTCCAGGAAGGCATCTTCCGCGGGTGCGAGAACATCTACAATGGCGTTGCCGATGCCTAGAACGTCATAACTGATTTCCGCCATTACAGGCTCTCACTATTGCGATGATGGGCAGGCGCAGTATAGAAGGCACTTCGCTAGGTGCAAGATATGCCTGCAAATTGTTAAGGAGTTACAAATGACCGAGCTTTGGCGCAAGCCCGCCACTGAAATGGTGGCATTGTTGAAAGGCGGCGACATACGCCCCGTGGAAGCCATTGATGCCGCCGCTGAGCGGATTGAGGCAACCAATGGCGCCGTCAATGCCATGGTAACCCTGTGTCTCGAGCGGGCGCGGGATCACGCCGCCGGATTGGAGGCCGGCGGATACCCGGAAAACCCTGGTCCCGGCTATCTGTACGGCCTGCCCATCTCGGTCAAGGATCTGGTCCATGTGGAAGGGGTGCGCTGCACCCAGGGCTCGCCGATCTATGAGGATCACGTATCGATCGAATCGGATATATTGGTTCGCAACCTGGAAGACAACGGCGCCATTGTCATTGGCAAGTCCAATACGCCGGAATTCGGTGCCGGGGCCAATACCTTCAACGAAGTGTTCGGCGCCACGCGCAATCCCTGGGATACGGCCATGAACGCGGGCGGTTCCTCGGGCGGGGCGGCGGTGAACCTGGCGACGGGGCAATGCTGGCTGGCCACGGGCAGTGACCTTGGCGGCTCTCTGCGAATTCCCGGGGCCTATAATTCCATCGTCGGCTTCCGCCCCAGTCCGGGCCGCTGTCCCCGGGGCACGTCAACTTATATGGGTCGCTTTAACGATATGAGCGTGAACGGGCCCATGGCCCGCAACGTCGGCGACGTGGCCCTGATGCTGGATGCCATGGTCGGTCAGTATCCCGACGATCCCATTTCCCTGCCCGTCCCCAATGAACCTTTTCAGGCCGCGGCGCGGGCGGCCGCGGCACCAAGGCGGATCGGTTGGAGCGCCAACATGGGGATTGCCCCGGTTGAGCCGGAAGTGGCGGAGATTTGCGCGGCTGCGGCCGCCTCTTTTGCTGATCTGGGCGCGTCGGTGGATGAAGCCTGCCCGGACTTCACCGGCGCCCAGGAAATGTTCCAGATCCTGCGCGCGGCGAATTATATCGCGGTCCATGGACGCCATGTGGCCGAACATCGCGATTTGCTGAAAGACGACGTGATTTGGAACTATGAATACGGCCTCTCCCTGACCCCGGAGGACATCGCGCGGGCGAACCTGACCCGGGCCCGCATTCACATCAATTTGTGCCGATTTTTCGAGACCTACGATCTGTTGGTGACGCCCACGGTCATGGCGGCGCCCCGGCAGGTGGAAATCCGCTATCTGGACGAAGTTGCCGGCGTCAAGTTCGACAACTACGTGGATTGGCTGATGCATACCTATGTGCTGACCCCGTCCGGCTGCCCGGCCGTGTCCATGCCGTGCGGTTTCACCAACGACGGCCTGCCGGTCGGTTTGCAACTGGTGGCACCGCCACGGGCGGAAGCGGCATTGTTGTCGGCGGCGGCGGCGTTCGAGGCAAACCAGTCTCTGCAATGGCGGACGCCAATCGATCCGCGTGTGAAATGATGGGCGGAATGACCGTATTCGCAAATGGGGCCCTTCTATTCCGGCGCGGAATGCTTACATTTGCTGGCAACGTTGATTGTTAGGATAGGGGGCTAATCCATGTTATTCCGCGCCGCCGCGCTGACCGTTGGTCAGATCGCCGATCCCGTGTTTCGGGGCGTGGTGATTAAGAGCGTCCTGTTTACGTTGTGCCTGTTCACCGGCCTGACGGTGGTGTTCTACATGGCGCGCCCGGACGTCACCTATTTTGAATGGGAATGGCTGAACGATATCGCCGAGTTGGGCGGATCCCTGGCCTTTTTCGCCTTTCTTGTCTTGACCTTTTCCATGACGGCGACCCTGATCGGCGGCATCTTTCTCGATGATATCGCCGAAGCGGTGGAGGCCCGCCATTATCCGGGCGAGGCACCCGGCCAGTCGGCGGAATTCGCCAAAACCTTCGCTGTGTCCATGCGATTTATTGCCGTGACTCTGGTGGCGAATATTCTGGCCTTGCCATTTTATGTGATTGCGTTATTCATTCCTCCACTTTTTGCCTGTATTTTCTACGGCTTAAACGGTTATCTTCTCAGCCGGGAGTATTTTGAGCTTGTAAGTCTAAGGCACCAGGATGGTAAAGCCGCCCGGCAGTTGCGCAAAGCCAATGGCTTCAAGGTTTTCTTGGCCGGCGTGGTGATTGCATTTTTGATTACCGTGCCGATCGTAAATCTATTCGTGCCCATACTAGCGACGGCGTTAATGCTGCATATCTTCAAGGCGCTGCAGGGTCCGAAATCGGTGGAAATTGTCTCTTGAAGCCTGATGCTTCATAGCGCTTTTGGCAACGAAGCAGGGCTTTGGGATTTGAACATTCAGAGATGGGAAGCAAGACATGGCTAACGAAGAAGGCAATCCCAGCGGATCGTCGGCATTTCGCCCCGAAATCACACGCCGCCTGCCGGATTTGCCGGGCGGACCGTTGCGCGGCGGTCCGTCGCTGGGCGCGGCGGAAAGCGGTAATAAGTTGACTGTTGGGCGGGATATCGTCCTAAACGGCCAAATTACCGCCTGCGACCAATTGGTGGTTGAAGGCCGGGTCGAGGCGGACTTGGAGAATTCCCAATCCATCGAAATCTCCGAGACCGGGGTTTTCAAGGGTTCGGCGGTGATTGAGGAAGCCACCATCAGCGGCAATTTCGAAGGCAGCCTGACGGTGCGCGGCGAGTTGACGGTGAGGTCCACGGGCCGGATCGAGGGTGAAATTCGTTACGGCAAATTGTGTATCGAATCTGGTGGACAGGTCATCGGCACAATCGAAGTGCTGGGCGAGGGAGATACCGTCTCCGCCACGCCGGTGTCTCCGGTCACGCCGGTCCCCGTCACCAAGGACAATTGATCATCTTCGCCAAGCTGAAGGTTCCGGTCTGTTCGCTGCAAAGCTTGTTTTTGGGGCTATTTCTGGCGGCTTGCACCGGGGGTCAAGCGGTCAATACCGATCGTCATCCGGTCGCCAATGCGCCGGCCGCGGCGTTGGACGCGGTGCCGGCGGCCGTGCCAACACCGATAGGTGACGATACGGTTGTTCGCGGGATCACACCGCGATGGGCTCCGGACCGACCTGCTTCCCAACAGCCGGTCCTGGACAAACCTCCGGCCGTAGCCACCATGCCCGCCACCACGCCAGCCGTGCGGCCACCACCGGCACCACCAGCGCCACCAGTAATGAAATCGCGGCAGTTGGTCGGTCTGGACCGCGGCGGTCTGAACAGTTTGCTTGGCAAGCCAACTCTGTTGCGACAGGATGCTTCGGCGCAGGTCTGGCAATATGCGGCCCCTGACTGCGTCCTGCATGTCTTTTTGTACCGGGACGGCGGCGCCGGCCCGAACGATCCTTATCGGGTGGTTTACGTTGACGCCGTGCGGCGTGGTCAGCGGCAAGCCCTGCGCCCGGTGGTCAGCTCGAATATTCCACTCGACGACAAATGCCTCGGCCGCTTGCTACAACGTTTCTCGGCCGCGCACAAAACCAGCGCAGTTTTCATGCCGCACCTGATCCGATGACATTCAATACAGTGACGTAGTAAAACGGTGAAATAAAACCGTGACGTAATACTTATAGTGCCTGATTTATCGAATTAGTCCATCATTTCTCGGGTCGATAATAGGTATAACGTCACCGAATTAAGTGACGGGAAAAAATTAATTCTCAATCTTCCAGGCTGCGTGCCTCGTCGACCAGCATAATGGGGATGCCTTCGCGGATGGGATAGGCCAGACGGGCCTGACGGCTAATCAATTCCTGGGCCTCCCGGTCGTATTCCAAGGGACCCTTGGTCAGGGGGCAGACCAGGATTTCCAGCAATTTCGGATCAATGCTGTTTGCCGGCGTGTCTCCACCGGGGATTTCTTTAGTCATTATTCCATTGCACTCCCGTCACGGACAATTCCACCGCTCGAGCATGTCTGCATGAAAATGCCCGGTCTATTTGAAAAAGAGCAATCGAAAATTGCCTTAGTGAATTCTGTGGTCGCCGTCATCATCATCATCCTCGCCGCCGCCGCTGGCCCGGTGCAGCAGGGACATTTCCACCAGGGCGGTCATAATGCGGCTGCGTTCGAACAGGTCATGCGCCTCCAGCAATGCTTGCTTTTCCGAGGGGCCAAAGGGGCAGATCATCGCCAATGAGGTGATCAGCGAACTGGTTTCCGCCTTGGCGATGGTTTCCCATTCCGCTGGAATTCGGGCCAGTTCCAGATAGGCGCGCAGGGCGGTCAGCAGACGGCTGCGATCAACGCCGGTGGCTTCTTCCTCGGCCCACCGGTCGCCCGCGAAGCGATCCCAATCGGCCATCACCTGTCGATAGCGCGTGGTCACCGCCAATTCCTCGATAATGGCGAACCGCGACAGCCCGGTCAGAGTGATTTTAAAACGATTGTCCTTGGTTTCCTCAAACGCGGTAATTCGCCCAGCGCCGCCAATGCCATACACGGCTGGCTTTTCAACCTCAGCCAGCAAACTTGGCGAACGCGCCAAACCCGGCGATGTTTTGGGCCGTGGCTGTATCATGCCGATAACCCGGTCACCCGCCATGGCGTCGCGTACCATGTCCAGATAGCGCGGCTCGAATATGTTCAGTGGCAGCTTGGCATTGGGCAGCAACAGTACGCCGCTGAGGGGAAATATGGGAATACGCGCCGGCAGGGCGTCTTCCGCGTCCTTCATGGATTGACCTTCCGTCATGCGCCCGAAACCATCGTCGTTAATGACGCTCAGGAAAACAGAATAGAGCTGAGCTGGCGCCGGGCCGAGACGGTCAATTCGTCCATCTGGCCAAAAGCCTCGAACAGGGTCAGCAATTGCTTACGCGCCGCGCCCTCGTTCCAGTCGCGGTCCAGGCGGATGGATTCCAACAACTCGTCCACCGCTTCCTCCCGGCTGCCCACAGCCAGAAGGGCCTTGGACAGCTCCATCCGGGCCTCGTGGTCCTTGGCATTGGCCTCGATCCGGGCACGGAAATCGGCCATTTCACCAACATCCCCCGCATCCGCCGATTGCGCCGCCAATTCAAGTGCGGCGCGGGCCGATTGTACCGCCGGATCGGTCGCCAGATTGCCTTCAAGGCCGTCCAGCATGGCCTGGGCGTCGTCCAGATCACCGCTCTCGATCAGGCAATGGCACAGCCCGGCGATCGCCGCGGCGTTTTCCGCATCGGCGCGGAGGATCTGGCCAAAAACTTCGGCAGCGGTATCGAATTCGCCCGCCGCCAGGGCCGCTTCGCCCTGTTGCACGGCCTTTTCAATGGGCGAGGGACCGGCGTCGCCGGTCAGGCGCTGGATAAAGGCGTTGATTTGACTTTCCGGTTGGTTGCCCACGAAGCCGTCGACCGGTTGGCCATTCTTGAAGGCGAACACGGCCGGAATGGACTGCACCTGCAATTGCTGGGCCAGTTGCTGGTTCTCGTCCACATTGATCTTGACCAATTTGACCTGTCCGCCCGCCGCCTTGACCGCCTTTTCAATGGTCGGCCCCAGGGTCTTGCAAGGGCCGCACCACGGCGCCCAGAAATCGACAATGACAGGAACCTCCTGGCTTGCTTCAATCACATCGGCGGCGAATGTGGCCGTGTCGCCGTCCTTGACGGCATCCACCGGTGCGGACATTTCTCCAATTAACGGTTCCATGAGGTCATCCTTTTGGGCGTTCTTTTTCGCTGGCGCAGGCGCATACAAGGACAGCCAAGGCCCGGCGTCAAGTCATGATGGTCATAACGACAATGTTTGGGGAACGTGGCCGCAGGCGTCTACGAAGCGCAACAGGTCCCGGGATGAGATGGTCGTGGTCATGGTGTTGTCCAGGGGGTGGAAATTGACCAGGGAATGCGCCAGCATATCCCCGTCCAGGACCACGTTGACCCTGCAATCGGGGTCGTTGATCAGCGCGAATGCGGTGACGGCGCCGGGCCGTACGCCGAGAAATTCTCCCAAACGGTCGGCCGAGCCGAAACTGAGCCGGGCGGCGCCGATCCGGCCGGATAACTTTTTAAGGTCGATCTCCTTGTCCTCCAGGGTGCAAACCAGCCAGTTTTGTTTCTTCTTGTCGCGCAGAAACAGATTTTTGTTATGGGCGCCGGGAATCTGCCCGCGGATCGCCTGGCTCTCCGCCACCGTGGACAAGGCCAGATGATGGGCGGTTTCATGGGCGATGCCCAGTTCGTCCAGGCGTTCAAATAGCTCGTCTGGGGTGGCGGCCATGTTGTCGTTCCCTGCAATAGTCTTGTAAATGGGTCCTGTAATGATCCCTTGTCCTATCATAGGCACTTGCATGATTGGTGAAATGGCGTATATATCCGCCTGCCCGCGTTCGAGCGGGCCTATCCCGGCGCGGGCGTAGCTCAGGGGTAGAGCGCAACCTTGCCAAGGTTGAAGTCGTGAGTTCGAATCTCATCGCCCGCTCCATTCTTCTGCTAATGATAACAAGACCATAGCAGATATTTGGATTCTGGAAATTCCTGAATGAATCGAGTTGTCACACTGCCGTCACAGTGAAAGGCAATTCATCATGGCTTCCCACCGAAAACGAGGCAACAAATGGCAGGCACAGGTGCGGCTAGCAGGTGCCGGACCTATCACACGATCATTCCAATTCAAGAAGGATGCTGTCCAGTGGGCAACCGCCCAAGAGAGCAAGCTCCGCCTCGGTGAGTATGCTCCACCTGACGAGAAGCAAATTAACAGCACCGTAGCCGAGATGCTGATTAGATATGCGGCTGAGGACGTGGGCAAGAAACGCTGTGCTGAATATGAACGAATAATGATTGGCGCGTTGCTGCGTACGGACCTTGCCCGAATTCGATTATCAGAAATTAACTCAAGGCCATTTGCGCGCAACCGTGATCAGCGTCTTCAATCCGTCGGCCCAGCTGTGGTTCGCAGGGAACTGGTCATACTTCAACACATGTTCGAGACGGCGATCCGGGAGTGGGGATATGCCTTACTCAAAAATCCGATATTGCAGGTGAAGAAACCCAAGGAGCCACCATCAAGGAACAGACGGCTTGAACCGCGGGGACCTGCCGCCGGATCTGATGCACAATATGTTCTGGTGGGTCAGCGCCGAATTGAAAAAGCACATCCTGACCGAGGCCCATGTAGATGAGGCCGTGGTCGATCAAATGCTGGCGGAGGCCCAGCGCGGCATGACCGGCGCGGCGGACGAGGACGAGGATAATCTGAACCGGGTCGAACGCAACGTGCGCCGCCGCATGCGCCTGGGCCAATTGAACCAGGACGCCCTGGTGCAATATCTGCGCCGGGGTCAGGTTGCCGAATTCGTCGCTGCCCTGGGCTATTTGACCGGCGTCGACCAGAAAACCGCCCGCCGCATCGTCTTTACTCCCGGGCACGAGGCCGTTGCCGTCGCCTGCCGGGCCAAGGGATTTGAACTTTCCACCTTTTCGACCATTGTGTTATTGCTTGACGGCGGCGACGAAAATCAGGCTGAAACCGGTGTGGAGAAAAAATTGCGGCGGCCGGAGGAAGTTGCCCATTTGCTGGAATTATACAAGCAGGTGCCCGTCGAGACGGCCAAGCGCGCCATGCGCTTTTGGGCCATACGCCAGCAATCCCTGAACGAATCCGAGCCCGCGGCGCCGGCGCCCGCCGAGACTTAAAGTCGCTTGATCTCGTCTCGGACGGGACTATGTTCAGCCACCGCACCGCAGTCCGCCCCTCGCCTGGAGGCCGCAAACATGGCCGAGCAATGGTTTAACGAAACCCTACATCCGGAATTTCAAGCCGGCATTCGCATGGATCGCCTGATCCACCGGGGCAGCACGGCGTTTCAGTCCGTGCTGATCTTTGAAAATGATCTTTTGGGGCGGGTCCTCGTGCTCGACGAAGTGGTGCAGACCACGGAACGGGACGAGTTCATCTATCACGAAATGCTGGCCCATGTCCCTTTAATGTCCCTGAGTAATCCGCGGGAGGTTCTGATCATCGGCGGCGGCGACGGCGGCTGTCTGGAAGAAGTTTTGAAACATCCCGTGGACCATGTCACCATGGTCGAACTGGATCGCGAGGTCGTGGCGCTTTGCCGCCGTCATTTGGGTAATATCTGCGGCCAGGCGTTTGATGATCCGCGCGTGGAACTGCGGATCGAGGACGGCGCGAAATTCGTCGCGGAAACAGATCGGCGCTTTGATGTCATCATCGTGGACTCCACCGATCCCATCGGACCCGGCGCCGTTCTGTTCAGCCCAAAATTTTACGAGAACTGTCGCCGCTGCCTGACCCCGGACGGTATTCTGACCACGCAGAACGGCGTGCCGTTCATACAAGGCGAGGAATTGACGGTGTCGGCGCGGGCCTTCGGCGCTTTGTTTGCCCATCCGCGATTCTATTTTGCTGCCGTGCCCATGTACATGGGCGGCGCCATGGCCTTTGGTTGCGCCAGTCAAGCCACCGACGCCGGCCTTGTCGCGACGTCTGAATTGCAACGGCGGTTAGACCAGCGAGGCTTGGATTTGGCATACTACAGCCCCACGATCCACGGCGCCGCCTTTGCAATGCCCCCCTATTTGCAGGCCTTGACGGCATAACAATTCAAGGGGCTGACCCTGATAACGCCGGTATGGTGTTGGCACCGCCCGCAATCGGGAACCCGCGTTCCCAGCCAACACCCCCGTCGTTGTGCAGCATCAACCGGGGCCTTTTGGTGTATGGCCCGGGTTACCGTACCTTGAAGACGAGCTTGCCCTTTAAGTGCCGGGCCTCGCTGACACGATGCGCGGCGGCGGCCTCCGAGAGGGGGTATTCGGTGATGGGGGGGATGCCGACGGCGCCCAGGGCGACCAGTTCGGCGATCCGCTCCAAATGCTCCCGGTCCCGGCCCACTGCCGGGCGCAGGGCGGTCACGTCGCCACGGGCGGATTCCGGCGCCGTACCCCCCGAAGCGATAAAAGCGGCCCGGCCGCCGGGTTTCAGCACATCGAAGGATTTCTCGGCCACATCGCCGCCGACGGTCTCGAACACCGCATCGCAGCCCGAGACCACCGCCGTGAAATCCTCGGCATTGTAATCGATGATCTGGTCGGCACCCAAGCCGCGCAGATAATCGTGGTTGGCGGCACTTGCGGTGGTGATGACATGGGCGCCCAGATGTTTGGCCAACTCAATGGCGAAACCGGCCACGCCGCCGGCCCCGCCCTGGATCAGGATGGTCTCGCCCGACTGCAGCTTCAGGGTATCTTCGATGCTGACCGTGGCCGTCAGCCCGGTCAGGGCCAGGGCGGCGGCGGCCATGTGGGAAAGGGTATCGGGTTTTCGGGCGATAATGGCGGCCTTGATGGCGATCTTTTCCGCATAGGCGCCTTCCTGGCCCACGTCGCAGACGCCAAATACCGCGTCGCCAACGGCGAAATCATCGACCCCGTCGCCCAGGGCGCTGATAAGGCCCGAGAAATCCCGGCCCAGGACATAAGGGAAGGTCAGGCTCAAGCCGCCATATTCGTCCGCCCGGACCTTCCAATCGGCCGCATTGATGCTGGCCGCGTGAATATCCACCACTACCTCGCCCGGCCCCGCGATGGGGTCCGGCAGATCGCCATGGATCAAGACCTCCGGGCCACCATTTTTTTCAATCATCGCCGCTTTCATGACGTCCTCCAACGCTGTTCATTGTTGCGGTCATCTTGCAAGACATGAAAGACGAAGTCCAACACCGCAATGTGCTATCAACCGGTTCGACAGATTCCAGGTGGGCGGAGGATTTTGAAGCATGCGGAAATCAAGATTGCCGGCGGGCGGCGCCAATATTTTCATGCGGATCCGGGGCAAGCGGGCCGAGGCGGAGGCGGCCGGTCAACGGCTGTTTGATCTGTCCATCGGCGAGCCCAAGGGCCCGGCCCTGTTGAGCGCCCGTCTGGCGGCCCGGGACGCGGTGATGAGCGAACAAGAGGCCATGCATGCCTACCAGTACAACGACAGTGCCGCCGTGCCGGATTTCGCCCGCCGCTTCGTCCAGGCGCATCTGCAAATTGCGCTGCCTGACGACGGCCTGGATTATCTGCCCATTCTGGGCATCAAGCCGATCCTGGGCCTGTTGCCCCTGGCCTGCGGCTGTGCCCTGGGTCCCGTGACCGTGGCCACCATGACCAAACCGGGCTATCCCATCCCCGCCGATCAATGCGCCTATCATGTCAACGTCAGCCACTATGCCCTGACCTTGAACGGCGCCAACTCCTATCGCTTCAGCACCGATGACATTGCGCCGGGCACCGGTCTGATCATGGCCAATTATCCCCATAACCCGTCCGGCCAAATCGCCGACCGGGCCTTTTGGCGGGATCTTTGCCAATATTGCAGCGACAACGATATCCGCCTGTTCAACGACGCCGCCTACATCGCCCTCTCCCACAGCGACGATAGCGTGACATTGTCGGAGGTGGCGGCCGGCTATCCCAATCTATCCTGGTGCGAGGGTTTCACCGCCGCCAAGCTGATCGGCAACGGCACCGGCTGGCATGTGGGCGCCATGGTTGGCTCGGCCGATTTCATCGGTGACATGAAGGAGGTCAAGGGCAAGACCGACGCCGGCTTCGTCGCCCCCATGGCCGCCGGCGTCCTGGCCGCGCTGGAGACTGACCAGGCTGGCATCGCCGCATTCCGCGCCATGTATGACGAACGCCTGATTATATTGCGGGATTTGATGGTGGACTGCGGCATGCGCATGGCCATTCAACCACGGGCTGGATTTTTCACCCTATGGGATACCCCGGCCAGGGCCTTTGGCGAGACCATCGATAGCGGCGAACAGTTTAATTTCGCAATGATCGACCACACGGGCGTGGTTGGCGTGCATTTCGGCAATGCGCTTCGCTATGCTGTTTGCGCCGATATTGCGGCCATGGCCGATGATCTGCGCGCCGCGTTCCGGGCGGCGGAAGTTTCCTACGACTGATTATTCCGGCAGACCGGCCTTGATCAGGCCGTCGCGGTAGCGGTCGATGTCCGACTGATTGCGCCAGCGAAAATTTCGGCAATGGCGGGTGGCGGTCGTATCGGGGAATACTTCCAGGAAGCGCGCGGCGGCGCGAGAAGCTTCATCCGTCGGGCCCAACTGGCCAAGCGCCGCCGCCCGGATGCCCAGAGCTTGGGGAAAGGCGACCGCGCGCAGGGCTTCGTCGGCCCAACACAGGGCCGCAGGGTAATTTTCCAGACAGTAGTGCGCGAAGGCATTGAGGGTTTGGTACTGATAATTATCCGAGGCGTTCGGGCTCATGCGCAAGGCGACATCATAGTTTTCCGTCGCCGCACGGTGTTCGCCCGCCTGAAACAGGGCAGAGGCTCTGATATGACGGCATTTCACCAAAAGTGGGTAATCGCGCACCAGACGATCACTCAATGCCAGGGCATCGTCCCATTTTCCACTCCAGATTAATGTGGATGCGAGAAACCCAGCGAAGTTCGGATCGCCGGGGTCGAGACGCATGGCCCGCTCCGCATTCTCGACGATGGTGTTCCAGGCCCTCGCATTGCCCTTGCGAAAGCCGTAAACCAAGAGCTGATATTGGTGGTCGCCAAGCAGAGCCCAGGCTGCGGCATGATTGGGGTCAAGCTCCAGCGCCTGGTGGCACAGCGCCTCGCCCCTCAAAAATCCCGCCTCGTTGGCCTCGTGCATACAGGCTAGCGCGCGTAGATAGAGTTCCCAGGCGCTCATCTGGTCTGGCGAGCGTTCTTCGAGACGGCGGAATTCGGAACGCAAGACCTCCGGTGCGATGCGGGCGACAATATTGCCCGTGATTTCGTCCTGGACTTCGAATATGTCGTCCATCTTCCGGTCGTATCGCTCGGCCCAGATATGCTGGCCATTGGACGCATCAATGAGCTGTGCTGTGATGCGGACCTGCTTGCCGCTGCGCCGCACGCTGCCTTCAAGAACATATCGGGCATCCAGTTCGGCGGCGATCAAACGCACGTCCGTGGCCTGGCCCTTGTA
Source organism: Alphaproteobacteria bacterium (assembly GCA_029936195.1). Taxonomy (GTDB): domain Bacteria; phylum Pseudomonadota; class Alphaproteobacteria. The sequence continues at coordinate 19,479 of JAPYUH010000025.1, forward strand.
AGAGAACGTGGAATTGCGGGCGATGACCCGCAGGCCCGGGGTCCGGGACAACAAGGCAATGATATCTTCGGAAATGCCGTCGGCGAAATAGTCCTGCTCGGGATCGGCGGACATATTGTCGAACGGGAGCACGGCAACGGCGGAACGTTCACCCGCCGTCGTGGTGGCGGCGGCCCGCAGGGCCTCGCTTTGCGCCCCGCCCATGTTCACGCGCCAGACGCCGACCGGTTCGGCGATATTCTTCAAGTCTTGACGGCCCAGATCCATAAGGGGCGTTGCCAAACGCCGATGCACGCTGTCCCGCACCGCCTGGGAAATCGAAATCCCGCCTGGCTCCGCCATTTCCTGCAGGCGGGCGGCGATGTTGACCGTGTCGCCGAAAATATCGCCGTCATCGGCGATAATCTCGCCCACATGGACACCGATGCGGAAGTGCATGCGCCGGTCATCGGGCAGAGTGGCGTTGCGCCGGGCCATTTCCTGCTGGCTCGCCAGCATGGCCTCTACCGCCGCCATGACGGAGCTGAATTCCATCAGCATACCGTCGCCCGTGGTCTTAATGATTTGGCCGCCGGCATTGAAGACAAACGGATCAATTGCATTGCGATGGGCCTTTAGGGCGGCCAGGGTACCGTCCTCGTCCGACCCCATCATGCGGGAATAGCCAGCGACGTCCGCCACAACGACGGCCGCCAGTCTACGCAGTGTTTCTGCTGCCATGGCACCAGTCTAAAGTCTTTCCGAATGAATGGGAAACCCACTACGATAGGGCGGGTTGCAGGGAGAAAACAAAATGACGAGCCATGCGGCAAATGGCCTGACCGGCGCCGATATCCGCGCCAAGCTGGATCACCCGGTGGTGGATGCGGACGGCCACATGATTGAATGCACCTTTGCCGTGTTGGATTTCGTGCGCCAGATCGGTGGCGCGGAGATGGCGGAACGCTATGAAAACGACATGAAGAATGACGCCGCCACGGCCGCCCGCCGCGCCGTCTGGATCGGCAATTCCGGACCCGGATCAATTGACCGGGCCACCGCCATGCTGCCCAAGCTATACCGCGCCCGCCTGGACGAGGCCGGGATCGATTTCGGCGTGGTCTACGGCACCCTTGCGTTGAGCGTGTTGCGGGTGGACGACGATGATCTGCGCCCGGTGGTCTATCGCGCCATGAACATGCTGTATGCGGACATGTTCAGGGATGTTTCCGACCGCCTGACGCCCGCCGCCCTGATCCCCATGACCAAGCCCGAGGAAGCCCTTGCCGAACTGGAGTTCGCGGTGGGGGAATTGGGTTTGAAGGCGGTTGTGATCAACACCATGCTGCAACGGCCCGATCCGGAGCTGCTGGCCGAGGCGCCCCATTTGGCCCACCTGGGGCTGCAGATGTACTCACCCGGTATCGATGTGGGTGATGCCTATGATCCGGTCTGGGCCAAGTGCATTGAACTGGGCGTGGCGCCGTCGTGTCATAATTCCTTCCGGGGTCCAGGCAGCACCCATGGCTCCCCCAGCAATTATTGTTTCAACTCCCTGAACAGTTTCGGCCATGCCAGCGAGTATTTCTGCCGTGCCCTGCTGTTCGGCGGCGTGCCCCACCGTTTTCCCAAGCTGAAGTTCTGTTTTTTGGAGGGCGGCGCCGGTTGGGCCGCGCAGATGTATAATTCCATGTTCGAATATTGGGAGAAACGTAATCTGGCGGCCCTGTCCCGCAATCTGGATCCGGCCAGGCTGGATATCGACCTGCTGGTAAAAATGGCAGAGACATACGGTGATGCGCGCCTGACGCCTGAACGCATCCGGGCCCAACCGCACCAGCCGGGCACCACGCAGATGTTTATCCCGCCCGAGGAAATGGATGATTTCGTTGGTACCGGCATTGCCGGGGGGATGGATATCCGCCGTATTTTTGACGACAATTTCTATTTTGGTTCGGAAGCCGACGACCGCATGACCGCCGTCGCCTTCAACACCAAGCTGAACCATTATGGCGCCAAGATGAACGCTGTTCTGGGCTCCGACATCGGCCATTGGGATGTGCCCGACATGACAAAGGTGATGGTGGAGGCCTATGAATTGGTCGACGACGGTTTCATGGACGACGGTGACTTCCGCGACTTCACTTACGCCAACGTGGTCCGCATGCATGCCGGCATGAACCCGGATTTTTTCAAGGGCACGGTGGTTGAAGGCGAGGTCGAGGCCTTGTTGGCCAACGGATAGGGCGACGATGACGGTTTCAAAAGCGGCTGCTTGGATTGGGTTTGCTGCTTTTTTTGCCGTGGCGTTGCCCGCCACCGCGCCCCGCGCTCAAGACAGCATTGAAAGACGGTTGGCGGCGGCCCATCGCTACGCCATGGTTGCCGATATCCCGAACCTGATAGATGGCATGGCCCGGCAAATGGCCATGAATTTTCCGCCCGGGGAGCGGCCGTCGTTTATTGCATTCATGGTTGGGCTGGACATCGTGCGCCTCGAAGTGGCCATGGTGGACGCCATGGTCAATCACTTCACATCCGCTGAACTGGAGGCGTTGGCGGGGTTCTACGGTACGCCACTGGGCAAATCGATCCTGCGGAAGATGCCCGCATACATGGGCGAGGTCATGCCCGCCATCAATGAGATCATGATCGATCGGCTGGAAATGTATAACAAATAAGTCGCGGCGACCCTCGCGTCTAACGCACAAGCGGCGTCGCCGGCAGACGCCACAGGCGTTCGGCGTTTTCGTGGGCGATGGCATGGGCCACCGGATCGGGCAAATCAGCCAGTGCCCGGCGCCAAAGCCGTGCCTGGGAGATATAGTAGCCGCCCCAGTGTTCGGGAAAAACATTGTCGAAGGCCAGGATGAAACGGTCGGGATGATCAATCATCAACTTTATCCAGGCCGGCTTTAGCCGCGCGCCGTCAAACAGGTTCGTCCAGGGCTGTTTTGACTGCGACCGGGAGATCGGATTGCAGTGCGAAGTCAGAAAATACAAATTCGGATGGTCGGCGAGAATTTGCCGGACTTCGCGCGGATCATCAATCTGACCCATATGGATCAGGGCCATGGGATGGTCGGGATAGCGCCGCAACATGGCCGCCATCATTGCCATGAAGGGCGCCCGGTCGGCGCCGGCGGCGGCGAATTCGATATGGGGAATGAACGGCCACTGGTTCTCCAGCGCCGCGTCGAGATAAACCCGCACCCGCGGGTCATCCGGCGCGATGATGAATTGCCCCGCCTTGTTGCCCTTTTGGGCGTGCCACATGATGACTTCGGCCATGGCACCGTAGTCGCCGGCAGCAATTTCCCGGGACAAAAACCGGCGGAAGAACGGCGTGCCCTTGTGGCCCTTGAAATATAGTTTGGTCTTGGTCCGAACGGTGGCTGTGACGCGGTCGGGATGGGCCCTGGCGAGCGCTAGGATATCCGCTGGTTTTCGCCGAAACCGGGGCGATAACAGAACCCGGCCGATGCCTGCATGGTCCATGGTTTTGATCACCACGGCCATATCCGTATCGCCGTCGATTTGGGAATGGGCGTCAACCATTGGCAGACCGCCCGCCAGCACCGGTGCCGCCAACAGTAGCAGAATGGCCGTCAGGGCGACCGTTACCTTCAACTTGCACCTGTTCGGCTTGGCCTGGCGGTCAATCTGCAAGGCATTTCTTCGCGACATCCCGACTATCCCCTATAATCATACCGCGGTACGAGCCAACGATGGAAGGTAATGGATGATGATGGAGAAAGTATCATGACGAACGAAGAGACATTCAAGCTTTTGGACCGGATCGGCGCCGCCTTCGCCCGTCATGATATTGACGCCATGGTCGGCTATTTCGCGAATGACGGCGAATTCGTCAACGCCGTCGGCCCCGACCCCCACGGCACCTGCTACAAAGGGCACGCGGAAATTAGAGGCTATTTCGAAGGCCTGTTCGATAGAGTCGAGGATGTGCAATGGGAAAAGACCGATATCCGCGTCGTCGATGACAAGGCCTATGCCGAATGGCACCGCCGGGCGACCTTGAAAAGTGGCGAGGCCCAGGACTGGCTGGGCGTGGACGTCTATACCTTCGCCAACGGCAAGATCGCCAAGAAGGACACCTACATCAAGGTTGTTGGCTGATCAGGGGGGCGGCGCCATGTCAGAAAGTTTCAACCATGACGACGCCATCATATTTGACGGACTGATTGTTTCCAACTGGAGCGAAGCCGTCTTCGCCGACATGCGCCGGGGCGGCCTGACCGGGGCCAATTGCACCTGTTCGGTCTGGGAGGGGTTCCGCGACACCATGGTCAATATTGGCCACTGGAACCATTGGTTCGAGGTTCATGGCGATCTGATCGTCAAGGCGCGGTCGGTCGCCGATATCCGCCAGGCCAAGGTTGATGGACGCACCGCTATCGTTTTGGGATTTCAAAACACCTCGGCCTTCGAGGACCGTCTGGAGTTTATCCGGATTTTCAAGGACGCCGGCGTCGGCATCGCGCAGATGACCTACAACACGCAAAACCTGGTGGGCAGCGGATGCTATGAGACCACCGACGGCGGGCTGTCGGATTTCGGCCATGACGTGGTCGGGGAAATGAACCGCTTGGGCATGCTGTGCGATCTCAGCCACGTGGGCCCAAAAACCTCCCGCGACGTCATCACCGCCTCCGCCAAGCCCGTGGCTTACAGCCATTGCCTGCCCATGGGCCTGAAGGAACACCCGCGCAACAAGACCGATGACGAGCTTCGTTTTATCGCCGACCGGGGCGGCTTCATCGGCGTCACCATGTTCCCGCCGTTCCTGCGCCGGGGCATCGATGCCCGCATCCCGGATTATATCGAGGCCATCGACTACATCATCAATATCGCCGGCGAGGATGCGGTGGGCATCGGCACGGATTTCACCCAAGGCCAGCCGGATGAATTCATGCGCTGGATCACCCACGACAAGGGCCATGGCCGAAAACTGACGGAATTCGGCCCGGTGAAATTCCCCGACGGCCTGGGCAGTATCGGCGCGTTGGCGAACCTGAGCAAAGGCATGCGGGCCGCCGGCTGGCCGGACTCCCGCATTGGCAAAATCATGGGCGAGAATTGGCTGCGCCTGCTCGACGCCGTTTGGTCTTAGGTCTGGATATGGCGCACGCCGGCGGCGGGGGGTGTGCGGGGCGGGCCGGCGAAACATTGGGCCACGGCCATCCACTTGGTGGCGGTGGCGCCCACGACCTTGAGCTGGGTATCGCCGATATTGCGGCACTGGGTCACCACCTGGCCGAATTCCGTCGCCGCGCCCTCGATGAAGTTGCTGTCCGAGGGTTCGTTGAACTGCCAAACCTCGCCGGATGGCGCGGTCAGTTTCAGGAACGGCTTGTCGTCGGGCACATCTTCTCCGCGGTTGATGAAGGTCCAGCCGAAGGTGTTGTTGCCAATCACCACGACATTCTTGATATGGTCGCCGTCCTGGCGCTTCACGCCCAGCAGATCATATACCGCCTGGGCATGGGACCAGGTCTCCATCAGCCGGGCGGTGATGGAGGAAAGCACGCTCATATCCGGGCCGGCCCATTTCAGGCGTTTTTTCGGGTCGACGCCCTCGTAATCCTGGACCATTGCCGTGTAGTAGTCGTGCCAGAGGGTCAACAGGGCCCGGCCCTTGGCCCCGTCCAGCTTTTGCTCCGTGTGCGCCACCATATCGACGCCCTTTTCGCCGCTCTCGCGCAATTCAGCCAACAGGGCCAGGATGGCGTCCTCGTCATCCAAGGAAATATGGGCCGCATGGTTGAAAAAATGCAGATGTTGCAGGACCGTGTTGATGCTCCAGTCCTTGAACAAGGTCTCGCGTTCGAAGTCCCCGTCGCTCAATGGCTTCAAAAGCTCATACAACGCATCGCTCTCGGTCTGAAAATCGATGGCCTGTTGCAGCATTATACTCTCCCTCTAATTCTTTACGCGCCCACATACGCACCTACCTACGCACCGACGGCCTTCGCCAGCCGTTCATAGGCGTTGATGAAATCCTGTTTGAAATCATAGACCACATTGCGCACGGATTGGCTGGCATTCATCAGGCCGACGCCTTGCCCGACCCAATATGTGGCCAGGTCCTGGGCGCCCTTGTGGCCGCCTTCCGAAAGTTTATGAATTTTGTCCAGGGCCGGTTCCGAGATCATGCCTTGCAGCGGCATGGACAGGGGTTCGGGCGCGCCCTCTTGCTCCCAGGCATCGGTCCACGGCGAACGCAGTTGCCGGGAATGCTTGCCGGTGCGGCTGCGGGAACGCACCGTGTCCGATGAAGATGCCGCCAACATCTTTTCCTTCACCACGGGCGCCGTTTCGGCTTCCGTGGTGGTCAGCCAGACGGAGCCGGTCCAAACGCCGGCGGCGCCCATGGCCATGCAGGCGGCCATTTGCCGTCCCGTGACAATGCCCCCCGCCGCCAGGATGGGGATATCGCCGACTTCCTGGATGGCCTCGAATATTTCCGGCACCAGCACCATGGTGGAGACTCCGCCGCAATGGCCCCCCGCCTCGCCGCCCGCCACGACCAGCAGATCGACGCCCGCCTGGACCTGATTGATGGCATGGGACTTCGCCCCCACCAGGGCGGCGACCTTGACGCCGTGCTGGCGGCCCCGTTCCAGCATTTCCCGAGGCGGCACGCCCAGGGCATTGGCGATCAGCTTGATGGGGTGGGAAAAGGCCACGTCCATGTGGGCGATGGCGCCTTCGATGGTCAGGTTGTGGGAACGCCGGATACGATTGGCCAGGAATTGCTGGTCCGGCTCGCCCGGGTCAATGCCGTTGGCCTTGAGGATATCGTTGGCGAAGGTCTTGTGTTCCTCGGGCAGCATGGCCAGCATTTCGTCCGGCGTGGGGGTTTCCCCCTTGCCGGCGAATTTGTTGGGGATGATCAGATCCAGGCCATAGGGCAGGCCGTTGATATGTTCATCGATCCAGTTCAGCTCGATCTCCAGCTGTTCCGGCGACAGACCGGCCGCGCCCAGGACCCCGAAGCCCCCCGCCTTGCTGACTTCCACCACCACGTCGCGGCAATGGGTGAAGGCAACCAGGGGAAATTCGATCCCCAGCATGTCGCAAATGCGGCTGTCCATTGTAACGTCTCCTCTATTGCGTCTCCCTGGGCTATTCTTGTTCGGCCCAGACCGGTTTGCGTTTCTCGATGAACGATGCCACGCCTTCCCGGCCCTCGTCGCTTAACATGCATTCGGCGAAACCCTTGGCGGCAAAGTCCAACTGGCCGTCGCGGTCCAGATGACGGGTAGCCAGCACGATGGCCTTGGTGACGGCATTGGCGCCGGGTGCACAGCGCATCACCTGGGCGTGCATATCCGCCTGGATTTGATCCAGACCGGCGGCGTCTTCGACCACATAATCGGCCAGGCCCAGACGGCCGGCTTCCTTGCCGTCAAAGCGGTGCGCCGTCACCATGAGACGCCGGGCCGTGCGCAAACCCAAACGTTGCACCACGAAGGGGGCGATCTGGGCGGGGGGAATGCCGATGGCGGTTTCGGTCATGGCGAATTTGGCATCCTTGGTGACGGCCACCGCGTCGGCACAGCAGACCATGCCCAGGCCGCCGGCCATGGCGGCACCTTCCACCAGGATCAAGACAAATTGGGGCATCTCGTTGATCAGATCGAACATCTGGCCGCCCTGGCGGGAAGATGCGGCGATATCATCGACGCTCTGCCCACCACCCTGCCCGCCGCCCTGATAATTGTTTCTGAAACCTTTCAGATCCCCGCCGGCACAAAACACCCCGCCCTTGCCGCGCAAGGTGATGCCGCGAATGGCGCGGTCGTCGCGGACGGCATTCAGTACGGCCTTTAGTTCCGTGGTTAGTTCCTTGGAGAGTGCGTTGCGGTTATCGGGCCGGTTGAACCAAATGGTCAGCCAGCCGGCTTGGTGTTCCAGCAGGATATTTTCGGTTTTTGGTAACGTGCTCACAAATTTTCTCCTTAACGAACTTGTTTCCGCCCTTCACGGGCGCGCCGCCATGGCTTTGGGAATAGCAATGGGATGGCCCGGTGATACAACGAAAGCTGAAATCGCTCTATCGGTGCAAAACTTTCCGCACCAGAGGGGCAAAATGCTCCAGCGGGTGGCTGTCGTAGGCTGGGTCGAAGGCGGCCTGGTTCCAGTCCTCGCAGAAATGCATGCAGGCCTGATAGTGGGGGTGATCGCGGTATTGGTTCCGCTCGTTGCGGTCGTCGCCCAGATGATGGGCGTAATAGTATTTCTGGAATAGGCCATGATGGGTGGCGATCCAGACGCATTCTTCCCGCACATAAGGTTGCAGGACAGCCGCCGCCAGGGCACCGTGGTTCCAAGGCGCCAGGCCGTCGCCAATATCGTGCAGCAGGGCGGTCACCACCATTTGCTCATCGGCGCCGTCCCGTTCGGCAAGGGTGGCCGTTTGCAGGGAATGCTCCAGGCGCGAGACTTGATAGCCGGACATGGAATTCTCCAGATCCGCCAGCGCGACCAGAACCCGATCAGCGGTGCCGGTGGCAAATTCCCGTTCGCAACCATCTAGGAATTGATAATCCTCAAGGTCGACATCTTTCATCTGGGTAAATCGAACTGTTTCCATGGCCGCCATTCTAGTACAAATGGCGGCGCAGTACCCGGATTTTACTGTTCACGTCTTCCCACTCCACATAGGCGCCCTGCAGATGCCGCTGCCGACCCCCCTCTCCGGCGCCTTCGGAGAAGGCGTGGCGGCCGTGCAGAACCCGGCGGTTGTCAAACACGGCAATTTCTCCGGGTCGCATCCGCCGTTTCACACGCTGGTCCGGGTCGCGGGTCAGGGCCAGGAAGCGGCGATGGGCCCGCTGGAATTCCCTGTATGCCGCCGGCGAACATTCGGCGATGGTCATGATAGCGGAAGATAATCTGGGTTTCGCTCAGGACTTGGAAGGCCGCGCCGT
>JAPYUH010000278.1:0-3421 GCA_029936195.1 Alphaproteobacteria bacterium
GGTCTTGGCGAAATCGGGAATGCGGCAGATGTCCCACAACAGGCGCACCATGGCCGGGCCGCGCACCGCATCCCGCACCGCGCCGTCGGCCATCAAGGCGGCCAACGCCAGGCTGTCGTCGGCATCGCGCATCAGGCTCAATTCCTCGCGCGGGGCGGCCTGGCGCAGGCTGGCCATCAAGGCCTGGGGCGAATGGAAATTTAAGTCGCCGTTGCGCCAATTCAAACGCCGCACCCGCGAGAAGCGGTGGTTTTCCACCAATTCCACCATTTCCGGGCCGATGGGCCCCGCCCCACCCGTGGTGCCGAAACTGCCGTCATTCATATGACGCCCGGCGCGACCAGCGATCTGGCCCAGTTCCGAAGGGTACAGTTCCCGGTGGCCAATGCCGTCGAACTTGCGCAGATCGGCGAAGGCCACATGATCAACGTCCATGTTCAGGCCCATGCCGATGGCGTCCGTGGCAATCAGGTAATCCACTTCGCCGGCCTGATAGAGCGCCACCTGGGCATTGCGGGTGCGCGGGCTAAGCGCTCCCATGATCACCGCCGCCCCGCCCCTCTGCCGCCGCATCAATTCGGCCAGGGCGTACACATCCTTGGCGGAAAAAGCCACGATGGCGCTGCGCCGGGGCAGGCGGGAGAGTTTCTTTTCGCCCGCATGGCCAAGCACGGAAAAGCGCGGCCGCTCGATAAATTCAGCATCGGGCAGTAGTCGGCGAATAATCGGCTTCATGGTGGCGGCGCCCAGGAACATGGTCTCGTGCTCGCCCCTCGCATGCAGCAAACGGTGGGTGAAGACGTGGCCGCGTTCGCTATCGGCGCACAACTGAATTTCGTCCACGGCCAGAAAATCCGCCCGCCAGGTCAGGGGCATGGCCTCTACCGTGCAGACGAAATAGTTGGGCCGGGGGGGCACGATCTTTTCTTCGCCCGTGACCAGGGCCACGGCGCCAACGCCTTTTTGCGCCACGACGCGGTCATAGATCTCGCGGGCCAACAAGCGCAGGGGCAACCCGATCACACCAGTGCGATGGCCCAGCATGCGTTCCACCGCCAGATGGGTCTTGCCGGTATTGGTGGGGCCCAGCACGGCGGTTACGCGTCCGCCGCCCGTCCCACCGTAATGTTGTCCCCGAAGCGCTATCATACTGTATGGAGAATCGGGTCTTGGGCGCAAAATTGCAAGCCCGCCGATGCCATCCAAATACCAGATATCCTAGAGCGTGTCGCGGTTTTCCGGCCCGGCCAGGGCGATCAGATCATGGCTGGTCCAGAACCCGTTTCGCCGCCGGTAATCACCGTTCTCCACGCCGAATACATCAGCCAAAATCTTTAGATCATGTGGAATATTGAAGGCGTCCCGCGTGTCCTCGTAACCATAGAAGTAGTAGAAGTTATCAAAACCGGCCCAGGTTATTGCGGATAGGCACAGGGAACAGGGCTCGTGGGTCGACAGGAAAATACAATCCGCCGTGGCGGGGCGATCACCATCGGGCAGGCTGTAGAACGCATTCAAAGTCGAGATCTCGCCATGCCAAAGCGGATTTTCCAGCTCTGAATTCGTTCCGGCAACAACCAGCGCGTAATCCGATTTTCGTAGAATGGCCGCACCAAAAAACCTTGTTGCCGGCGCGCACGCCGGCGGCGGTCAAGGGAATGATGTCTTGCTCAATAACGTCGAGCAGACGCTTGGGAAGGTCCGGCAAATTGCGTTCTCCAATGTTCGCGACGCTAGGCAACGCCGCCATGCAACGACAAATCGAAGATCGAAGACGCCTGTCCGCAAAGGGCGCAGTTTGGATCAGGTTTAACCCGGACGGTGCGGAATTCGCCGGCCAGGCCGTCGTGGATCAACAGGCGCCCCGACATGCCCTGGCCGATGCCCAGGATCTCCTTCAACACTTCCGTCGCCTGCATGGTGCCCATTACCCCGGCCATGGCGCCCAGCACGCCGCCTTGCGAGCAGGAGGGAATGGCATCGGGGGGCGGCGGTTCGGGAAAGATACAGCGGTAGCAGGGGTGGGGCGGGCCCAGATGGGCCTTGTAGGTGGAGAGCTGGCCGTCGAAGCGCAACACAGCGGCCGAGACCAGGGTTTTCTTGGCTAGATAGCAGGCATCGTTGAGCAGAAAGCGGGTATCAAAATTGTCCGAGCCATCGGCGATGATGTCATGGGCCGCCAACAGGTCCATGACATTGTCCGGGTTCAGGCGCATCTGGTAGGGCACCAGCTTGACCTCGGGGTTCAGGACGGCGGCGCGGTCCTTGGCGCTGTCCACCTTGGCCCGGCCAATATCCGGTGTGCCATGGGCGATCTGGCGCTGCAGGTTGGACAACGAGACAATGTCGTCATCCACCACGCCGATGGTGCCAACCCCGGCGGCGGCCAGATACATCAGCAGGGGCGAGCCCAGGCCGCCGGCACCCACCACCAAGACTTTTGCCTCCAACAGCGCCGATTGGCCCACGCCGCCCACTTCCTGCAAGACGATGTGCCGGGCGTAGCGTTGGATCTGGTCTTCCTGTAAATCAGCCATGGCGCAGTTTACCGCCTTGGCATGGGCCCCAGCAACAGGGCTGGGTCCAGGCGTTGTTTGAACCAGTTCAGGCGCCAATCCAGGTGCGGCCCCGTGGCCCGGCCGGAGCCGCCCAGGGTGCCGATTTGCTCGCCTTGGCGGACGAACCGGCCCACCCGCACCGCCACCGAATGCAAATGGGAATAGACGGACGTCAGGCCCTGGCCATGATCCAGCATCACCGTGCCGCCGGTGTAGTACAGGTCCGTCTCGGCCAGGGCGACGGTGCCGTCGGTGGAGGCCAGGACCGGCGTGCCGGTCTTGTTGGCGATATCCAGGCCATAATGCGGCCGGCGCGGCTTGCCGTTCAGGATGCGCTGGCTGCCGTAAACGCCGCTGACGATGCCACGGGCCGGCCAGATGAAGCCGCTTGCATACCACGCCGCCGGGCTGTCCAGGCGGCGCACGGCGGCGATGCCCCGGTTCTCCCGGCGGATACGATCAAGAACGGCCTTTGGCGGGGTCACCATTTTTGGCGGCAGGCCGTTGATGCGCTGGGTCTTGTAGTCCCGTTTCTTGATTTCCAAGGTCATGCTCTGGCGCTGACCGTCACCGTACCGCCAGTACAACAGTGCGGTGGCGGGAAAATCCCGGCCAAAGCCGAAGATGAACCGGCCCCTGGCATCAACCCGGACGTCGCGGCCCAGGAACTTGATTTTAGTGCCGGGACGAGTAGTCCCATGGATCAAGCCGCCTTGAACGAACGCGCCCGCTAATTTTGGCGAATCTAGTTCCGCCGCATCCGCAGTGGCAGCCAGGGGCCAAAAAAGAATAACGGCGATCAAACAGATCAGATTGCGGCGCATCAAAACAACGAGCCCTGACCACCGGGTTTCGATTTGGGT
>JAPYUH010000278.1:3521-4937 GCA_029936195.1 Alphaproteobacteria bacterium
CCGTCACTATCCACGGTAACCGCCACATCGCCGTCCCGAAAGGTTATGGCCAGGGCATCGCCGGGGGCCGTGCCCGAGGCCGCCATCACCACCGCCCCGCCTTGTTGGCGGACAAAGGCATAGCCCCGGTCCAGGACCCGTTCGAAACCGAGGCTGTCCAACAGCTTGCCCTGGCCGGCCAGGCGCAGGCCGCATTCCTTGATGCGGCTCTCCACCACCCGCGCCAGACGGCCATCGAATTCCCGCAACGTCCGGCCCACGCCGTTGATCCGGTCGCCGACCAGGGCCGGGCGCAAGCGCGCCGCGACCGCCGTAAGGCCATTACGCTTTTCCGCACCGAAGGTCACCAGGGCCCTGTGCAGCCGCTCGGCCCCTTCATCCAGGCGCTGGCGGGCCAGGGCCAACAACTCGGCCGGGCCGCGCAGGCCGCGGGCCAGGCCGTCCAGGTCCCGCCGCCGCTCCGACAGGCGCCTGCGCAGACCAAGGCCCAGGCGGCGGTCCAGATCCTGTACGTCCGCCACCAGTTCCGAGCGCATCGGCACGGCGATCTCGGCCGCCGCCGTGGGGGTTGGCGCCCGGCGGTCGGAGACAAAGTCGATCAGAGTGGTATCGGTCTCGTGCCCCACGGCCGAGATCAGGGGGATCTCACTGTCCGCCACGGCGCGGGCCACGACTTCTTCGTTAAAGGCCCACAGATCCTCGATGGAGCCGCCGCCACGGGCCACGATGATTAGGTCCGGGCGCGGCGGGGTGGATTTTTCGTCGAGGGCGTTGAAGCCGCGAATGGCGGCGGCGACCTGCTCGGCCGCGCCCTTGCCCTGCACCAGCACGGGCCATAGCAGAACGCGGGAGGGGAAGCGGTCGCGCAAACGGTGCAGGATGTCGCGAATCACCGCGCCCGTGGGCGAGGTGACTACCCCGATGACCCGGGGCAGGTAGGGCAAGGCCCGCTTGCGGTCGTCGGCAAACAGGCCTTCGGCGGCCAGTTTTTGCCGCCTCTCCTCCAACAACGCCATCAAGGCGCCGACGCCGGCCGGCTCCATGGCCTCGACCACCAATTGATAGCGGGAGCGCGGGGCATAGGTGGACAGCTTGCCGGTGCAGATCACTTCCAGGCCGTCTTCGGGCCGAAAGCGCAGTTTTCCCGCCGTGCCGCGCCAGACCACGCTGTCGATCACCGCCTTGTCGTCCTTCAGGGAGAAATACAGATGACCCGAGCGCGCGGCGAGGAAGCCCGAGACCTCGCCCCGGATGCGCACAAAGCCGAAATTGTCCTCAACCGTGCGTTTGACCGCCGCGGCGATCTCGGAAACCGAATATTCCGGCAAATTTGGCGTACCATTCGCTTCGTTCTGGCTCATCCGTCCACAAACCTTGATCCACTCTTCTGATCCGTATGATACAAGGGGCGGCAAT
>JAPYUH010000279.1 GCA_029936195.1 Alphaproteobacteria bacterium
GACGTCGAGAGCGATCAGCGCCTCCGCCGTGTAGGAAAACGTTTCGCCAATGATAAAATCGGCACCTTCCTCCACCGCCCAGCCCACCTGTTCCTCAAACATGGCGCGGACCTGGCCGAGGCTTTCGTTACTGCCCGGTTCAAACAAATTCGTGTTACAGATGTTGCCGGCCAGCAAGGTGCCGCTTTCCGCCGCCACGCCGCCGGCGATCTTCAGGGCCTGGCGGTTCAGATCCTCCAGCAAATGTTCCTTGCCGATGATGCGCAATTTTTCGCGATGGCCGTAATAGGTGAAGGCTTCAACCACGTCGGAGCCCGCATGAACGAATTCCCGGTGCAATTGCCGCACTTCGTCCGGGTGATCCAGCACCGCCTCGGGCGCGAAAGCACCGGCCTGCAAATAGCCCCGGCGTTCCAGCTCGAACAAATACCCTTCGGCGCAAATCACCGGCCCTTCGGCCAATCGTTCCAGCAAGCCCTTTGGTTGATCGGATGTGGTCATGGCATTGTCCCCAGATGAAATATGACCCAGGGGAACTGCGTTCCCAAACCGACATTGTCAGAAATAATCGACACTGAATAGTGCCAAAATATTCACCCACCTGCCGATGAATTATGGCAACCGGCGGGCTGAATTTGCTATGGTCAAAATCAGTTCTGTTCGACGCAGGGGAGTTGCCCATATGCCATTCAAATTATCCACGGCACAGCAAGAGCAATATGAGCGGGATGGCTATGTCATCCTGCCCAAGCATTTCGATGGCGAGGAAATCGCGCTGTTGCAACGCGCCATGGAAGAGGACCCGGCCATTACCGATAGTTCACTGATCCGCCCCGATCAGGAGGGTTTTGGCACCCGCATCAGCCTGTGGAACCGGGCCGGCGACAGTGTTTACGGCCTGGCAGCCCGGTGTGACCGCATGGTCGAAGTGGCAACCACATTGATTGGCGGGGAAGTCTATCATTTTCAATCGAAGCTGACGGCCAAGGACCCCTACGAAGGCGGCGCCTGGGAATGGCACCAGGACTATGGCTATTGGTATTACAACGGCTGCCTGCGTCCCGATATGTTGAGCTGCATGATCGCCCTGGACCCCACCAACAAGGAAAACGGCTGTCTGCAATTGGTCAAGAGCTCCCACAAGCTGGGCCGGATCGATCATGTGCCCCTGACCGACAAACAGAACGAGGCCGATCCGAAACGCATGGAACATATCCTGAGATCCCACGAAGCCTTCCACGCCGAAATGGAGGCGGGGGATGTCCTGGTATTTCATTGCAACATGCTGCACCGTTCGGACAAAAACACCTCTCCGAACCGCCGCTGGGCCCTGTTGATCTGCTACAACGCGGCAAACAACGACGCCTATGAACTGGCCGATGACCGCTCCTACGTGCCCTTGGACCGGGTGCCCGATGGGGCTATCAAACAGGCCGGCCTGAAGTTTTCCAGCAGCGATCAGGAACATTTCACCAAGGCGGCATACGTTCCCAAGGTTTCAGCCCTGGCGGGGGATGATTAACACGGAGGCGCCAATACGCTAGACTGCCGCGCAATAACGGAATTGGAGGCGGCGTGATGAGTTGGCGTGTGGGCGTGGATATTGGCGGCACTTTTACGGATGTCGCCCTGGTGGATGAAGCCTCGGGCCGCATTGGCATTGCCAAGGTCCCCACCACGCCGCGGGATTTCGGCCAGGGCGTGGTCCAGGGCCTCACCATCGCGCTCGCCGAACACGGCGTTGCCGCCACCGATGTCTCTCTGTTGTCCCATGCCACAACGGTGGTGACCAACGCCATTTTGGAGGGCAAGGGCGCCAAGGCCATGCTGGTCTCGACCAAGGGCTTCCGCGACATCTTGGAATTGCGGCGTTCGTCCCGCCCCTCGCTGTACGATTTGTTCCAGGACCCGCCGGGCCTGTTGATCCCCCGCTATTGCCGTCTGGAAGTGGAGGAGCGTCTGGATGCCGCCGGCCGGATTATCACGCCGCTGGTTGAAGATGACATCGACGCCATCATCGCCTTCGCCAAGGAAAACGAGGTGGAGGCCATTGCCGTCTCGCTTTTGTTCTCGTTCCTCAACGACGTGCATGAGGCGATCATCGGCGAACGCCTGCGCGCCGCCCTGCCCCATATCCCCGTCTTCCTGTCATCGGAGGTGCTGCCGGAAATCAGGGAGTTCGAGCGCGCCTCCACCACCGCCGTCTGTGCCTACGTGGGGCCGATCCTGGAAAGCTATCTGCGCCGGCTGGAGGGCGCCACGGCCGAGATGGGCCTGCCCGGCCTCTATGTCATGGGTTCCTCCGGCGGCGTCTTCGACGTTACGGAAGGCTTGAAAATGCCCGCCATGGCAATCGAATCCGGGCCCGCCGCCGGCGTCATCGCCGCCGCCCTGACGGGCCGGCAGCTGGACAAGCCGAACCTGCTGTCCTTCGACATGGGCGGCACCACGGCCAAGGCCAGCCTGATCAAGGACGGCGTGGTGGAGACCACCTCGGAATACGAAGTGGGGAGCGGTGGCAATGCCAGCCGTTGGATGAACGGCACCGGCCATCCCATCCGGGTGCCGGTAATCGATTTGGCGGAGGTCAGCGCGGGGGGCGGCTCCATCGCCTGGATAGATCCGGGCGGCGCCCTGAAGGTGGGACCGCAAAGCGCCGGCGCCGAACCGGGCCCGGTCTGTTATGACGCGGGCGGCACCCGGCCCACCGTGACCGACTGCAATCTGGCCCTGGGCTATCTGGATTCAAACGCCTTGCTAGCGGGCCGCCTGGCGATCCGCGCCGATAAGGCCATCGCCGCCATCGAGGAACATTTGGCCGCGCCCCTGGGCATCGGCGTTGACGCGGCGGCCAGCGGCGTTCTGGCCGTGGTCAACGCCTCCATGGCGGAAGCCTTGCGCATCGTCTCGGTGGAGCGCGGCCATGACGCCCGGGAATTCAGTCTGGTCGCCTTTGGCGGCGCCGGTCCCATGCATGCCGCTGAGCTGGCCACGGAACTGGGTATTCGCGAGGTCATTATCCCACCCATTCCAGGTGGATTTTCGGCCCTGGGCCTGGTCGCGACGGATCTGAAGCGGGACTATGTGAAGACCCATTTCATTGCCCTGCACGAAGCCGACAAATCCGCCGTCGCGGCGGCCTTCGGCGACATGGAAACAGCCGCCAGGGCGATGCTGACGGCGGCTAATATTCCGCAAGAGCAATGGCGGTTGGAACGCTCCGCCGACCTGCGCTATGGCCGGCAGGCCTACGAATTGTCGGTGCCGGCGCGCACGGGTGAGATAACCCAAGGCACCCTGGACGAATTGGCGCAGTTATTTCACGAGAAGCATCGCCAGACATACGGCCACCACAACCCCGATGAAACCATTCAAATGGTCAACTTACGGCTTTCCGCCATCGGCCGCTTCGAGAGTTTGGCGCTGAGCTATGAAGCGACCAGGGGCAAGGATCCACGCAAGGGCAGCCGGCCGGTCTGGTTCCGCCAGGGCAGCGGCCAGGGCGGCGGCCAGGGGGGCGGACGGTGCGACTGCGCGATATATGACTGCGCCCCGCTCGGGCCCGGCGACGCAATCACCGGACCGGCGGTGCTGGAGGCCGTGGATACGACCATTGTCATTCCGCCTGGGTGGCGGGCCCAAATGAACGCGACCGGCCACATTCTTATGGAGATGGATGATGAATAAAACCAGTCCCATGAGGACCACCATTAAAACCGACGCCGCCACATTCGAGGTGGTCAAGAACGCCCTGTACGCGGCGGCCGAGGAGATGAAGATCGTCCTGGCCAAGACCGCTTATTCGCCGCTGTTGAAAGTCGCCGGCGATTATTCCTGCGGTCTGTTCGACGCAGGGGGCGAGATGATCGCCCAGGGACCGGATCTGCCGATCCATCTTGGCTCCATGCCCGACGCGGTCAAGGCGGTGATCCAGGCCTTTGGCGACTTCGTGGAGGGGGATGTCTTCATCCACAATGATCCCTATTTCGGCGGCTCTCATCTGCCCGACGTCAATATTGTGTCGCCGTCCTTCCATCGCGGCGAATTGTTGGGCTTCGCCTGCGTGCGGGCCCATTGGCCGGACATCGGCAGCGCCACGCCGGGCAGCTATGGCGCGGTGACGGAGGTGTTTGGCGAGGGGCTGCGCCTGCCCCCCATCCGCCTGTACGAAGCAGGCGTTCTGAACCAGGGCGTGGATGCGATCATTTTCACCAACGTGCGCACGCCGGACGAACGCCGGGGCGACATGAATGCCCAGATCGCCGCCAACCGCCGGGGCAGCGCGCGGCTGTCGGAACTGGCGGAGAAATACGGCGTCGAGACCCTGCGCCGGATCATGGCGGAGGTGATGGACTATTCCGAAATCATGATGCGCAAGTTTCTGGCCGAGCTGCCCGACGGTGAAGGCCGCTTCGAGGATTTCTGCGACGGCGACGGCATTCTGGAACCGGGCGAGGAAGAGGACGAAACCTTCACCATCCGCATGCATGCGGTCAAACGCGGCGACAGCTTGGCGGTGGATTTCACCGGCTCCGACCCCCAGGTGGCCGGCCCCATGAACGCGCCGCTGTCCGTCACCGCGTCGGGCATCTTCACGGCCGTGAAAATGGTGGTCGACCCCAACGGCATGATCCCGCCCAATTCAGGTTGTTGGCGCGCCATCACGGTCACCGCGCCCTCTTCCACCGTCGTCAACGCCACCTTCCCCGCACCCGTGGTCTATGCCAATCACGAAATGTCCCACCGCGTGGCCGATATGCTGTTCGGCGCGCTTTATACATTCTTGCCGGACCGGGTCATGGCGTGTTCCCAAGGCACATCGTCGGTCCTGACTTTGGGTGGAACCGATTATCGAAGCGGCGAACAGTATGTAAGTTATGAATCCATCAAGGGCGGCTTTGGCGCCCGGCCCACCAAGGACGGCATCAA
>JAPYUH010000280.1 GCA_029936195.1 Alphaproteobacteria bacterium
CCCATTAATTATGATTCCATGGGTGGCCGGGTGGGGGAGTGGGTGGTGCGGCGAATTCAATCAAGCTTGATCCCAGCCGGCTTCGGGCCGCCCGTGGCCCAATCCAACAGCTCGACAGTGTGTACTACGGGGACGGCCAAACCCCCGCGCAGTTGCACCATGCAGCCGATATTGCCGGCGGCGACCACGTCCGGGGACAGGCTTTCGATATGGCCCACCTTGCGGTCGCGCAGACGGTTGGCCAGGTCGGGCTGCAAAAGATTATAGGTCCCGGCGGAGCCGCAGCAAAGATGGCCCTCGGGCACCTCCAGAACGTCGAAACCGGCCCGTGCCAGCAATTGTTTCGGCGGCGCCACGACCTTCTGGCCATGCTGCAATGAACAGGCGGCGTGATAGGCGACCTTCAAGGGCGGGGCCAGTTTGGACGCGGGCAGCTCCAGGCGTTGCAGTAATTCGGTGATGTCCAGGGCCAGTTCGGATATGCGCCGGGCCGGTTCGGCCCAGGCCGGATCGTCCGCCAGGATGTGTCCGTAGTCCTTCACCGTGGTGCCGCAGCCCGATGCATTGATCACCACCCCATCCAGGCCGTCTGCCTCCAGCTCGGCCGTCCAGGCGGCCACGTTGGCGCGGACCGAGGCCTTGGCGGTCTCTTCCCGGCCCATATGGTGCGTCAGGGCGCCGCAACAGCCCGCACCCTTGGCAATGACCACGTCGCAGCCCAGGCGCGTCAGCAGGCGGATGGTGGCGGCGTTGATAGCGGGATCCAGGACCTTTTGCGCACAACCGGCCAGCAGGGCGACGCGCATTTTCCGCCGGCCCTGGGCGGGATGTATTTGCGGTTGATCAAGGGCGCTTGCCGCCGGTAGGTTGGCGGGCGCCATGGCCAGCAGTGCCCGCAATCGTCCCGGCGCCAGGGCGGCGAACGGCTTGGCCAGGCGGGCGGCGCCCAAGGCCAGGCGGAACAGGCCGGGGCGGGGCAGGACCAGGGCCAGCAGCCGGCGCAGCAGACGTTCCGGCAGGGGCCTGACATACTGCCGTTCGATCCGGGCCCGGGCCCGGTCCAGCAGGTGCATGTAATCCACGCCGGAAGGGCATGTGGTTGTACACGACAGACAGGTTAGGCATCTGTCCAGGTGGCGCACGGTGCGTTCGTCGGGCGGCTGGCCGCTCTCCAGCATATTCTTGATCAGGTAGATGCGGCCCCGGGGACTGTCCAGCTCGTCGCCCAGCAACACATAGGTGGGGCAGGTCGCGGTGCAAAAGCCGCAATGGACACAATTACGCAGGATGCCGTCGGCCTCGGCCACGTCGGGCTGGCGCATTTGTTCCGGCTTGAAATTGGTCTGCATGATCAATATGCCCCGTGCATGCGGCCGGGATTCAATATGCCGTGGGGATCAAACGATGCCTTGATGCGGGCGCTCAGCGCCGCCAGAGGCGCCGCCGTGGGTTGGAAGACATCGACCCGGCGCCGCAGTTCCACCCCGCCGCGCATCAAGGTGGCATGGCCGTCGCCGCCAAGGCTGGCGCGTACCAAGCCGGCGCCGCCGTCCCCTCGGCCGTCTCCACTATCGTTGCCCACCGGCAGTGCAAGCCAGAGCAACCCGCCGGCCCAGTCGTAGTAGCCCGCGCCACCCGTCACCAAGGCGGCTGCCATGACCTCCGATCCCATGGACGGGGTCACTGAAAGTTTCCAAATGACGGCATCGGCATCGGGCAGCAGGGATGCCACATTGCCGACCTCCCGCCACAGGGTGTTGGAATTATGGGCATGCAGTTCCTCCACATTGCCCTTGCCGCCCCAGAGCCGCCGCAGGGCTTCCGCGCGGTGCGCCACGGATGGCGCGGGGCCTTCAACGCGGACGGCGGTGACCGCTCGACCGGCGCCGTTGACATAGCCCACGGCGGAGCGGGCCGCGATGGCTTTCGGCAGATGGGCCAGGGCGGAAACTTCGTGCGGGCTACAGGCGGCCTGGCTCATGGCGGCGATGGCGGCGCGGTCATCCTGGCCGAACAACAGCACGGTGCGGATTTTCTCCGGCGCGGGCAGAACCTTGACCGTCACCTCCGTCAAGGCCGCCAGGGTGCCGAAGCTGCCGGCCATTAGCTTGCACAGGTCGTAGCCGGTGACGTTCTTGACCACCCGGCCGCCCGACTTAAACGCCGCGCCCCGGCCCGAAACGGCCTCCAATCCAAGGAAATGGTCCCGCGCGGCGCCGGCCTTGATGCGGCGCGGCCCGGCTAGATTGGCGGCCAGGACACCGCCGATGGTCTGCTCCCGTGCATGGCCGTACAATTCGCCGAAATCCGGCGGCTCAAAAGCCAGCTGCTGGTTCTGTTGCGCCAGCATGGCCTGGATCTGCCCCAGCGGGGTGGCCGCGCCGGCCCGCAGGACGAGTTCTTCCGGTTCATACAGATTGACGCCCTCCAGGGCGGACAGATGCAGGCGGTAATCGGTTTCGACCGGCCGGCCCAGGGCTGATTTGCTGCCCGCCCCGACCAGTTCGACGGTTTTCTTCCCCGCCGCCGCCCAGGCCAGAACGTCGGCGACCTGGGCCGCGTCGGATGGCTGTAAATCTTCCGGCTTTGGATCTATGGGCATCAGAAGCGCGGGAGGTCCGGAAAAGGCATCTGGCCCTGGTGCACGACCATTTGCCCCAGCTCGGCACAGCGGTGCAGAACGGGAAAAACCTTGCCTGGATTAAGGCGGCCATTGGGGTCAAAAGCGCACTTTACCCGTTGCTGCTGGGCCAGATCTTCCTCGGTGAAGACTTCCCCCATCAGATCGCGTTTTTCAACGCCGACGCCGTGTTCGCCCGTCAGCACGCCGCCCACTTCGACACAAAGACGCAGGATATCGGCGCCGAATTCTTCCGCCGTCTCCAATTCCCCGGCATTGGCGTCGAACAGGATCAGGGGGTGCAAATTGCCGTCGCCGGCATGAAACACATTGGCCACGCGCAGGCCGTGGTGCTCGCTCAGCTCGCGCATGCGTTTGAGGACTTCCGGCAGACGGTTGCGGGGGATGGTGCCGTCCATGCACATGTAATCGGGACTGATGCGGCCAATGGCGGGAAAGGCCGCCTTGCGCCCGGCCCAAAATGCAGTCCGCTCCGCCTCGGTCTCGGATATGCGCAGCGAGGTGGAACCGCAGGCAGTGGCGATCGCGCCGACTTGTTCGATCAGGTGATCGACCTCCCGGGCTGGGCCGTCCAGCTCCACAATCAATAATGCCTCCGCCTCCAGGGGGTAGCCCGCATGGCAGAATTCTTCCGAGGCATGGATCGCTGCGCGGTCCATCATTTCCATGCCGCCCGGAATGATGCCGCCCCCGATCACCTTGCCCACGCAATCGCCGGCCTGCTCGGACGAGGGGAAGCCGATCAGCAGGGCGCGGGCGGTTTCAGGTTTTTTCAAGATGCGCACGGTAATTTCAGTGACCACGCCCAGCAATCCTTCCGACCCGGTCAACAAGCCCATGATGTCATAGCCGCCGCTGTCCAGATGCTTGCCGCCCAGCCGGATAATTTCGCCCGACAGCAGGACCATTTCCAGGCCCAGCAGATTGTTGGTGGTAACGCCGTATTTCAGACAATGCACGCCGCCGGCGTTCTCCGCCACGTTGCCGCCGATGGAACAGGCAATTTGGCTGGAGGGGTCCGGTGCGTAATAGAACCCTTCACCGTCCACCGCCTGGCTGATGCCAAGATTGGTGACGCCGGGCTGTACGCGCACGGCGCGGTTTTCGTAATCAATTTCCAATATCTTGTTGAACTTGCCCAGGCCCAGGATAATACCGTCCTCCAGTGGCAGGGCGCCGCCCGAGAGCGAGGTGCCGGCACCGCGGGGCACCACTTTTATCCTGCGGCGGTCGCAAAGTTGCATGATGGCGGCAACCTGATCCACCCGCTCGGGCAGAACCACGGCCATGGGAACCTGGCGATAGGCCGACAGGCCGTCGCTTTCATAAGCGCGCAGGGCGGTAAGGTCCGCGATCACGCCCTCGCCGGGCACGATGGCGCGCAGATCATCCAGCAGGCCAAGGCGCTGGGCCAGAATTTCGCCTTCGGGCTTGGGCATCAACATATGTCAACTCCAGCAGAATTGCCGGGCAGTCATAGCAAAGATTTGACGGGTATAGAATGGAAAACGAAAAACCGCGCTCTGACGAGCGCGGCGTCAACGGCCAAAATGGCCCGTTAGGACCTGAATTTCCCTGGGCCCTAGCCCTGACGCGCCTTGAACCGGCGGTTGGTCTTGTTGATCACGTAGACCCGGCCCTTGCGGCGGATCACCCGGCAATCGCGGTGGCGGTTTTTCGCCGATTTCAAAGAATTCCGAACTTTCATGGTCTCATCCCATCGCGGCCCCGGTCTGGAGCAAAAAATGTCGGCGGAACATACAGAGAGGCCCACGGCGTGTCAACGGGGCCTGTCGGCGGCGCTTGGCTGTGTCTACTCGGCCGCCTTGCTGGCGTGAAAGCGGTAGAAGCCGATGTTGCCGGCCTGCAACGTGGCCACCCGCCGGGCCCAAAGTTCCACTTCCCACATCACCCAGGGGCGCTGATCCTTGGGGACCGAGCCTTGTTTCAGGGTATCCGTCAGGCCGGCCAGGCCGCGCAGAATATGGCTGCAAAAGGCGTCAGATATATCATCCGCCTTATGGACATCAAGGTGGGTGGCGGAAAGGCCCTGTTTGATTTGATCCATGGTCGCCATGTGCGGTTTCATTTTCTCGAACTTGGCCCACTCGTCGGCGTCTTCCTTGGTGCCAGCCGGCGTTTTGGCGACGAAGTCCACCAACAGGATCTGCCCGCCCGGCTTCAGCATGGTCCACATATCCATGAAGGCGGTGGCCTTGTCCGCCACGCCCAGCAGGACCTCGCGGCCAAAAATGGCGTCCCGGCTG
>JAPYUH010000281.1 GCA_029936195.1 Alphaproteobacteria bacterium
GCCATTGGACACACCTCATTGTGACTGTGGTGTGACAGGGCCGAATTTTGAGGATATGTCTGGGGAAACGTTTAAAGAAGTTTCAACGATTTCAAAGGGGTATTGGTGCGCCCGGAGGGACTCGAACCCCCGGCCCCTTGATTAGGAATCAAGTGCTCTATCCGGCTGAGCTACGGGCGCACAATGCACAAATGGGCATGCGGCGGTGCGCATGCTGGATGGGGTGATAGCATGTTCCAGGCGATTGGCAAATGCGTCCCTAAACGATAACTTAGCGATCCAACCGCAGCCCAGGAGCCCGATAATGAGCGCCAATCCCTACGAGACCGATCTGCCGATCACGGCGGCCAACTATCAGGCCCTGTCGCCCTTGAGCTTTCTGGCCAAGGCGGCCTGGACCTATCCCGAATATACCTCCGTCATCGATGGCGACCGGCGCTATAGCTGGGCAGAAACCCAAAGCCGCTGCTTGCGCCTGGCCTCCGCCCTGGACAGGCAGGGCATCGGCAAGGGCGATACGGTGTCGGTAATGGCGCCGAATGTCACCGCCGCCTTCGAGGCGACGTTCGGGGTGCCCATGCAGGGGGCCGTGTTGAACGCGCTGAACTACCGCCTGAACGCCACGGAGATCGCCTTCATCCTGGATCATGGGGACTGCAAGCTGTTGTTCACGGATACGGAATTCAGCCCCATTATCGAGGCGGCGCTGGAGAAGGTGGCGCACCGGCCCATCGTCATCGATATCGAGGATGCGGCCGGGCCGGGGGGCAAATCCCTCGGCGTGATGGATTACGAGGCGTTTCTGGCCACGGGGGATGAAGATTATCAATGGCGCCCGCCCGCCGATGAGTGGGAGGCCATATCCCTGAACTATACCTCCGGCACCACGGGCAATCCCAAGGGCGTGGTTTACAGCCATCGGGGCACCTATCTGAACGCGGTGGGCAATATCATGTCCTGGCATATGCCCGCGCATCCCGTCTATCTGTGGACCCTGCCCATGTTCCATTGCAACGGCTGGTGTTTCCCCTGGTCCATTACCGCCATAGCCGGGACCCATGTCTGTCTGCGCAATGTGGTGGCCCGGGATATCTATGCCGCAATCGATGAGCACAAGGTGACCCATATGTGCGGCGCCCCCGTCGTCATGCAGATGATTGCCGGGGCAGGTTCGGAAGAAAAACGCGCGTTGCCTCACACCGTCAACATGTTCACCGCCGCCGCCCCACCCCCCGCGGCGGTGCTGGCCGACATGGCGCGCCAGGGTTTCGACGTCACCCATGTTTACGGCCTGACGGAGGTGTACGGCCCCTGCGTGGTCAGCGCCTGGAAATCGGAATGGAACGAATTGCCCCTGGACGAACAGGCCAAGTTGAAGGCCCGCCAGGGCGTGACCTATCAGGTGCAGGAAGCCATGATGGTGGCCGATCCCGAAACCCTCGCGCCCATGCCCATGGATGGCGAGAGCATGGGCGAAGTGTTCATGCGCGGCAATGTCACCATGAAGGGCTATCTGAAGAACCCCACCGCCACCGAAGAGGCTTTTTCGGGCGGTTGGTTCCACACCGGTGATCTCGGCGTCTGGCACCCGGACGGCTATGTGGAGCTGAAGGACCGCTCAAAAGACATCATCATCTCGGGTGGCGAGAATATCTCCTCCATCGAGGTCGAGGATACCCTCTACACCAACACCAAGATCGCCGCCGTGGCCGTGGTCGCCACGCCGTCGGAGAAGTGGGGCGAAACGCCCACCGCCTTTATCGAATTGAAACCGGGCGAAAATGCCACGGAGGAAGAGATTATTGCCTTTTGCCGGGACAAGATGGCGCACTACAAATGCCCCCGTCGGGTGGTATTTGACGATCTGCCGAAAACCTCCACCGGCAAGATTCAGAAATTCGTGCTGCGCGACCGGGCCAGGGAACTGGCGTCATAGGCGCCGGCAACATGACGGCACCCTATACCGGTACCGGGCGGATCGGCGACAGCGCCCTGGCGGCTCGCCTGGGCCGGGAATTGTCTGGACAGGTGCTGTTTGATGCCGCCAGCAGGGGGCGCTATTCGACGGACGCGTCGATCTATCAAATCGAGCCCATCGGTGTTGTTGTTCCCCGCGACGAAGGGGATATCGTCCGCGCCATCCAGATCGCCGCCGACGAAGGCATTCCCCTGTTGCCCCGCGGCGGCGGCACTTCGCAATGCGGACAGACCGTGGGCGAGGCACTGGTGGTGGATGTTTCCAAACATTTGGCCGGCGTGATCTCCCTTGATAAAGCGAACCGACGGGTCACGGTGCAGCCCGGCCTGGTACTGGATCGATTGAATGCCTACCTGAAACCCCATGCTTTATTTTTTCCCGTCGATGTCTCCACCTCGTCCCGGGCCACCATTGGCGGCATGACGGCGAATAATTCCTGTGGTGCCCGCTCCATCCGTTTCGGCAACATGGTGGACAATGTGCACGCCGTGGAGGCGATCCTGGCGGACGGCGCCAAATTGATTTTTGGTCACTTGCCCAACGATTTTCAGGCGGCGGCGATCCCGGCCCGTTATCGCGAGATCGCGGTGCCGCTGCTGGACCTGGGCCGGCGGGAAGCGGACGAAATTGCGGCCCGTTTCCCGACTGTCCAGCGCCGGGTCGGCGGCTACAACATCGATGCCCTCGTGCCCGAAACTGGATCCCGGAACCTGGCCCATTTGCTGGTGGGATCGGAAGGCACCCTGGCGTTTTCCACCGCCATTGAATTGGACCTGGTACCTATTCCGGCCAACAAGGTCCTGGGCATTTGCCATTTTCCGGATTTCTACGGCGCCATGGACGCCACCCAGCATATCGTCGAACTGGACCCGGCGGCGGTGGAGCTGGTGGACCGCACCATGATCGACCTGGCCCGCCAGATCGACATTTTTCGCCCCACCATCGAACGCTTTGTCCACGGTCAGCCGGCGGCTTTGTTGCTGGTCGAATTCGCCGGCGAGGAGCGGGAGGAACAACTGCGCAAGCTGGCGCAATTGGTGGAATTGATGGGCGATTTGGGATTCCCCGATGCGGTGGTGGAGGCCACGGACCCGGCCTTTCAGACGGCGGTCTGGGAGGTTCGTAAATCCGGCCTAAACATTATGATGTCCATGAAGGGCGACGGCAAGCCGATCTCGTTCATCGAGGATTGCGCCGTGCGCCTGGAGGATCTGGCCGATTATACCGACCGCCTGACCCAGGTCTTTCACAAGCACGGCACGGAAGGCACCTGGTATGCCCATGCCTCGGTCGGCTGTCTGCATGTGCGTCCCGTGGTTAATTTGAAGGAACCGGGCGGTGCCGTGAAGATGCGCGCCATGGCCGAGGAAGCCTTTGCCATGGTGCGGGAATACAAGGGCAGCCATTCGGGCGAACATGGCGACGGTCTGGTGCGGTCGGAATTTCACCTGCCCATGTTCGGCCAGCGCATGGTGGATAACTTCGCCGAAGTAAAATCCATTCTTGATCCCACCGGGCTGTTCAATCCCGGCAAGATCGTCGCGCCGCCGAAAATGGACGACCGCCGCCTGTTCCGCTTCAAGCCCGATTACAAAACCGATGAACTGGAGACCGGGCTGGATTGGTCCCCCTGGGGCGGGTTTCAACGCGCGGTGGAGATGTGCAACAACAACGGCGCCTGCCGCAATACCGGTCTGGGCGGTGTCATGTGCCCCTCGTTCAAGGTCACCGGGGACGAGGCGCACCTGACCCGGGGCCGCGCCAATCTGTTGCGCCTCGGCCTTTCCGGTCAATTAGGCCCGGACGCACTGCAAGGGGAGGCGATGGCGGACGCCATGTCGTTGTGCGTTGGCTGCAAGGGCTGTCGGCGGGAATGCCCCGTGGGCGTGGACATGGCGGCCATGAAGGTCGAGGTGCAATATCAGCGTGCCAAACGATTGGGTCTCTCTCTGCATGACCGCCTGGTGGCTTATCTGCCCCGTTATGCCCCTTGGGCCGCGCGCCTGGCACCGCTGTTGAACCTGCGCGATCAGGTTCCGGGGCTGGCCTGGCTGTCGGAGAAGTTGCTTGGCTTCACCGCCAGACGACCGCTGCCGAAATGGCGCCGCGATGTCTTTCGCGCTTCAAAAGTCGCCGGTCCCGAGAGCGGCGTGGAGGTGGTGCTGTTCGCCGATACCTTCAACACCAATTTCGAGGCCGAAAATCTGCACGCCGCCATCGCCGTCCTGACGGCGGCGGGCCGGCGGGTCCATATTGTCCAGGGCCTGTGTTGCGGCCGCACGTTCCTCTCGGCGGGGTTGGTTGATCAGGCGCGGGAAGAGATGTCGCGCACCGTGGCGGCCCTGGCGCCCTTCGTTGAACGGGGCCTGCCGGTTCTGGGGCTGGAGCCGTCCTGCCTATTGACCTTGCGGGATGAATTCCTCTCCGTACTGCCCGGCGCCGCCACCCAAGCCTTGGCGAAGAATGCCATGTTGCTGGAAGAGTACCTGGCGGCGGAGCATGGGGCGGGCCGTCTGAAGCTGGAGCTGGCCGCCGCCGGCGAGGTCTTGGTGCACGGCCATTGCCACCAAAAGGCCCACCAGACCATGACCGCCATGGACACAACCCTGGGCTTGCTGCCGGATGTGGAGGCGGAGACCGTGCGAACCAGTTGCTGCGGCATGGCCGGGGCTTTCGGCTATGGCGCGGGGACCTACCAGATTTCACAAGACATGGCGGAAGCCGCCTTGCTGCCGGCGGTTCGCGTCGCCGCGCCGGGCACCACGCTGATCGCCAACGGAACTTCCTGCCGCCAGCAAATCAAACACGGCAGCGGGCGGGAGGCGGTCCACATTGTGCAGGTCTTGCAACGGTCCTTAACTGCGTAACGATTTTTGCAGCTTCAATTAAAGTAATTCGGACGTGACGATACCCATAACCT
>JAPYUH010000001.1:0-2978 GCA_029936195.1 Alphaproteobacteria bacterium
ACCATGCGTTCGCGGCCGCCCTTGCCCTTGACCACGACAAAGGCCCGGTCCGATTGCACCGCGGGATAGGGCAGCATCAGCAACTCAGAAACCCGCAATCCCGTGGCATAGAGCAGTTCCATCAAGGCCTCCAGGCGGATACCTTCAGGGCCCTTGTATGTCTTGGCTGCCTTGAGCAGTTGCTCAACCTCAACTTCCGTCAAGACTTTCGGCAGGGGCCGGACCCGGCGCGGGCTGTCAATGGCGGACGAGGGGTCGTCGCTGCGCATGCCCTCGGCATGGAGGAAACGGTAGAACTGTCGCAAGGCCGAAAGGCGCCGGGCGGCCGTGGATGGCGCCATGCCCTCGCGCTCCAGATGCGCCAGATAACTGCGAATGTCATCCGCATCGGCCCAGCGAATGTCGGAACCCTTGAAGGCCGTGAAATGGCGCAAATCCCGACCATAGGAATCCAATGTATTCTGGGCCGCGCCACGTTCGACCGCCAGCATTTCCAGGAAATTATCGACGTATTGTAATGATTGAGACAACGCAACACTCACATCAGTTCAAACAATTGAAATTCAAAACCCAACACCCAACAAACTTTCCAGCGCCAGCGCGCCGGCATCTTTCTCCAGGCCAACCTGACGAAGGGCGGACACAATCCGCCCCAGGGTTAAACTGTCACCCACCGCCGGTCCACCATCACCAAGTAGCAACAGCGCAAGCAATACCGTCTCGCCTCTGCGCCCCGCCTTCGCGGCCCGATCCAGCCCCAGCAGCAAGGGTGGCGCGGAGAATGCCGAAGCCGCCGCGCCTTGGCCGGATTGCCCCGCATCTTCCCGCGGCATCGCCAGCAGCGGCAGCCAAAGGTCGCTGGAAACCTCCCTGCCCAAGGCAGACAGCAAACCAAATAACCTGATGGCGCGTTGGTACCTGTCCGCGCCATTATTTGCAACCTCTCCCTGCCACCAATTCGCCATAACTGTTTCCATGACCGCTCCCAGATGCGGGTCTTGGACATCCTTGACCGAAACGTAGAGCAGGGGCGCCAGGCGCAACATGGCGGCGGCGGCATCGGCCTGGCCGTCAAGGGCGGGCTGGATGACCGCCATTAACCAGGCCCGTGCGGCCGCCCTGTCGCCTGCCGCCAACAGGGCCCGACCGGCATCCGCCGCAAACCAGGCCAGCCGGGCATCCGGCTGAATCGTCTTGGTCAGATCAAGGTTGACGCGGACGGCGGTCAAATAGCGGCCACTGGTCCGGCCGTTGCGCCAGGCCGCCGCCAGGGCCCTGGCGCGGCCGGAAACCTGATCGTCGATCTGGGCTACCTGGTATAGAATGGCCGCCGCCGAGGGGCCGGGCTGTTGTTCCGCGAGGGCGATGGCCCTGGCGGACTGCTCGGCGGAAAAGGGTACGCTGGCGTATACCCGGGCCAGCACATCCGTCTCCAACACGCCCATTGCCTCGGCCCGCTCGGCGGCTTCCAGGCGCAGGGTCAGAGATGCGTTGGGCGATGTCGCGATGGCCCGCACGACAGCCGGCGCGGCGCCACGCAAGGCATCGCCGGGTATGGCCCGGCGCGCGGCCCGCAACATGGCCAGGTGCAGCGGACCGGTTTCGACAATGGTATCCAATGGTTCGCTTTCGCCGCTGGTCAGGGCGGACAAAAGCGTGAAATAAGCTTCATCCTCGACGCCGTTTTCATACAAAAGCTGTTCGTATAATTCGACTTGGGCGGCCTGACCCTCAACGGCCAGACAGAACGCCATGATTTTCTGCCAGATCACCTCGTCGCCCGCCGCGCCGCCAAGTTTGTTGCGCGCCATGCGGCAGGCTTCGGGCACATTGCCGTTTAGCAGGGCCGCATCCACCCGAACCCGCGCGTAGACTTTATTTGCCATGGTCAGGGGGGCAAATTTCAATAATTGTGCCACGGCCAGCGAATCGCCCATGGCCGCAAGGCGATCAATGCGCGCGGCGGCAAGTGCCCGGCCATCAATATCCCTGTCGGCAAGACCTCTTTTGGCAAGGTCCGGGTCAGCGTCCCGGTCGGCGTCCCGGTCAGCTTCCTGGCCGGATGTATCCCCCCGGTCGCCCGATTTTTCATCGGGGGGCAGAGCGGTGGTGAGCAGCAGACGCCGGCGCAATGATTGCATGACCGGCGAAGTGGCCGCCACCGGCAGGCGGGGCAACAGCGACATGACCAAGGGCAGGGGCGTGCCGGCCCACATATCAGCGCCGAAGCCGCCCTGGGAGGTATTCAGAAGACCAATGGCCGAAACCTTGGCCTGGCCCAGAGCTTTCACCTGGATACCGCCGTTCTGCGCCGCCGCCTTGGTTTTATCGCCGGCCGCGGGTGCGGCGGCGGCTTCGCCTTTGGGCGCGGTCGCGGCCACCGGCGCCGGCTTGATTGGCTGCCGGGCGCGCAGGGATCGAGGCGGCTGTACTTTGCGCCGGGCCCTTTCCTCCAACTGTCGTGGGGTCAGCGCCTGGCCGGTCTTCGGATCAAGGCGCAGTTGCAGTGTCCGTGGCCGGCTAAATGATGTCGGTTTCTCCGGGGCCGTGGTCTTGGGCCCGGCGGTGATATTCGGGCTTTTACTGCCTGGTGCCGGACCGACCGTGATGTTGGGCCGCGCCCCGGTGTTTTTTTTGGCTTCCGTTTGCGGCTGTGTTTGCGCCGCGGCCGCGGACGCAATTGATGACCCCAGCAGCATGGCCAGGATTACCGGCCAGTTAGCGGGGGAAGCGGTCATCGGCCAGAACTTTGTGCACGGGCGCGCTGGGCGCCGGGATCTGCCACATGGCCAGGAGGGCCGCGCCGCCGCCAAGCAAGAACACCAAGAAGGCTATGAGGATGAGAGATAATTTTTTCATGGGAAATGACTAAACTGTTAAAAAAATGTGCGATATTCCATCATCGATGCAGTGAAAGATAACAGTGAAAGATAACAGTGAAAGATAACAGTGAAAGATAGCAGCGAAAGAGGACAGCG
>JAPYUH010000001.1:3078-10589 GCA_029936195.1 Alphaproteobacteria bacterium
GTGAAAGATAACAGTGAAAGATAACAGTGAAAGATAGCAGCGAAAGAGGACAGCGGACCCTTTGTTTGTTAGATTATAAATGTGGCAGAACTTAGTCCATACAGGCAACAATTTATATATTGTGCGCCCGCCTTGCAACGGAGCCGGATACTAGGCCGGAAATGGGGCCGGGCGCCAATGACAGCGCTTGTCGGCAACGGCCATGTCCTCATTCATTGCCATCCGCGCCAAACATCCCAATATATGCATCCATCATGAGTGAAATAATTGTTCCAGAACTGGACCGTGGCATCGTCCTTGTCGGCCTGATGGGGGCCGGCAAGTCTTCCGTGGGCCGGCGTCTGGCCAAACGCCTGGGTCTGTCGTTTTTTGATGCGGATCAGGAAATCGAAAAAGCGGCGGATTGCAGCATCGAAGATATCTTTGCCCGTCACGGCGAAGCAGCCTTCCGCGATGGCGAACGCCGTGTCATTGCCCGTTTGCTGGACGGCCCGCCCCATGTTCTGGCCACGGGGGGCGGGGCCTTCATGGACCCTGAAACCCGCGCCGCCATTCGCGTGAACGGCATCTCGGTCTGGCTGCGCGCGGACTTGGAGGTTCTGCTGGAACGGGTCATGCGCCGGGATCACCGCCCATTGCTGAAACAAGGTGCGCCACGTGAGATCCTGCAAATACTTATGGCCGAACGGGATCCCGTCTACGCCCAGGCGGATTTGACGGTGACCTCCGGTCAAGGCCCTCACGAGGACGTGGTTGAACAAATCGTAACCTCCCTGCAGGCCCATGTCGCCGCCACGGAACGGGATTTGTGCCGATGACGGCGGGGGCAGCGGTGGAAACCGTACGGGTCGAATTGGCCAATCGGTCCTATGACATTATCATTGGCGAGGGGTTGTTGGCCCATGCGGGGGATTATCTGGCGGCGGTGCTAACCCGCCCGCGGGTGGTCATCGTTACGGATAAAAACGTCGCCGGGCTGCACCTGGCGACGTTGCGGGCATCCTTGGACCGTGCCGGCATCGCCACTGACGCCATCATCGTGCCACCGGGCGAGGGATCAAAGAATTTTTCCCAGCTGGAGGATTTGCTGGATCAATTGCTGACGCTGCGGGTGGAACGGCGGGATACGATTGTCGCACTGGGCGGCGGCGTGGTTGGTGATCTGGCGGGCTTTGCCGCCGCGATCCTGCGCCGGGGCGTGGATTTCATCCAAATGCCAACCACCTTGTTGGCTCAGGTCGACAGTTCGGTCGGCGGCAAGACGGCGGTCAACGCCAGCCAGGGCAAGAACCTGATCGGCGCTTTTTACCAGCCCCGATTGGTGCTGGCCGATATTTCCGCCCTGGCCAGCCTGCCCGAACGGGAGTTGCGGGCCGGCTATGGCGAGGTGGTGAAATACGGATTGATCGATGATTTCGAATTCTTTGAGTGGCTGGAAGATCATGGCGGTGAATTATTGTCGGGTGATGGGGCGGCATTGCGCCATGCCATAGCCGTCTCCTGCCGGTCCAAGGCGGCGATCGTGGCCCGCGACGAGCGGGAGAGCGGCGACCGTGCGCTTTTAAATCTTGGCCACACATTCGCCCACGCCCTGGAGGTGGAGGGCGGCTATGACGGTAGTTTGCTGCATGGGGAGGCGGTGGCCGTCGGCCTGTGCATGGCATTTGCTCTCTCCACGGCGCTGGGTTTGTGTTCTTCCCAGGAAACCGACCGGGTGCGGCGGCACCTTTTGGCCATGGGTCTGCCCGTCGGGATTGAACAGATCAATCTGCCGGAATTAACGGCGGCGACAATGGTGCACCATATGCTGCAGGACAAGAAAGTCATCGATGGCCGTTTGACCTTCGTTCTGGCCCGGGGCATTGGCCGGACCTTCATCCAGAAAGACGTTTCCGAAGCTGCCGTGAAGCGCATGTTGGCCGCCACCGCGGCGGTGCCGGCGCATGAATAGAGGACGCTGACGCCATGGACGGCGAGTTACTGTTTTCCATTCTCGGTGTATTGGTGCTGTTGGTGCTGTCGGCCCTGTTTTCGGGCTCTGAAACGGCGCTTACGGCTGTTAGCAGGGCTCGCTTGCACCAACTGGAACGCCGCGGCATGCGCCGGGCGGCCCGGGTCAACCGACTAATCGCCCGGCCCGAACGTTTGATCGGCACCATATTGCTG
The DNA here is from genome assembly GCA_029936195.1 of Alphaproteobacteria bacterium. Classification (GTDB taxonomy): domain Bacteria; phylum Pseudomonadota; class Alphaproteobacteria. Next base: position 5,245 of record JAPYUH010000001.1, read on the forward strand.
GGCAACAATCTGGTCAATATCCTGGCCTCGGCCCTGGCCACCTCAGTTCTGATCGCCCTGTTCGGCAAGGCCGGGGTGGCCTATGCCACCATGATCATGACCGCCCTGGTGGTGATCTTCGCCGAAGTGTTGCCGAAGACTTATGCCCTGAACAGGCCCAATCGCACCGCCTTGGCCGCCGCGCCCCTGATCAGTCCCATTGTCACTGCCTTGGGCCCCGTGACGGATTTGATCCAGGCTGTCGTTCGGGGACTGTTGGCGCTGTTTGGCGCGATCATGCGGGGCAAGGACGAAATAGCGGATGCCTCCGAGGAATTGCGCGGCGCCTTGGCCCTGCACGCCCGCGACGGGGCCATGGTGAAAAGTGACCGGGATATGCTGGATGGTATATTGGATCTTTCCGATGTTGAAGTTTCGGAAATAATGATCCACCGCAAGAACATGGTGATGATGGATGCGGACCGCCCGGCCGGCGACATCGCCAAGGAACTTTTGGCCACGCCCTATAGCCGCGTACCGTTGTGGCAGGGCGACATGGACAACATTATCGGTATCCTGCACGCCAAGGACCTGCTGCGGGCTATTTCAGCGGCGCAAAATGATGCCGCCGCCGCACCTGGTCTGCGGAGTTTGCTGCGGGCGCCATGGTTCGTGCCGGAAACCACCTCCCTGATCGCGCAACTGAACGCCTTTCGGGCCCGGCGGGAGCATTTTGCCCTGGTGGTCGATGAATATGGCGCCCTCATGGGCATGGTCACACTGGAAGATATTCTGGAAGAGATCGTCGGCGATATTAGTGACGAGCATGATGTCAGCCGCTCCGCCGCCGTGCGGCGCGAGGCGGGCGGCAGCTACATGGTCGACGGCGTGGTCACCGTGCGGGATTTGAACCGAGATTTTGACTGGGAACTGCCCGAGGATGACGCCGCTACCATAGCCGGCCTGGTCATTCATATCGCCCGCCGTATTCCCGATATCGGTGAACGGTTTGAGTTGGAGGATTTTTCCTTCGAGGTCATGCGCCGCTTGCGCAATCAGATCACCGCCGTGCGCATTCGCCCGCCGAAAGCAACGAATTAGGCTATTCGGGATAGTCCACGGCTGTTAGATACAATCCCTCTGCCGGGGCCACGGGCCCGCAACGGCCGCGGTCGCGGGCCACCAGGGCATCCGCAAGGTCTTGGGGGTTCCATTTGCCCAACCCCACCATATGCAAACTGCCGACGATGGAACGCACCTGGTGATGCAGAAACGAACGTGCGCGGGCCCGCACATGCACCTCGCCGTCCGGCTGGCGTTCCACATCCAACGCATCCAGGGTGCGGATTGGTGAATTTGCCTGGCATTTGGCCGCTCGAAAGGTGGTGAAGTCATGCTTGCCCAATAAATGTTTCGCGGCGGCATGCATGGCGGCCGCGTCCAAGGGACCATGGGCATGCCAGGCCCGGCCACGGCGCAAGGCCAGGGGCGGACGCTGGTCGGCAATACGATAGAGATAATGGCGCCGGGTGGCGGTGACCCGGGCATCGAAATCGTCCGGCACGGCGGTGGCGCCAAGCACCACGATGGCGTTGGGTCGGAGGTGGAAATTAACCGCGTCCCGCACCTTGTCGCCGCCGAATACGCGGCCGAGATCGAAATGGGCCACCTGTCCCAGGGCATGAACCCCCGCATCCGTGCGCCCGGCGCCAAACAAGGTCACCGCTTCGCCGGAAAACGCCCCAATGGCCTCTTCCACGGCTTGTTGGACGGCATAGCCGTTGGCTTGGCGCTGCCAGCCGACGAAACCACCGCCATCATATTCCAGGATGAGCTTATAACGGGGCATGATAGCCTCAACCGCGCGGGACGCGACCTTCGATGGGATAGGCGGGGTCGGTGTATCCGGGCGTCGAGGGGTGGCCCGGGGGCACCAGGCTGTCGACCAATGCCTCGTCCTCCGCCGTGAACTGGTAATCTAGAGCGCCGAGATTTTCCCGCCATTGCGCCAGAGTGCGCGGCCCGGCGACGGCGCCGTGGACCAGTCCGTTATTCAACACCCAGGCCAGCGCGAATTGCCCTGGTGTGATGCCGCGCGCTTCGGCATGGGCGCGCAGGGTCTGGGCGATGATCAATGATTCCTCCCGCCATTCCGACTGCATCATGCGGAGGTCTTTGTGTCCGGCGCGGCTGTCTTCCGCCGGCGCGGCGCCGGGGGCGTATTTGCCGGTCAGAACGCCCCGGGCCAAGGGGCTATAGGGCACCACGCCAAGACCATAAAAGTCGCAGGCCGGCAGGTGTTCCACTTCCGGCATGCGGTTCATGGCGTTGTAATAGGGCTGGCTGACAATGGGCCGGTCCAGGCCCAGGTCATCGCAAAGACGGCAAATCTCGGCCACCCGCCAGGCGCGGTAGTTGGACAGCCCGAAATAGCGGATCTTGCCCTGGCGGATCAGATCACCCAGGGCGCGCACGGTCTCCGCCAGGGGCGTGCCGGGGTCTTCCTTATGCAGATAATAGATATCGATATAGTCCGTGCCCAGGCGCGCCAGACTATCCTCGCAGGCCCGCATCAGCCATTTCCGCGACAGTCCGCGCTGGTTTGCCCCCGCGCCCTTGGCGCCCGCCACCTTGGTCGCCAGCACCCAATCATCGCGCTCCCTTGTGATCGCCGCCCCGGTAATCTCCTCCGACCCGCCGGCCGCGTACACATCGGCCGTATCGATGAAGTTGACCCCGGCATCCCGGCCATGAGCGATAATCCGCACCGCATCGCCGCGTTCCGTCCGGCCGCCGAACATCATTGTGCCCAGACATATGGGAGAAACGCGCAGGCCCGAGTTGCCGAGGGGGAGATGGTTCATGATGGGGCCATTCAATAGACTACACAGCAATTACTGCCGGGATTTAACCGTCGAAAAAAGCCAACCCAACTCATGCGGTAAAGACAAAAGAGGAAGGTCATCAGTTCCGTGCCGGACACCTTTCGAGGCCCGCAAACCAGCCGTCTTTTCATCAACTGCAATCCGTTCAATTAACATGCGCCAGAATATCACAATAACTGTGCCAGCGATGGACAAATGAACTCATATCCAGTTATGCATGGCTACATTTTTTTGATTCAAAGTGATACTTTGAGACCCATCACCGCATTGAAATTTTAAGTTAGAACGAGAACCGTTTCCCCATGCCCGACTCTATTCATCTCACCGAAGACCTGCGTCTCATTCGTGACCAGATCCGCCGTTTCGTGGCGGAAGAAATCATCCCACACGGCGAAACCTGGGAGGTCGAGGGCATGGTGCCCAGGGCCGTGTTGCGGCAAATGGGCGCGCTTGGTTTTCTCGGCATGCGGCACCCAGAGGCCCATGGCGGCTCCGGACTGAACGCCTTGGCTTCATTGATTTTGTCCGAAGAACTTGGCCGCTCTACTTTTGGCGGCGTTTCGGCGACGGTGTTGGTGCATACCGACATGGCCTCGCCGCACTTGGCCCGCTACGGCAGCGATGAACAAAAGGCAAAATATCTGCCGCGTATCTGCCGGGGCGAGATTATTACCGCCGTTGCCGTCACCGAGCCGGGCGCCGGTTCGGACGTGGCGGGGTTGACCACTCGGGCGGTGCGCAAGGGTGATGCGTTTATCCTGAATGGCGCCAAGATGTTCATCACCAACGGCGTGCATGGGGATTTGTTCTTTGTCGCCGCCCGGACCAACGCGGAGGTCAAGGGCAGCCGGGGCATTTCCATATTCATCATCGAGAAGGACACGCCGGGATTTTCCGTCAGCCGGCGCCTGGACAAGCACGGCTGGCGCAGTTCCGATACGGCCGAGCTGGTGTTCGAGGACTGCCCCGTGCCCGCCGCCAATTTGCTAGGCGAGGAGAACAAGGGCTTTTACGCCATCATGGACAATTTTCAAAACGAACGGCTGGTCCTCTCCGGCATGGCCGTCGGCGAGGCTTCCAAGGCGCTGGAAATTACCGTGGAATATCTCAAGGAACGGAAAGCCTTTGGCGCCACGCTGTGGGACAAACAGGCAATCCGCCAACGACTGGCCATGCTGGCGGCGGAGGTGGAAGCAGCCCGGCAATTGGCCTATCACGTGGCCTGGCTGGATAGCGAAGGCCGGGATTGCGTGGCCGAGGTTTCCATGTTGAAGGCCATGTCGGCGGAAGTGGCAAACCGCGTGCTTTATGATTGCCTCCAATTCCACGGCGGCATGGGCTATATGCGGGAGAGCACAATCGAACGCATGTCCCGGGACGCCCGTATTCTGCCCATCGGCGGCGGCGCCACGGAGGTCATGCTGGAAGAGGTGGCAAAGCGCCTATGAGCGAATATATGAGCCGGCCGATTATTGACATTATCACTGCCCAGCGCGCCACCGAGGGTGCGGGTTTTCCCATCCGCCGTCCCTTTCCCACGGCGCAACTGGACAACCTGGACCCATTTTTAATGCTGGACGAAGTGGGACCAAAGGATTGGGGGCCCGGCGAGGCGGTCGGCGCGCCGGACCATCCCCATCGCGGCTTCGAGACCATCAGCTACATTCTGTCGGGGGAAAAGCTGCATGAGGATTCCACGGGTGACCGCCAGATTCTCGGCCCCGGCGATGTGCAATGGATGACCGCCGGCAGCGGCATCGTGCATTCGGAGATGCCCAGCCCCGCCATGCGTGAAGGGGGTGGCCGGGCCCATTCATTCCAAATCTGGCTCAACCTGCCCCGGCAATACAAGATGGCCGCGCCGCGTTATCAATTCGTTGCCGGTGATGAAACCCCCATTGGCGGCAGCGCGGACGGCTTGGTCAGCGTAAAAGTCATCGCGGGCCAGGCCTATGGCGTTCAGGCGGTGATCAACACCCATACCCCGGTTACCTTGCAGGATTGGACCATGCGGCCCGGCGGCCGGTCCGACCCATTGACGCCGGCGGACCAGCAAATGGCGCTTTATATATTCAAAGGCAACTTGGCCGTGGGGTCCGACGGGCAATCAGTTGATGAGGGCAAGTTGATCATCTTTGGCGCCGGCGACAGCATCGAACTCGCTGTCAACAATGATGCCGGAGAAGCCGCCCGGTTCCTGCTTTTTGGCGGTGTCCCCATCGGCGAGCCGATCGCCCGCCATGGCCCTTTCGTGATGAATACGCGAGAGGAATTGGTGCAGGCTTTCGAAGATTATCAGGCTGGAAAACTTGGCGAGATATCCCGGTAGGCTTGAAATGCCTGTTGCTTGGTATGAATATTCGGCGCCAGGGCGGTTTATTGAGGATCGTATGATGTGAGGGTGCCCTCGCCCGGGTCCACAACACGCCTCGCGGGCAGCAGGATTTGCGCCAAGGTACCGACGCCAGGTTCGCTCTCCAG
>JAPYUH010000001.1:10689-94294 GCA_029936195.1 Alphaproteobacteria bacterium
GCCTCGCGGGCAGCAGGATTTGCGCCAAGGTACCGACGCCAGGTTCGCTCTCCAGGTGAAGTTTGCCATCATGCATGACTGCCAGGCGGCTGGCGATGGATAGCCCCAGGCCAACGCCCTCGTGTTCGCGAGTGATATTGGTCTCCAGTTGGCTGAATGGCTGCAAGGCCCGTTCGATATCGCCCGCCGCCATGCCGACGCCGCTCTCTTTTACCGATAGCACGAACCAACCTTGCCGGTTCAACCTGCTTTCAACCTTAATGGAGCCGCCGGCCGGCGTGAATTTCATGGAATTGCCGATTAGATTGACCAAGATCTGCTTGATCCGCCGGCCATCGACATTGATCGTCCTTGCCCCGCCTTGCAGATCAACGGAAAGTTCAATAGCCGCTTCGCCGGCGCGGCTCTCAAAGAGCCGGGTGCAATCGGCAACCAATGCAGCGACATCCTCTACCCCCTCCTTCAGAGTCATTTCCTCGGCATCGATCTGACTTAAATCCAAAATATCGCTGATCAGGCCCAACAGAAATTGGCCGCTACCTTGGATATCCTTGCCGTACTGCACATAGGATGGGTTTTCGATGGAGCCGAACATTTCGGACCCGATGATCTCTGAAAAACTGATGATTGCATTCAACGGCGTTCGCAATTCGTGGCTGACATTGGCCAAAAATCGCGACTTGGCGAGATTGGCGCTTTCGGCCCGGTCCTTGGCGTCGCGCAATTCGGCCTCGGTTTTCTTCCGCTCGGTGATATCGACGCCAAGGATGATGGTGCCGCCATCGGACAGACGCCGATCCACAACCTGATACCAGCGGCCATTGGGATGGACCAGTTCGTAGGGCTGGCTGGCCGCGCGATGCCGGCGCACGCGGTCTTCAATGTCATACAGTCGTTTGCCGTCACCGGTATCGGCAAAGATATTGGCGACTTCTTGGAATGAAATGCCCGGATGTAGTTTATCGGCAAACCCAGGATGGAATCCGCGATAGGCGTCATTGCAAATGACCAGGAAATCGTCCGCATCATAAAGGGTCACGGGGTCGCCGGTGCCGCCGATCGCCCTGGCCAGATGCTCGCTGGCTGACCGCGCTTCCTGTCGGGCGGTGATTTCATCGGTGATGTCGGTGCTGACACCGAAATAGCCCTGAAAGACGCCGTTCTCGTCAAACACCGGCTTGCCGCTGCTTCTGATCCAAATAGTCCGGCCGCTTGGCAGAACGCGCCGGAATTGAAAGTTTTTGAAGGGCTTTTGTGCGTGCAGGCCGGCCATGTGCGGGTCCCAAAGTTCGGGGTCGGCACTACCCCTGCGTCGGTGCTTGCCGATAAAGTAGGAAGGCGGCAGCCCGGTGATTGTTTCAACTTTATCCGCCATCCAACTAAAACGCAGGTCCGCATCCATCTCCCATAGCCAATCCGACCCGATCTCGGCAAAATCACGAAATTCTTGCTCGCTCTGCCGTTGCGCCTCAAAGGCCCGCAATCTGTTCAATTCCGCCGCCGCGCGGGCGGCGAAAATCTCCATCACCGGCAGAACGGTGTAATCGTCCGGCAAGGGTGCCACGTCGAAGGCCGCCAGTACCCCCGAGGCAGCGCCATCGGCGTCAAACAAGGGTGCGCCCACGTAACTTTCGATCTTCAGCGCGGCCAGAATTTCGTTCTCCGGAAACAGCTTATAGGCCGCGGCGTGATGCACCACAACGGTTTGACCCATGATGCCGGTGCTGGGATCGGCTGGCATGGGGAAGCTCATATCATCTATTTCAGCGCCGATTTCGCTCGCGGCCAGGGTTGTCAAATAGCCGCCATTCGCCATTTCCGGAGCCGCGATTATGACCCATTTCATCTCCAGCGACCGTGACAGGGCATTGGTCAGATTCTGCATGAATCCCTGGCCGACCAAATGGGAGACGGCCTCGGCGATGTTGGCGACGGCGGCTTCCAGGCGGCGCGATGCCGTGATGTCCGTGTAGGTGGAAATAAGTTCGCCGCGCGGTGTGATCTGCTGTCGAATATCCAGGATCAGCCCGCTGGGCGTTTCGCGCTGAAATCGAAAGGCGCCGTCTCTGGCCAGAACCTTTTTTCGCTCCGCCGCGATCACCCGGTATTCGCCCGGACCCAGATCGCCCCGTTTGGCAATAAATTCAAATACATCCGCTTGCCGCGCCCCGATAAAGGCGACATCTTCTGGTAATTCAGTGAAATCCAGAAACTGTTGGTTGAAATACTGGACAATCCCATCGGCCGAGCAGATGTAGATGGCCTGATCCATTTTTCCCGTCTCGGGATCAGTATCCAATTTCGACAATATGGTCCGGTACTCCGACAACGCCTACTCGCCTAATACCAATTGATGCGCGGATCGCTAATTCCTAGTTATACCCTAATCGCAATAGATGAAGAGAATACTATAATTGCAAGACCTTTGAGTCGGAATCCGGCGCCGAAAATAGCCAGCTATTTTTCGGATTTGACCAGTGCCGTGCGGCGGCTATCGAGCATTTTCAGGATGGCGCCCAAGGTGCGGTCCGATTTCAGGACTCCGCCGCGCCCCAACAATTGGTAGCCGGACGGCCGGCGGCCCTGTTTGCTCCGTTTAAGAATAGAATACATGGGCACCGCCGATACCTGCCCGTACACGGCAAATACCGCACCGCTTTCGTTCCAATCCATGGCGTAGTCCAGCCAATCTCCGGCGATGACGCCACGGCTGTATGATTGCAGGATTTCGCGCAATTCCTGGCGGTTGAAAAAATCAGGCTTTCCCCTGGGGTAGGAGCCGCCGGCCTTGGGGTGGTGCCGGCGACGGGCCTGGTCGAAAGTGACAACCTCGGTCATCAGTATTTTATTCTCCGCCCTGATGGCATCAACGTCCCCTATTGTGTCATGCATAATGGCAAGACGCCATATGTCCGTTGTCGATTTTCCGTAAGCTGGGAATTTCCTCCCGGCAACGGGATTGCACATGGGTACAGCGGTCGGCGAAGGCGCAGCCCCCATGCCGTTGGGTCTGGCTGCCAATCTGGCCCCCCAGGGCCGGGCGTTTGCGGCGGCCGGCACCGATTTTGGGCACGGCATCGAACAGGGCCCGGGTGTAGGGATGGGCCGGCTTGGCAAATAACTGCGTTCGGCTGGCCTGTTCCACCACCCGGCCCAGGTACATCACCGCGACCTGATCGCAGACATAGTCCACGACACCGAGATCATGGCTGATCAACATATAGGTGACGCCATATTCCTGGGCCAGATCCTGCATCAGGTTTAGAACCTGAGCCTGAACCGAGACATCGAGGGCCGAGACCGGTTCGTCCGCGACGATCAGGCGGGGACGGGTGACCAGGGCGCGGGCGATGGCAATGCGTTGGCGCTGACCGCCGGAAAATTCGTGGGGGTATTTGTCCAGATCGGCGGCGCGCAATCCGACAGCATCAATGGCCTTGGCGACGGCGTCGTCGCCGCCCGCCGCCCGCTCGCCGGCTGGCAGGGCATCCAAGGTTTCGCCCACGATGCGGCGCACCGTATGGCGTGGATCAAGTGAACCGTACGGATCCTGAAAGACCATTTGGAACCGGGCCCGGGCCCGGCGCAGTTCGCGGGCCGACAGTTTGTTCAGATCCTGGCCCAGGATCTCAATCCCGCCGGATGTGGGCCGGTCCAGGGCCATGCACAGCCGGGCCAAGGTGGATTTACCGCAACCCGATTCCCCGACCACGCCCAAACTGCGCCCCGCTTCAATCTCCAGATCGACGCCGTTCAGGGCGAAAACGGTTTCGGGCCGGCGAAACAGACTTTCCCGCGGCAGCACGAACTGGCGGTGAAGATCCCGGGTGCGCAGGACAATCTCGGCCATTAGCCCACCCCCTCCACATGGTGACAGGCCGTTTGGTGCACGGTCCCCCGGGGACCGATGGCGGCCATTTTAGGTACCTGGCGCCAGCAGATATCGGTGGCCATGGCACAGCGGTCGGCGAAGGTGCAGGCGGGCGGAAGGTCGGTCAGCTCTGGAACGGTTCCACGAATTGTTTGCAGACGGTCCGGCCGGGCCGCGCCGGGGCGGGGGACGGCGGCGAACAGGCCTTGGCTGTAGGGATGGGCGAGGTTGTTGAACAGGTTGTCGGTGTCGCCTTGTTCCACCACGGCGCCGCCATACATCACCGCCACCTTGTCCACGGTTTCGCCAATTACCCCCAGATCATGACTGATCAGGATCAGGCCCATGCCGCTGTCTTCCACCAGTTCGTTGATCAGGCCCAGGATCTGACCTTGTATGGTGACATCCAGGGCGGTGGTTGGCTCGTCCGCCAGCAGGATATCCGGAGCGCAGCTTAAGGCGATGGCGATCATCACCCGCTGCCGCTGGCCGCCCGACAATTGGTGCGGATAGGCATTGATGCGCCGGGCCGGATCGGGCAGTCCGACCCTGTCCAACAGACGCAAAACCTCTTCCTGGGCGCCGGCGCCCCGCAGGCCGCGGTGGAGCCTCAGAGGTTCTACGATTTGCCGGCCGATCCGGTGCACCGGGTTCAGAGAGGTCATGGGCTCCTGAAATATCATCGCGATGCGGTTGCCGCGAATGCGGCACAGGGCGGCTTCATCCAGGGACAGAAGATCGGTACCGTCCAGTTCGATCCGCCCCGTCGCGCGGGCGCCGTCGGGCAGCAGGCCCAACAGGGACAGGGCGGTGATGGATTTGCCGCAACCGGATTCGCCGACAATTCCCAGGGTGCCGCCCCGCTCCAACTCAAATGATACGCCCCGCACGGCGGCAGCCATGCCCCGGCTGGTTTGCAGTTCGACCGTCAGATCCTCGACCGAGAGCAGCGCCATTGCCCCTACCTCCGCCGTGCCAGGCGCGGGTCGACCAGATCGCGCAGGCCGTCGCCGATCAGGTTCAGTCCCAGCACAGAGAGAACAATGGCCAAGCCCGGCCAGACCGCGATGACTGGTTTGAAAAAGATATACTTCTGGCTCTCGGCCAGCATACGGCCCCAACTTGGATCAGGTGGTTGCGAGCCGACGCCAAGATAGCTCAAGGCGGCCTCGGCCAGGATGGCGATGGCAAAGGAAATCGTCGCCTGCACCACGATGACAGAGATGATGTTGGGCAGCACATGGCCAAATGTAATAGCCACGTCGCCCTTGCCGGCGGCGCGGGCGGCGAGGACGAATTCCCTCTCCCACATGCCGATGGCGGCACCGCGAACCTGCCGGGCAAAGACGGAAATATTGTAGATGCCCAGGGCCAGAATGGCGTTGGTGATGCCCGGCCCCCAGCCGGCGGTGAGCAGAATGGCGATCAGAATGACCGGAAAAGCCATGTTCAGATCGCTGACCCGCATGATTGCATCCTCGGTCCAACCGCGCCGGGCGGCGGCCCACAAACCGAGGCTGACGCCGATCACGGCGCCGAGACTAACGGCAATCAAACCCACGACGATGGACGTTTGCGCCCCGGCCATGATCATGGACAGGATATCCCGGCCAAATTGATCCGTGCCGAACCAATGGCTCATGCTAGGCGGCTTCAATTTCTGGGAAATGACGATTTCCGTCGGCGAATGGGGCGTCCAGAACAAAGACAACAGTGCCAGGAAGATCATCGTGCCGGTCAGGACAAGGCCGATCATGAAAGCCCGGTGGCGCAGGGCCCGATGGATAAAATCTGGCTTCGTGGCGGCCACGGATGCTTCGGTTGTCACTGTTTCTGTTTGCGCCATCGCCCGCCTCAAGCCTGAATTCGAATGCGCGGGTCGACCAGGGCGTAAAGTATATCGACCACGAAATTGACCACCACGACGATGGCCGCGAACAACAACACGACGTTTTTCACCACCATCAGATCGCGGTTGGAGATCGCATCGAAAATCAATTTGCCCACGCCCGGCAGGGCGAACACATTCTCGATCACCAGGGTGCCGGTGACAACGGCGGAAACCAGGACCCCGCCGATGGTTAGAACCGGCACCAGGGCGTTGCGCAATACATGGCCCCACAGGGCGGCCCGGCGGCTCAACCCCTTGGCCCGCGCCGTACGCACAAAGTCTTCCCGCGCCACCTCCAAAATAGATGATCTTGTGACCCGGGTCATAATGGCCGTCAAACTCAAGGACAGGGTGAATACCGGCAGCATCAGGGACCGGACCCCGCGCCAGATGCCTTCCTCCCAGCCGGGAAAGCCCCCCGACGGCAGCCAGCGTAGGATTACCGCAAACAGAATGATCAGCAAAATTCCGAACCAGAAATCAGGGATCGCCAGGCCAAGTTGGGAAAATCCCATGACGCCGTAGTCGCCGACCCGGTTGTGATTGGTGGCGGCGAAAATGCCCAAAGACAAAGCGGCCAGGGTCGCCACCACCATGGCCCCGATGGCGAGCGGCAGGGTGACGGCCAGGCGCTGGCCGATCAGCTCCGTCACCGGCACCTTGTAAACATAGGACAATCCCATCTCGCCCCGGAACAGGCCGGCGATCCAATCGGCGTATCGGATCGGGGCGGGGCGGTCCAGGCCCAATTCCAGGCGCAGCGCCTCAATGGCGCTGTCGGGGGCATCGACCCCCAGCATGGTCAGGGCGGGATCGCCGGGCAGGACTTCCAACAGCAAAAAGATAATCACCGAGGCACCCGATACGGTGATCAGGAAGGTCAAAAAGCGCCGTGCCAGAAATACGGACATCCTTCCGCTTTAACCTTGAACCGCATCAAGGGCAAGTTGGATTGCCACAATATGGCCGCAATCCTGTCCTCAACCAGCCCCATTTTCCCATCAATCTGACAATGCGAAAGGGCGGGAAAGGGAGCTTCATCATGATCCTTGGCGATCTTGATCTGGATTGGGCCGAACAGGACCCGGACTATTTGGCCCGGGTCAAGGCGTTCCTCCAATCCACTGGCAAGTCGGATAATTCCATGCCGAACCACCTCCTTGCACCAGATAGCCACCTGGCCGAACTTGGTCTAAAATAGCAGCTCTGGACGGCCGTTTTTGGTGAGGTTATGGAGGTGCGACATGGTCCTCGAAGTGACGCCATTGAATGAACCCCTGGGCGCGGTCGTGCATGGCTGGGAACCCCATGCGTCGCTATCGAACCGGGACGTGGACGTCATTCGCGGTGGCTTGCGGGCGCATGCGGTGCTGGTGTTTCGCGGCCACGCGCGGCCGACCGACGATCAGTTGGTGCGTTTCGCCGAAACCTTCGGTGATCTGGTCAAGGGCTCGGAATGGTTTGGCGATATCGCGCCGAAACCGGAAATCCTCCGGGTCAATAATCTGATTGACGATGACGGCGTGGCCCAAGGGACGGGTGCCTCGGACAGTCTGGAATGGCATTCCGATTATTCCTATGTACATACCGTGGGCAAGGAGAGTTTTCTGGAAGCGGTAGAGGTCCCCAGCGTCAAACCGCCCAAGACCTATTTTTGCAGCCAATATGATGCCTTCGATCGTTTGCCCGCCGCCCTTGCCGATAAACTGCGCGGCCTGCGGGCACACCATTCCATTACCAATTATGCCGCGGGCGGAAAACGCAGGCCCCATGAGGGAACACGGAATGGCGAGGACTTCCGCGATGATTTCCAAGCCAAGCGGGCGCGAAACCGTGAACTGGGTATCGAGCGCCCCGATATTCCGGAAGCGGAACACCCGGTAATTTTGCAGCATCCCGATACGGGCCGGGACATCCTTTACGTCAGCCGGGGCATAACCCGCCGTATTGTCGGCATGACAAAGGACGAAAGCGATGATCTTCTGAAAGAGCTGGCGGCGCATTCGACGCCGCCTGAATGTGTGTACGGCCATGAATGGCGGGTCGGCGACATGATCATGTTCGATACCCTGGGCACTCTGCACCGCCGGGATGCCTGGGACCCATCGGAACGCCGTGTAATGCGGCAGATGAGCACCTTGTGGACGCCGCCCGCGGAAACCGGCGCCAGCCCGCAATGAGCCCGCAATGAGTATTGTATTTTACGATCTGATGGGCCGAGACGGCCGTAATTTCAGCCCCTATTGCTGGCGCACGCGCCTGGCCCTGGCCCACAAAGGGTTGGCGATCGAGCATCGGGGCACGCCTTTCACGGCCATTCGTGATGTCGGCGACGGCGGTTTCAAAACCGTGCCGATCATCGAGGACGGCGGGAAAATTATGGCTGAATCCTTCGCCATCGCGCAATATCTCGAGGGCGAGTATCCCGACGCACCGTCCCTGTTCGGCGGGGCGGCGGGCGAAGGGTTGTGCAAATTCCTCCACAGCTGGACCAATAGCGTCGTCCATCCCGGCATTGCCGACCTGGTCCTGCTGGATATCTACGATCATGTCTGTGACCAGGACCGCGACTACATCCGCGCCAGCCGGGAGAAGATTTTTGGCAAGCCGTTGGAGGACGTTCAAGCCGGCCGCGAGAACCGCGTGGCGGGCTTTCGCGCCGCGCTGCATCCTCTGCGCCTGACGGTGCGTGGCCAGACATTCCTAGGCGGCGGGCAGCCGAACTATGGCGACTACATCGTCTTCGGCGCCTTTCAATGGGCCCGCGCCATCAGCGATTTCCGCCTGCTGGAGGATGATGATCCAATTTTCGGCTGGTTTCAAAGGGTGGCCGGGCTGTACGATGGGCTCGGCCAAAATGCGCCGGGTTACTATTAATTTTGCGAATAGGGAAAGACTGAAATGACCGAACTATATACCGGCGGCCTGCTGTTTCGTGGTGCGGGCGACATTATCGAGGGCCAAGCGGTCTTGGTTGAAGGCGGCAAGGTGGCCAAGGTTGCCCCGGCCGGTGAATTCGACGGTTTTTCAGGTGCCGCCATCGACACATCCGGCGGCACCTTGATGCCGGGCCTGTTCGATTGCCATGTACATTTGTGTCTCGGCGCGGAAGGCGATCCGGGCACGGCGGCCGACAAGCTGTTGCCGGGCCAGATCACCATGAAGGCATTGGAGCGGGCGCAACGGACCCTGGCGGGCGGCGTCACCGCAATCCGGGATTGCGGCGGCAAGGATTTTCTGGAATTCGCCGTGCGTGATGCGGTCAACGGTGGCCAGCAAATGGGCCCGACCATCCGTGCCTCGGGCAAGGTGATCTGCATGACGGGGGGCCATGGCAGCCGAAATGGCCGCATCGCCGACGGCATCGACGAGGTGGTCCGCGCCGTGCGCGAGCAGATCCATGCGGGCAGCGACCTGATCAAAATCATGGCCACGGGCGGCGTCATGACGCCGGGCGTCAATCCGGAGGACGCCCATTACACGGCCGAGGAAATAGCCGCCGGCATTTCCGAGGGCCGGCGCTTCAACAAACGCTCCGCCTCCCATGCCCAGGGCCGGGACGGCATATTGAATGCCGTGCGCGGCGGCATTTCTTCTATTGAACACGGCATTTTCATGGATGATACCTGTGTCCGGGAAATGCTGGCCCAGGGTACCTATCTGGTGCCCACCGTCGCGGCCCTGCGCAATATTCTCGAAAACAAGGGCAACGGCATCCCCGATTACGTGATCGAAAAGACCGAGCGCATCTCCGAGAACCATCGCCGTTCGATCCAGATGTACTATGCAGCGGGCGGCAATATTGCCATGGGCACCGATGCGGGAACGCCGTTCAACAAACACGGAGCCAACGCCATGGAGCTCGAATTCATGGCCGACCTGGGCGTCAAGCCCATCGACGCGCTATGCTTTGGCACCTCCGCCAGCGCCGATCTTATGGGGCTGGATGATCAGGGCCAGGTGGCGGTGGGCATGGCCGCCGATTTCCTGATCGTGGAGGGCAATCCCGGCGCGGACATCAAAATGGCCTCGCGCCTGGAAAACCACCGCCTGGTGATCAAGGGCGGCGTGGTGGTTTCCGGTCAGAACGCCAGTGCTGCCGGTCCGGCATTTGGACGCATGGCGGCGTTCTGAGTATCCTTCAAGTTTGAAAGCAAGCGCCAAGCCGCCCGCTCCCCAACCCGGCCACCCAATAATTATTATTCCGCGGGTGGCCGGGTGGCTCGGAACCATCTTGAACAGTGCTACTCGTCCCATTTTTCCAGGGGAAATGACGGCTCTTCGAAATTCGTCGGTTTGATGTAGATATCTTTCACGTGTTGAAAATCATAGGCGTGGCGACGGATTTTGTCGGCCCGGTCGTCGGCCCAGTCGTCATTGGCGGTCAGGCTGCGGACCAGGAGGAAATGCAGCGAAAAGACGATGTACCAAATCAGCAGCGGCCAAAACAGCGGCATCCAGTCCGCGAAGGTCGCCCGCGCCGTCACCAACAGCGCCGCCACGCCGAAGAACAAAAGACCATGATGCCACACCGCCGTTACTGGTGGTTTGCGCCGGTAATAGGCAATGATGCGCCTGATGCGGTTCATTTCGAGATCCTTAAAAATTCTCAATTAGAATTTCTCAACCCAGGGCCGTACTTCGATGGAATGGGACCAGGCGCTGGGGTGCTGCAGATGGGTTTGGAAGTAGGTTTCGGCAATGGCATCGGGACGCAGGCGTGACTCGCCCTCTCCGTCAACGCCGATGCCGCCATCAATATTGAAGTGGGCCACGTGCACGCCCTTGGGATGCATCTCCCGCGCCATGGATTCAGCCAACCCCCGCAAGGCGAATTTTCCCGCCGCGAAGGTCGATGAATGAGGGAACCCTTTCATGGAGGCGGTGGCGCCGGTAAATAGGATCGAGCCCGCACCTTTCGGCCCCAACCGCCGGGCTGCTTCCCGGCCCACCAAAAACCCGCCAAGGCAACACCGCTCCCACGCATCGGTGAATTCCGACACCGTTGTGTCCGCGATCGGTCCCCGGGCCCGGCCGGAAGCATTGTAGATGCCCACGTCCATGGCGCCGAGATCCCCCTCTGCCGCCGCGAACAGCGCCGCGACGTCTGTTTCCGATGTGCTGTCGCAGGCATAGGCCTTCGCCGTCCCGCCGCCGCCGGTAATCTGGTCCACAATATCGGCCAGCTTATCCACGTTCCGCGCCGCCACCGCGACCGCATGGCCACCAGCGGCAAACCGCCGCGCCAACGACGCACCCAAACCGGGGCCGACGCCGACGATGATGCAAGTGCCTGGATTTTCGGTGCTCATGATTTATTCCGCTGCTGTTGATCGGGTTTCGGGGTTGCGCCAGGTTGCCAGCAGGTGTGCCTGTTCCGCCGCCGCCGCTTTCTGGCTGCGTTCCTTGATGTGGCCGTAGCCGCGAATCTTGGCCGGCAGGGTGGCGATTTCCACCGCCAGGGCGTGGTTGTCGGGGTTCAGTCCGGCGAGGAGTTCCTCCACCACCGCGCGATAGCTGGGAATGGCGGCGCGTTCGGCGCGGCGTTCTTCCGTGCGGCCGAAGGGGTCCCAGCGGGTCCCGCGCAGGCCCTTGAATTTGGCCAGCAGCTTGAACGCCGGCATCATCCAGGGGCCGAATTCCCGTTTGATCAACTGGCCGGTTTCGGGGTCCTTGGCGGCGATCAGGGGCGGGGCCAGGTGGAAGGTCAGTTTCAAGTCGCCCTCGAACTGTTTCGCCAGATTGGCCTGAAAGCTGCCGTCGCTGTACAACCGCGCCACTTCGTACTCATCCTTGTAAGCCATCAGCTTGAACAGGTTTCGCGCCACGGCCTCTCCCAAGCCGGTCAGGCCCTTGCCCCTATTCGTTTCGGTGTTTTCCACCTGGCGCACGAAGGCTTGATATTGCCCGGCGTAATCGGCGTTCTGGTAGTCGGTCAGAATGCCGACACGGCGGGCGATAACCTCGTCCATTGTTTCTTCGCTGGCCGCGTCAAGGACTTGCGGCGGCGCCGCCGCCCGGGCGACCATGTCCAGGTCTTCCGCCGCCAAACGGCCCATGGCGAAGGCCTTGCGGTTCATGGCCACGGCGACGCCGTTCAATTCGATGGCCTTGTCGATGGCCTCGCCGCCGACCGGCAGGGCGCCGCGTTGATAGGCATGGCCCAGAAGGAACAGGTTGGCGGCGATGGCATCCCCCATCAGGGCCGTGGCCAGGCCCGTGGCGTCGATAAATTCGGTGCGGTTGTCGCCGGCGCCGTTCCGGATCAACTGGCGCAGTTCCTCGGCATGAAAATCCGTGTCCGGGTTCAGGGTGAAATCCGCCGTGGGGGCGAGGTGGCTGTTGACAATGGCCTGGGTGCCGCCACGGGAAAATTTGCGCAGGGCATCGGGGGAGGCGGCCACCACCATGTCGGCGCCCAGCAGCAGGTCGGCGCCGCCGGCGGCGATGCGGACGGCGTGCAGATCCTCCGGCTTTGGCGCGATGCGGATATGGCTCATCACGGCGCCGTTTTTCTGGGCGATGCCGGTGAAATCCAAGACCGTGACGCCCTTGCCCTCCATATGGGCGGCCATGCCCAACAGGGCGCCGACGGTAATCACGCCGGTGCCGCCGATGCCGGTGACCAGGATGTTGTAGCCGCCATCGGCGTCGGCTGTTTGGGGGCTGGGCAGGGCGGCGATGGCATCGTCCAGGCCTAGGGCGGCGGCGGCGGGCGCCCGACGCGGATTGGCGCCCGAGACGGTCACGAAACTGGGGCAGAAACCGTTGACGCAGGAGAAATCCTTGTTGCAGGCAGATTGATTGATCTTCCGCTTGCGCCCAAGGACCGTCTCCAACGGCTCTACGGAAACGCAGTTGGAGGCCACGGAGCAATCGCCGCAGCCCTCGCACACGGCCTCGTTGATGAAGGCCCGCTTGTCGGGGTCGGGATAAGTGCCGCGCTTTCGCCGGCGGCGTTTTTCGGCCGCGCAGGTCTGGTCATAGATCAGAATCGATGTGCCCTTGGTCTCCCGCAATTCCTTTTGCACACGGTCCAGTTCGTCCCGGTGTCGGATGGTGACGCCCGGCGCCCAATCCGTTCCAACGGAATATTTGTCCGGCTCGTCACTGACCACGATAATCTTGGAGACGCCCTCGTGATGCACCTGCTGGCTGATTTGCCACGGCGAGAGCGGCCCGTCGTGGGGCTGGCCGCCGGTCATGGCGACGGCGTCGTTGAACAGGATCTTGTAGGTAATGTTGACGCCCGAGGCGACGGCCGCGCGGATGCCGGTGATGCCGGAATGATAATATGTGCCGTCACCCAGGTTGGCGAAGATATGCTCTTCGCCCGTGAATGCCGCCTGTCCCAGCCATGGCACCCCTTCGCCGCCCATCTGGGTGAAAGTCTCGGTGGAGCGGTCCATGAACAGGGCCATGAAATGACAGCCGATGCCGCCCATGGCGCGGCTGCCCTCCGGCACCTTGGTGGATGTGTTGTGGGGGCAGCCGGAACAGAAATAGGCGGTCCGCTCAATCGGCGCCGAGGCTGCCTTGGCGGCCGCTTCCTTGCGGTCCAGCTGCGCCATGCGCTCCTCGATGGTGGGCGAGGTGACGTAGGAGCCGATGCGCGAGACGATGATGCGGGCAATTTGCCCCGGCGACAATTCGCCGTCGGAAGGACACAACAATTGTCCCGCCTCGTCGAATTTGCCCACGACCCGGGGGCGCACGTCGGCGCGCCAGTTGTAAAGCTGTTCCTTGAGCTGGTTTTCGATAACGGCGCGCTTTTCCTCGATCACCAAAACTTCGTCCAAACCCTCGGCGAAGGCGCGGATGCCCTCCCGCTCAAGGGGCCAGGGCATGCCGACCTTGTACAAACGCAAGCCGATGTCGGCGGCCATTTTTTCGTCGATGCCCAGATCTTCCAGGGCCTGGCGGGTATCGAGGTAGGACTTGCCGGCGGCGACAATGCCGATGCGCGGTTGCGGGGCATCCCAGACCAGCCGGTCGATGCCGTTGGCCCGGGCGAAATCCAGGGCGGCATAGACTTTGTGGCGTTGCAGGCGTTCTTCCTGGCTCCACCGGTCATCGGGCCAGCGAATGTTCAGGCCGCCGGCGGGCATCTCGAAATCCGGATATTTGATTTCCAGGCGATGGGCATCCACATGAACCGAGGCGGAACTTTCCACCACCTCGGAGACGCATTTAAAGCCAACCCAGACACCGGCAAAGCGCGACATGGCCCAGCCCAGCAAGCCGTAATCGAGATATTCCTGCACGCCGGCGGGATACAGCATGGGCACCATCCAGGAGGCTAGGTTATGTTCGCTCTGTCCCGGCACGGTGGAGGAGACGGCGGCGTGATCGTCGCCGCACATCATCAGAACGCCGCCATTGGGGTCGGTGCCGGCGCTGTTGGCATGGCGGACCACATCGCCGCAACGGTCCACGCCCGGCGCCTTGCCGTACCAGATGCCGTAGACGCCGTCGTAGTTGGATTTCGGACCCAGATTCAGTTGCTGGCTGCCCCACAGGGCGGTGGCGGCCATGTCCTCGTTGACGCCGGGCTGAAAGACAATGTGGTTTTTTTCCAGGAAGCGCTGGGCCTGCCACAGCTGTTGATCAAAACCGCCCAAGGGACTGCCGCGATAACCCGAGATATAACAACCCGTGTTCAGGCCCGCGGCCTGATCCCGCTGGCGCTGCAGCATGGGCAGGCGCACCAATGCCTGGGTGCCCGTGAGGAAGACCCGGCCCTGTTCCAAGGCATATTTATCGTCAAGAGACACATTAGCGAGCAGCGTCGTGGCAGTTGTCATGCCCAATCCTCAAAATTTAGATGGCCCCGATCTTTCGGCACCATATAGGTAAGTATGAATGACCTAATTTGCAACATTCTTACCGCCCCGCCTCACCAATTAGCCTCATCGGCCCGCATCAATGCCAAATTCGCTGACCTTGCGGTACAGGGTCGAGCGGCCAATGCCAAGACGGCGGGCAACTTCGGTCATTTGCCCTTCATACTTGTCGATGGCCAGTCTGATCATGTCCGCTTCCATGGCGTCGAGGGTGCGGATATCCCCCGCCGCGTTCAGCACCGGCAGGCCCCCGTTGGCCCCGCCGTTATGGGCCATGGGCGAAGCCATGCCCATGCTTTGGGCGATTTGAGGAAAATCCTCCAAGGTCAGTTCATCGCCGTCGCACAATACCACGGCGCGGAAAATGGCATTCTCCAACTGGCGCACATTGCCGGGCCAATCGAAACCCATGAGCAGTTCCAGGGCGTCGCCCGACAGGCCGCGCACCGCCTTGCCCTCGGTCGCCGCCAGTTTGGCGACGAAATGTGCCGACAGGGGCGGGATATCTTCCAGGCGGTCCCGCAAGGGCGGGATCTGAATGGGAAAAACGTTCAGGCGATAAAATAGATCCTCGCGAAATTTCCCTTCGCTGACCTGTTGCTGCAGTTCGCGGTTGGTGGCGGAGATCAGGCGGATGTCCACGTTCACCGGCTTGGAAGAGCCGACCGGGTCAACCTCGCCTTCCTGCAGGGCGCGCAAGAGTTTGACCTGCATGTCCTGGCGCAGCTCGCCAATCTCGTCGAGGAAAAGCGTGCCGCCGTCGGCTTCCTGAAATTTGCCGGCATGGCGCTCGGTGGCACCGGTGAAGGCACCTTTTTCGTGGCCGAACAACATGCTTTCGACCAGATTTTCCGGAATGGCGCCGCAGTTGACGGCGACAAAGGGTCTGCCGGCCCGCTCGGACGAGCCCTGTACCGCGCGCGCGACCATCTCCTTGCCGACGCCGCTTTCACCCTCGATCAAAATGGGGATGTTGGAGGATGCCGCCCGCCGCGCCAGATCCAGGGCCATGGTCATGGCGCCGCCGCCGGTGATCAGGTCGTCGAACCGCATGCGCCCCTCGACCTGGCGGCTCAAGCGCGAGACCTGGCCGGTCAAGGCGTTCATCTTCAGGGCGTTTTCCATGGAGACCAACAGCCGTTCCGGGCTGGCCGGTTTGGGAATAAAATCGGCGGCGCCCGCCTGCATCACCTTGACGATGATCTCAATACCGCTTTGCGCCGTCAGTACGATGGCGGGCAGGTCCGGGCGCCGGGATTTGACTTGCTGGAGTACTTCGAACCCGTCCAGATCCGGCATCACCAGATCCAGCAGTATCAGGTCCACGGCGGCCGCCCTGTCCGACTGCATGAAGACTATCGCGTCCTCGCCGCCCTTGGCAATTTCCACATTATAACCGTGCCGGCTGACCACCGCTTCCAAAAGGCGTCGCTGGGTGGGATCATCATCAACCACCAAGACGGTTTGCGCCATTGCTCTTGACCTAGTCCCTCATTATTTATCACCTGGATACTCTACAGCCTGTGCCATTTCGGGACAAGCGGTGTTTGAGGGAAAATATCAGATGAATCTTGGAATCTTGCCGCAATGGGACTTGAGCGATTTCTATAGCGGTCCGGAGGCGCCCGAACTGGCCGCCGATCTGGACCGGGCCGAGACGGCGGCGGATCGTTTCAACGGTGACTACGGCGGCAAGGTCGCGGGTCTGTCCGCCGCTGATCTGGCAGCCGCCATTCGCCGCTATGAGGCGGACGAGGATCTGTTGGGCCGCATCGCCAGCTATGCCCAACTTTACCATGCCGCGAAGGTGTCCGACCGGGACGTGGGCCGCTTCTATCAAACCACCGTGGAGCGGTTAAGCGCCATTACCACCAAGTTGATTTTTTTCACCTTGGAGCTGAACCGCATCGAAGACGCGGCGTTGGATGCGTTGTTGGCGGCGGACGATGGCCTGGCCCATTATGCGCCCTGGCTACGCGATGTGCGCGCCAGCCGTCCGCACCAGTTGTCGGACGAGCAGGAGCAGTTGCTGCATGAAAAACAGGTGACGGGGCGGTCATCCTGGGTACGGTTGTTCGACGAAACCATGGCCGACATGCGGTTCTCGCTGGAAGGGAAGGAGCTATCCCTGGAGCAGACTTTGCATCTGTTGTCCGAGCCAGACGGCGCCAAGCGCAAGGCGGCGGCAAAATCACTCGGCGCCGGGTTCGAAGAACAGAAGAGCCTGTTTGCCCTGATCACCAATACCCTGGCCAAGGACAAGGAGATTGAGGACAAATGGCGCCGATTTGCCCGGCCCGACAGCGCCCGGCACCTCTCCAACCTGGTGGAGGACGAGGTGGTCGATGCCCTGGCCGATGCGGTGAGGGGCGCCTATCCACGCCTCTCGCACCGCTATTATGCCCTGAAGGCGAAATGGTTCGGAACGGACATCCTGGATTATTGGGACCGCAACGCGCCCTTGCCCGATGACGACCAGCAGGGATTTACCTTTCAGGCGGCCCAGGCCCAGGTGCTGGATGCCTACCGCCGCTTCTCGCCGGCCATGGCGGATGTGGGGCAGCGGTTTTTTGACAATGCCTGGATCGACGCGCCCGCCGCGCCCGGCAAGTCGTCCGGCGCTTTTTCCCACCCCACCGTACCCTCGGCCCATCCCTATTTGCTGTTGAACTATCAGGGCCGGACACGGGATGTGATGACCCTGGCTCACGAACTGGGCCATGGGGTGCATCAGGTCCTGGCCGCCGGTCAGGGCGCCTTGATGGCGGATACGCCGCTCACCTTGGCGGAAACCGCCAGCGTCTTTGGTGAACAATTGACCTTTCGGTCGCTGTTGGATCAGGAAACCACGCCCAGCCGGCGCAAGGCCATGCTGGTGGGCAAGACCGAGGACATGCTGAACACCGTGGTGCGTCAGATCGCCTTCTATGAGTTCGAAAAGCGCCTGCATGACGAGCGGCGCCTTGGCGAGCTGTCGGTGGAGCGGATCGGCGAGATCTGGATGGCGGTGCAGGGGGAAAGCCTGGGCCCGGCCATTCGCCTGCACGATGAATACGCCAATTTCTGGTGCTATATTCCCCACTTCATCCATTCGCCCTTCTATGTCTATGCCTACGCCTTCGGCGATTGCCTGGTGAACTCTCTCTATGCGGTCTACCAGAACGCCAGGGAAGGCTTTGCCAAAAAGTATCTGGACATGCTGCGGGCGGGCGGTACCTTGCGTCACAAGGAATTGCTGGCGCCCTTCGGGCTGGATGCGACGGACCTGCGGTTCTGGCAACAGGGCCTGGGCGTGATCGAGGGTTTCGTGGACGAGTTGGAAGATCTCTCTTAATGGCGGATGACAGCGAAGGCGACAGCCTCACCGGCCGGGTGAAGCGCTATGCCAAGGTGGGCACAGCAGTCGGCGGCCTGGCGGCCCGTCTGGCTGGCGACAAGGTTTTTGGCCTGAGCCTGGACAAGCCAGCCCATGCCAAGGATCTGAAGAATGCCCTGGGCGGTCTGAAGGGCCCATTGATGAAAGTGGCGCAGATCCTGGCCACCATCCCCGAGGCGCTGCCCCAGGAATATGTTCAGGAGTTGATCCAGCTGCAGGCCAACGCGCCGGCCATGGGCTGGCTATTCGTCAAGCGGCGCATGGCGGCGGAATTGGGCCCCGACTGGCAGGACCACTTTGATCAGTTCGAACACCGGGCCGCCGCGGCCGCCTCGTTGGGACAGGTGCACCGCGCCGAACTGGACGGCCGGGCACTGGCCTGCAAACTGCAATACCCCGACATGAACTCGGCCGTGGAAGCGGATCTGGCGCAACTGAAAATGATATTTTCCATTTACGGCCGCTATGACCGCACCATCGACACCTCCAATGTCCATAAGGAGATCGGTGATCGCCTGCGCGAGGAACTGGACTATGACCGGGAAGCCCGGCACATGGCCCTGTTCGCCGAGGTCCACAAGGGCGAGAAGAATATCCACATTCCCGGCGTGCTGCCGGAATTGTCGACCCGCCGCCTGTTGACCATGAACTGGCTGGACGGCAGGCCCCTGCTGGATTTCCGCGACGCGGATCTGGAAACCCGCAACACCATCGCCTTGAATATGTTCCGCACCTGGTACGTGCCGTTTTATAATGCCGGGGTCATCCACGGCGATCCGCACCTGGGCAATTATACCGTGCGGGACAATCTTGACATCAACCTGCTGGATTTCGGTTGTGTCCGGGTGTTCGACGCGAAATTCGTGCAAGGGGTGATCGATCTTTATTGCGCTATCCGTGATGACGACCAGGCCCTGGCGGTGCATGCCTACGAGACCTGGGGCTTCACGGAGCTGACGAAGGAAATGATCGAAACCTTGAACTTGTGGGCTAATTTCGTTTACGGCCCGTTGCTGGAAGACCGCAGCCGGCGGATCAGGGAAGACAGCGAATCGGGTGTTTACGGCCGTGACGTGGCCGAAAAAGTGCA
The DNA here is from genome assembly GCA_029936195.1 of Alphaproteobacteria bacterium. Taxonomy (GTDB): domain Bacteria; phylum Pseudomonadota; class Alphaproteobacteria. The sequence goes on from JAPYUH010000001.1 coordinate 29,761, forward strand.
CCGCGGCCTTCGCGAATTGGGCGGCGTGCGCCCGCCCCAGGAATTTGTCTTCATGGACCGTGCCGCCATCGGCCTTGGCGGCGTCTTCATGCACCTGAACGCGGAAGTGAATTGGTACCGCCATTTCCATGACCTAATTGATGGATTCGATGCCGCCAAGATGCGGGCCAAGCAAAAACGCTTGCTCAAAAAATTCGACCTGGACGTGCCCGCGCATTAGCGCCCGCACAATTATTCGTCAGGTGAAAACGATGCGTTGATTGCCGTGGCGGAATGGTTATATTCCGCCCATTCTCCCATGCGCGATAGCAGTTGACGATACCTATTCCCTATCAGGATTTCATTGATGAAGATTGCCGTATTGAAAGAGCGGCGGGCCGACGAACGGCGGGTCGCGGCAACGCCGGAGACCGTGAAGAAATTTGTCGGACTTGGCGTCGAGATCATGGTCGAGGCCGGGGCCGGCGCCGCCGTTCATTTTCCCGACGATGATTTTCAAGCCGCCGGTGCCGTCATCGCCGCCGATCCCGCCGCCGCCCTGTCGGGGGCCGGTGTTGTTCTCAAAGTCCGCCGGCCCATCATGGATGACGAGGACGGCGAGAACGAGCTGGCCGCCATGTCCAAGGGGCAGGCCTTGATCGCCATGTTGAACCCGCTTATCCGCCGCGCCGACTGTGAGGCTTATGCCCAGGCCGGCGTCAATGCCTATGCCATGGAACTGATGCCGCGCATCACCCGGGCGCAAGGCATGGATGTGCTATCCAGCCAGGCCAATCTGGCGGGCTATAAATCGGTGCTTGATGCGACGGAGGAATACGGCCGGGCCATGCCCATGATGATGACCGCCGCCGGCACCATCGCGCCCGCCAAGGTATTTGTCATGGGGGCCGGTGTCGCGGGTCTGCAGGCTATCGCCACGGCCCGGCGGCTGGGCGCCGTGGTCTCCGCCACCGATGTGCGCCCAGTGGCGAAGGAACAGGTGGAAAGCCTCGGCGCGAATTTCGTCATGGTGGAGGACGCCGAAAGCGCCCAGGCCGAAACCGAAGCCGGCTACGCCAAGGAAATGAGTGACGAATATAAAAAGAAGCAGGCCGCCTTGATCGCCGAAACCATTGCCAAACAGGACATTGTCATTTGCACCGCGCTTATCCCCGGACGCGCCGCGCCGATCCTGGTGGACGAAGACATGGTCGCCTCCATGAAACCGGGTTCGGTCATTGTTGACCTGGCGGTGGAGAATGGCGGCAATTGCGCCCTATCGGAAATGGGTGCGGTCAGGGACGTCAATGGCGTCAAGATCATCGGCCATTCCAATTTTCCGGCCCGACTGGCAGTGGACGCCTCCAATCTGTATGCGCGCAATCTGTTCAATTTTCTCTCACCGCATATTGATGGCGAGAGCGGTAGTTTGTCTTTTGATATTGAGGACGAAACGGTTTCTGGTGTTTGCCTGACCAGGGACGGCGTCATCGTCCATCCCATGCTGACCGTACAGGAGTGATCGCCAATGGACGTGGCGAATAGCATTGACCCCTTCATTTATCGCCTGGCGATATTCGTGCTGGCGATTTTTGTCGGCTACTACGTGGTCTGGTCCGTGACCGCCGCCTTGCATACGCCGCTGATGAGTGTGACCAACGCCATCTCATCGGTCATCATCGTCGGCGCCCTGATCGCCGCCGGACCGATGGAAATGTCGTTTTCCAAGATCCTTGGCATCGTTGCCATCGGTTTGGCGGCGGTGAATATTTTCGGCGGCTTTCTGGTCACCCAGCGCATGCTGTCCATGTACAAGAAAAAACAGTAGGGGCTCCGAAGAATGTCCGCGAATCTGACGGCCCTGGCCTATTTGATTGCTTCCGTGCTGTTCATCATGGCCCTGCGCGGTCTGTCGTCACCGGAATCGGCCCGCAGCGGCAACGTCTACGGCATGATCGGCATGGCCATCGCCGTCGTGACCACGGTGATCAACCCCAATGTGGTTTCTTACGAATGGATTCTCGGCGCCCTGGTAATCGGCGGTGGCATTGGCGCCTTTATTGCCCGGCGTATCGCCATGACCGACATGCCGGAACTGGTCGCCGCTTTTCACAGCCTGGTCGGTTTGGCGGCCGTGTTGGTTGCCGCCGCCGCTTATTATAATCCCGGCGCCTACGGTATCGCCGATGCGGACGGTTTGCTGAAACTGGCCAGCCGCATCGAAATGGGTATCGGCGTGGTGATCGGCGCCATAACTTTTTCGGGCTCCATCATCGCCTTTGGTAAATTGAAGGGTCTGGTGACCGGCAACCCCATCACCTTTCCCGGCCAACACGCCCTGAACGCCGCCATGGGCGCGGTGATCGTCGTGCTGGTGATTTTGTTCACCATTGGTCCCGACCCGCAATGGTTCTGGGCCATGGCCGTGCTGGCCTTTGTCCTGGGTTTTCTGCTGATCATTCCCATTGGCGGCGCCGACATGCCGGTCATCGTTTCGATGCTGAACAGCTATTCCGGCTGGGCCGCCGCCGGCATCGGGTTCACCTTGGAAAATACCGCGCTAATCATCACCGGCGCCTTGGTGGGATCATCGGGGGCCATTTTGTCCTACATCATGTGCAAGGCCATGAACCGCTCCTTCATCTCGGTTCTGCTGGGCGGCTTCGGCGGCGACACCGTTGTGGCGGGCACCCGCAGCGACAAGCCGGTGAAGGCGGGCAGTGCCGACGATGCGGCCTTTATCATGAAGAACGCCTCCTCCGTGATTATCGTCCCCGGATACGGCATGGCCGTGGCCCAGGCCCAGCATTCGGTACGCGAAATGGGCGATATGCTGAAGCAACATGGGGTCAAGGTCACGTATGCCATTCATCCCGTGGCCGGCCGCATGCCGGGCCACATGAACGTGCTGCTGGCCGAAGCGAACGTCTCCTATGATGAAGTGTTCGAGCTGGAGGGGATCAATTCCGATTTCTCCAACACCGATGTAGCTTTTGTCATTGGCGCCAACGATGTCACCAACCCCGCCGCCCACGAACCCGGCTCCCCCATCGCCGGCATGCCGATCCTGGACGTGGACCGGGCCCGGACCTGCCTGTTCGTCAAGCGCAGCCTTTCGCCCGGCTATGCGGGCATCGACAACGAATTGTTTTACGCCGACAGCACCATGATGTTGTTCGCGGATGCAAAAAAAATGGTCGAGGATATCGTCAAGGCCCTATAGAGTTCAGCCGCATGTATCGATTTTTCAAACTCATTTGTATCCTGCTCCTATTTCACTTGGGCGCTGCATCCGCCACCGGGTTAAAGGACTTCGAATTCGCCAAAGTGCTGATTGAGGAGGAGGAATGGGCCGCCGCCATGAATTTCTTCGGCCTGGCTCTGGGCGAAGGCGTGCTCAACAAACAGCAGACGGCGGAGGCCTATCATCTGCGTGGTGTCAGCCGCGGCAGATTGAGCAAACACCGCCTGGCCCTGCGGGACCACCAACGGGCGGTCAAGCTGGTGCCCGACTACGTTTCCGCCTGGTCTTCCATTTGCTATCAGCATGCCGCCAACACCAAGCAGCTTGAGACCGCCATGGAGGCCTGCGATCTTGCCCTGACCCTGGACCCCAATCACGCCCCCAGCTATGCCCTGCGGGCCGAGGTCTGGCACGGCAAGGGCGACGACCAGCGGGCCGAAGTCGATTTCGCCCGGTCATTGCAATTGGACCCGAAAAACTGGGGGGTCTATTTCAACCGGGGCATTTTCTATCACAATCTGAAACGCCCCGACGACGCCAGGACCAACCTGGCCCGCGCCTATCGCCTGGCCCCGGTCTGGGAGCAGATGAAAATGGTCAACATGGACATCATCCGACAGTACGGTGTCGTGAATTAGGCTGTATTTCCTCTAACTTTCCGCCGCTTCCAGAACCACCAGCAATTCGCCGTTGTCGACCTGATCGCCGACCGAGACGCGCATTTGTTTGATCGTGCCCGCGACGGGTGCGGTGATGCGGTGTTCCATTTTCATGGCTTCCAGTATCAACAACAGTTGGCCCAGTTCCACCACCGCGCCTTCCTCCACGTGGGTTGCGGTGACGTTGCCGGGCATGGGTGCGACCAGGCCGCCCGTGAATTCCGCCTGGGCGCTAGCGGGGAATCGGGGCAATTCACGCAATTCCATCCCGCCGCCCGCGCCATGTAGAAGCCACAGATCACCGTCCCGGGTGACCAACAGGTTGACCCTGCGGCCATTGATCTCCAGATCGACGCTGTCCGGGTTGATCGCCTGGACCGTGACCGAATAGTCATGCTCGTCCACCACCGCCGTGAAGCTGCCGTCTCGTTGTGCCCGGTAGCTGACGGCGAGTTCCCCGTCGCCATGGCGAAAACCAACCCGCTCCGGCGGCATGATGGAATTCCGCCAACCGCTTGCAATGCTGCCCAGTACCCGCGCCCCGGCGCGCCGCCCCGCCTGGGCGTGGATCGCGGCGGCGATGGCGCCATGGTGCAAAGCCAATGGATCAACCCCTCGGGTCCGGTCCGGTTTGATCCGTTCGATGAAATCCGTTGTGGTGTCACCGGCCATGAAGGCGGGCGTGCGCAAGGTGGCGACCAGGAAATCGCGGTTGTTGGTGATGCCCTGCAGGCGGGTGTTCTCCAACACCCGGGCCAGCCTCCGCGCCGCCTCCGCGCGGCTTTGGGCATGCACGATGACCTTGGCGATCATGGGGTCGAAGGCCACGCCGATCTCGCTGCCCGCCTCGATACCGTCGTCAATACGGGCGTTGGTGGTGGTATCGGGCTGCCAGGCGATGACGGTGCCGGGGCTGGGCAGAAAATCATTGGCGGGATCTTCGGCATAGATCCGCGCTTCGATGGCATGGCCATTGATCGACAGATCCTCCTGGCCGTAGCCAAGCGCCTCGCCCTCGGCAATCCGCAGCTGCTCGCGCACCAGATCCAGGCCGGTAATCTCTTCCGTGACGGGATGTTCCACTTGCAGGCGGGTGTTGACCTCCAGAAACCAGAAATCGTCGCCATCCAGCAGGAATTCAACGGTGCCGGCGGAGGCATAGGCCAGCTTCCGCGCCGCCGATAGCGCCGCCTCGCCCATGCGGGCACGAATATCCGCGTTCACCGCCGGCGAGGGCGCCTCCTCGATAATTTTCTGATGCCGCCGCTGAATGGAACATTCCCGTTCAAACAAATGCACCAGATTGCCGTGCAGATCGCCCAAGATCTGGATTTCCACATGGCGTGACGAGGTCAGCCAGCGTTCCAGAAACAAGGTGTCATCCCCGAACGCCGCGCCGGCCTCGCGCCGGGCACCCTCGACGGCGTCCGCCAGTTCGGCCTCCGTCTCGACCACGCGCATGCCGCGTCCGCCGCCTCCAGCGGAAGCCTTGACCAGGACGGGATAGCCGATCTCGTCAGCGGCGGCGATGGCGGCGGCACTATCGTCGCCTTCGCTTAATTCGCGGGCCGGCAGGGTCGGCACGCCGGCTTCCTCCATCAGACGCTTGGCGGACAGCTTGTCGCCCATGGCGCTGATCGCCTCGGCCGATGGTCCAACCCAGGCCATGCCGGCGGCGGTGACGGCCGCGGCGAAGGCGGCGTTCTCGGACAGAAAACCATAGCCAGGATGCACCCCGTCGGCGCCCGTGCGCCGGCAGGCATCCAGCACCTTGTCCATGTCCAGATATGTCTGGGCGGATGTCGTCCCGCCCAGGGCCATCGCCTCGTCCGCCTCGCGAACGAACGGTGCGCCGGCATCGCCGTCGGCATAGACGGCGACGGTAGCGATACCCATTTCATGGGCGGTCCGGATGATGCGCCGGGCAATCTCGCCCCGGTTGGCGATCAACAGCTTGGTGATCGGCCCCCGGTTCAATCCTGTTGCTACATCCGCCATGTGCCGAACTCCTTGGTACCCTTGATATTCTGGTTGTGGCAGATGGACAGCGCGATGGCGATGGAGGTGCGGGTATCGCGCGGATCGATCATGCCGTCGTCGGATACGCGGGATGTGGCAAAGAGGCCTTTCGAGCGCTCCTCCGCCCAATGTTCCACCACGGCGGCGCGTTTCCCATCGGCCTCCTCGTCGAATTCGATGCTGCGCCGTTCCGAGGCCCTGCGCTGTACGATGGACATCACGCCGGCCATCTGTTTCGGCCCCATGACGGCGATCTTGGCGGTGGGCCAGATGAAGGTGAAGCGCGTGCCATAGGCCCGCCCGCTCATGCCGTAATTGCCGGCGCCATAGGATGCCCCGACGATGATGGAGATGTGCGGCACGGTGGAGTTGGCCACCGCGTTGATCATTTTCGAGCCGTTCTTGGTAATGCCGCCCTGCTCGAAATCCGTGCCGACGATGTAGCCGGTGATGTTGTGCAGAAACAGCAGGGGCACGTCGATCTGATTACATAGCTGGATAAACTGCGCCGCCTTTTCCGAAGATTCCGACATCAGCGGCCCATTGTTGGCGACAATACCCATGGGATAGCCATGCACCGAGGCCCAGCCGGTGACCAGCGTGGGGCCGTACAGCGGCTTGAACTCCTCAAAGCGGGAGCCGTCCACGACCCGGGCGATGACGTCGCGGATATCAAAGGGCACGCGCAGGTCTTCGTTGACGATACCCAGCAGCTCTTCTTCGTCGAACAGCGGTGCATCGTTGGGCAGGCTGGGGCCGGGGCCCTGTTTGCGCCAGTTCAGGTGCGAAACCACTTCGCGGCAAATGCGGATGCCGTCGATCTCGTCCTCCGCCAGGTAATCCCCCAGGCCGGAGGTGCGGGTATGCATCTCGGCCCCGCCCAGGCTTTCCTCGTCCGCGTCTTCGCCCGTGGCCATTTTCACCAGGGGCGGGCCGCCCAAAAAGACCTTGGACTGTTTTTTGATGAAGATGTTGTAGTCGCTCATGCCCGGCTGATAGGCCCCGCCGGCGGTGGAGGCGCCGAACACCACGGAAATGGTCGGGATGCGCATTTTCGACAATTCGGTGATCTCGTAAAACAACCGTCCGGATTCGGCGAAATGGCCGCCTTCCCGCCGGATCGCCGCCTCCGGATCGCCGCCGTCTTCGCCCCGAAGATCAGCGCCGGCGGATTCGACGAATTGCACATAGGGCAGGCGGTTCACCCGGGCGATTTCCAGGCCCCGCATCAGCTTCTTGGCGTTGAACTGGTTAAAGGCACCGGCCCGGACCGAGGGGTCATGGCCCAGGATCAGGCATTCCGTGCCCTCGATTACACCCAGGCCAACAACGAAGCCAGAGCCGACGTTGAAGTTGGAGCGCCAGGCCGCCAGCGGGCTGATTTCCATGAACGGGCTGTCGCGGTCCAGCACCAGGGCAATACGCTCCCGGATCGGCATCTTGTCACGGGCGGCCAGGCGGGCCATGGCCTCTTCGCCGCCGCCCTGGGCGACCTCTTCGTGCAGCTCGTCCAAAATGGTGAGCATTTCCAGCATCTTGTCGCGGTTGTCCCGGTATTCGTCCGAGCGCACGTCAAGGGTCGAGTCCAAAATGGGCATGAAGATACTCCAGAACTATGAACTGATTAAGTCAGCGGCTGAACGCGTCGCCGTCCCGCCAGGGAGACAGCTGGCCGGCGTAAACTTCCGGCCCCTTGCGGAAATGCGCGGCTTCCTCCAGGGTTTCGACGAACGGCATGTTGGCGGGGTAGAGCCTGTCGCCCCTGGGCCGGGCGCCGGATTTCGAGACGTGACCCCACAGGGGATGGCCGACAACTTCCTCGGCGATGGCGGCGGCCTCGATCAATTTGTCCAGATCATAGCCGGTTTCGATGCCCATTTCGTGACACAGATTGACGAAATCCTCGGTCGGCACGTGACCCGCCGCCCGGCCATTGCCGCAATAGGGGCAACCGCCCATGCCGCCGATGGAGGTGTCAAATTCACGCACGCCCAGTTGCAGGGCTTCATAATAGCTGGTCAGGGTGGAGCCGCGGCTGTCATGCAGGTGCATGTGAAAATCGGTGATCTCGGGATATTTGTCCTTGATCGCCGTCAAGGTCTCGCGCACCTCGTGGGGCATATTCCAGCCCATGGCGTCCAGGAATGACAATCTGTTCACTTTGATCCCGGCGCCGTGCCATTTCCCAATCATCAGGTCGAGCAATTCCATGCGCTGGGCCAGAGTGAATGGTCCTTCAAAGTTGGAGCCGAAGGGATTGCCCAGGCCCACGGCGCCGAATTCGGCGTCCGCCTCCTTGGCGGCGGCGACGGCGGCATCCAGCCCGGCGATCTGTTCGGCCTGGGTGCGATTGTAGTTGCGCCGCGCGAAGGTGTCGCACAGTTCCACGTTGGTGCCGAATTTCCGCCCCCGCACATCGATTTTTGGATAGTACTGATCGGCCCGCTCGAAACCGCGCTTGTTGAAGATTGCGGCGGTGTACTTGATGCCCGGCTTGGGTACGAAACGCTCGGCAATCTCGTCAATGCAGGCCATCGACGGCGTCCATTTGGGTGAGGCGAAGGAGCCGATGGAGATAACCTTGGCGCCGGTCTCGCCCAAGGCGTCCAGCAGGCGCAGCTTTTCATCCACGGAAATATCGGCGCTTTCGATCTGCAGACCTTCGCGCATGGTGTCGTCGGTGATCATCACGGATTTCGGCAGCATGGACATCATGGTTCCTTCCAGAAATTGGGTTCCGTCTTTCTAGCAAGTGACGGCGTTGTTATTCAAGGTAGTCCGCCACGGCCTGGCATTGCGCGGGACCGAGGTGCAGGCCGCATTTGCTGCGCCGCCACAAAATGTCCTCCGCCGTCACCGCCCATTCGTTGGCCACCATATAGTCGATTTCCCGCGCCGTCAGGCCGGCTCCGAAGTCATAACCCAGATCGGCGGCGGTTCGGGCCTTGCCAAGGATTTCCTTGGCCAAGGTGCCGTGCCGCGCTACCAATTGCCGGATCAGGTTGGCGGAGATATTCGGATAGTCCGCGGGTAGGTCGGACAAGTCGGACAGGCCGCCTTCGCCACCTGGCAAGGGTGACGTGGCCGTCCAGTTCGGACTCAAATTGGGAAAATATGCGCTAAGGCGATCCATCGCGGCTTCCGCCAGACGACGATATGTGGTGATTTTGCCGCCGTATATGGAGAGTAAGGGCGCGCCGCCGCCATCCAATTCCAGAACATAATCTCGTGTGACCGCCGAAGGGTCTTCATCACCATCACCGAACAGGGGTCGGACGCCGGCGAAAGACCAGCAGACCTGTTCGGGCATGACGCGGCGGTCAAAATAGGCGTTCACCGCGTGACACAGATATTCGATTTCCGCCGTGGAAATTTGCACCGTGCCCGGGTCGCCATCGAAGGGGACGTCGGTGGTTCCGATCAGGGAATAGGCGTCCTGGTAAGGCATGACGAATATCACCCTGCCGTCGGTGTGTTGCAGAATATAAGCATGCGCGCCGCCGAACAGCCGCGGGACGATAATGTGGCTGCCCTTGATCAGGACCGTCCGTCCCTTATGGCTTGATCGGGAGATGACCCCGAGGCGCGGCAGCACCTCTTCCACCCAGGGTCCGGCGGCATTGACCAGCACCTTGGCCTGAATTTCAATTCCCCGGCCATTGCCGTCAAGCAAGCTGGCATGCCAGATGCCATTCTCCCATCGGGCGGAAACCAGCTCCGTGCGGGTCATGATGCGGGCGCCGCGATGGGCCGCATCCAGAGCATTCAGCACCACTAGGCGGGCATCGTCGACCCAGCAGTCGTAATAGGCAAACCCCTTGCGCATGTGGCCGCGCAGCGGTTCGCCAACGGCCTCCCGGCGCAGGTTCAGGGACGAGGAATTGGGCAGCGAGGGATGCGGGCCCAGATGGTCGTAAATGAACAGGCCCAGGCGCACCATCCAGGCCGGCCGGATGGTGTTGACCAGGGGCAGGACAAAGCGCAACGGCCTGACCAGATGCGGCGCGATGTGGAGCAGGACTTCACGTTCCGCCAAGGCTTCGCGCACCAGGCGGAATTCGAAATACTCCAGATAACGCAAGCCGCCGTGGATCAGCTTGCTGCTGGCCGAGGACGTGGCGCCCGCCAGATCGCCCCTTTCACACAAGGCGACGCGCAGACCCCGCCCGGCGGCGTCCCTGGCCATGCCGGCGCCGTTGATGCCGCCGCCGACGATCAGCAGGTCATGCAGCAGGTCCTTCGGCGGGTCGGGGATCTGGGTTGCCATGGCCCCAGGGTGCCACCTATTGGCCGCGCCGTCGCCCCACTTGAGACTCTTTGACAAAGTGGTGGTAGGCTTGGCCAACCGCGTTCGCGGCGTAATTCAGCGAAACATTGTAGAGAGGAAATCCCCTTGGAACCCGAATTGCTACGGCCCCTGCCGAAACCCATGACCCCCGAAGCCAAACCATATTGGGATGGTCTGCGGGAAGGAAAATTGATGTTGCCTGAATGCAACGATTGCGGCAAAGCGTTCTTTTATCCGCGCATCGCCTGCCCAAATTGCCATTCCCGCAACGTCGGCTGGGTCCAGGCCAGCGGCAAGGGCAAGCTGTATTCCTTTCAGATCGCCTACCGTGCCCTGAACCCGGCCTTCAAGATCCCGCCGCCTTATGTGTTGGCCATGGTCGAGTTGGAGGAGGGCCCGCGCCTGATGTCAAACCTGATTAATGTCGAGGCCGACCCGGATGTGATCAAGTGCGACATGGCGGTCGAGGTCGTGTTCGAAAAACAGACCGACGAGGTCACCATCCCCCTGTTTCAGCCCGCATCGTGAAACGCGTGGCCCGAACCAACGTGACAATTGAATTTATGGAAGCGTAGAATGAAAGACTTATCCAACTCCGTCGCCATTGTGGGCGTCGATGAATCCGATGAAATCGGCAAGTTGCCGGACGTCAGCCTGACCAGCCTGCATCTGCAGGCGGTCCACAATGCCGTGGCCGACGCCGGTCTGAAAATTTCCGATATTGATGGCGTCTTCACGGCCGGGCAGCATTCCCCGGCCATGTTGGGCGAGGCCCTGGGCATTACCCCGCGTTATGTGGACGGCACCTCCGTGGGCGGTTGCTCTTTTATCATGATGGTCGGCCACGCCGTGGCGGCGCTGCATCATGGGCTGTGTGACGTGGCGGTGATCTCGCACGGTGAAAGCGGTCGGTCGGGCACCGGCGTCACCCGTGCCCGCGACACCTCGTTGAGCGGGCAATATGAAATGCCCTATGGCTTTGGCGGCGCGCCGACATACTTCGGCATGATCACCAACCGGCATATGCATGAATACGGCACCACGTTGGAAGATTGGGCCCGGGTCGCCGTCTCCACCCGCGCATGGGCTGGCTTGAACCCCAAGGCCATGTTCCGCGATCCCATCACGGTCGAGGACGTGCTGAATTCACCGAAACTGTTCTATCCCTTCAATTTGCTGAACATCTGCCTGGTCACCGACGCGGGCGGCGCCGTTGTTTTGACCCGGGCCGAACGGGCCAAGGACTGCGCCAAAAAGCCCGTCTATGTGCGTGGCGCGGGCGAGGGCACGGAGCATACCCTGGTCACCAATATGACAGACATGCCCATGAGCAAGGCAACCGCCATTTCCGGCAACAAGGCGTTCGAGATGGCCGGTGTCACGCACGGCGATTTCGATCACATCATGCTGTACGACGCATTTTCCTCCGGCCCGCCGATGATGCTGGAATCCCTTGGCTTTGCCGAGCCCGGTGAAGGTGTGCGGTTCTTCGACGAGGGCCGCTCGGACCCGGGCGGCTCCCTGCCCATCAACACCAACGGCGGCGGGCTGTCCTACACCCATTCGGGTATGTACGGCATCTTCCCCATTATCGAGGCGGTGCGCCAACAGCGCGGCGAATGCGGTGACCGTCAGGTGCCAGGGGTCAAATGCTCGTTGGTCAACGGCATGGGCGGCATGCTCTCGGCGGCGGGCACCATTGTGCTCTCACACGAGACCTAGGGGAGCGGAGGAGAATCATCTGATGGATTTCGGGGTCAGTTGCGCCAAGATTGACGAAGTCGGCTTTGTCCGGCATGCGGAAAATCTGGGCTATGACTTTTGCTGGGTAACCGACAGCCAAATGATCCGCTCCAACCCCTGGGCCGTTCTGGCGCTCATTGCGCAGCAGACCCAGACCATTCGCATCGGCACCGGCGTCGCCGTGCCGGGCCTGCGCCTGGCGCCGGTGGCGGCGAACGGCATCGCCACCACCGCCCGCCTGGCGCCGGGGCGCACCTTCATGGGGATCGGCACCGGCAACACGGCTATGCGGACCATGGGGCAGCGGCCGACCACCATCAAGGCCTTCGGCGAATATATTCGTGTCGTCCGCGCCTTGCTGGATGGCGAGGAGGTCGACTACACCCTGAACGGCGTCACCCAGCCCATTCGATTTCAAAATACCGAACTGCGCTATCTGGATCTGGATCACCACATTCCCATCCACGTGGCGGGTTTCGGACCCAAGGCGCAGGCCCTGGCGGGGGAATTGGGCGACGGCCTGATCACCGGCATCCCGCGCGGCGGCGCCATTCCCTGGGCGCTCGGCAATGTGAAATCCGGCGCCGACCGGGCCGGGCGCGATCTGGATGGTTTTTTCACAACGGCCCTGGTCAACATGTTGCTGTTGATGCCCGGTGAAACCTTGGAATCTGAACGGGTGGTCGCTGAATGCGGTTCTTCCATCATGGCGAACGTGCATTTCATGGTGGATTGGGTGAAGGAAACGGGGGGCGATCCGCCGGACTTCATCAAGCCGATCTGGAATGACTACATGGCGTTCCACAACGCCCGCGACGCCGAGACCCAGCATCAAAAACTGCATGAAAGCCACTACAGCTATCTCGACCCGGAGGAGGCGCGCTTTATCACGCCGGAAGTGATCCGCAATTTCTGCATCGCCGGACAGCCGGAAGAAATCGTTGATCAGTTGCTGGACCTGGAACGCCAGGGCCTGAACGCCATCAACTTCATCGCGCCCCTGGAGCAGCAATACCGCATGGCCGAGGACTTCGCGGACAAGGTCATATCCCGCATGAAATAAGGAGACCGCGCAATGGCATTGACATTGGAAGAGGCCAACCGCATCGCCCAAGGCGCCCTCGCCAAGGCGGCGGCATTGAATATCAAGATCAATGTCGCGGTCTGCGACGTGGGCGGACGACTGCTGGTTTTCCAGCGCATGGACGGGGCCATGTGGGCCGGGGTTTACGGCAGTCAGGGCAAGGCCGTCGCCTCCGCGTCTTTTGGACGGCCCAGTGGTGATATGACGGAACGGGCCGGACATCCGACCTTCCGGGCCATCGTGGCCCATTCCGGCGGCGCCATGATCATGGGCCAGGGCGCCGTGCCGGTGATCCGCGACGGCGAGGTGCTGGGCGCCTGCGGCGTTGGCGGCGGCACGGGCCAGGAGGACGAGGATTGCGCCCAGGCGGGCGTTGATCTGCTATAGGGGCGACGGCATATGGCCATTGTCAAGAATGCCGTCATGGAGCGACTGGGCGCCGGCAAGATCGCGGCCAGTTTTAATGTCAGCCGCCTGCGCACCGTGGAAATTCCCCAAATCGCCAAGGCCTGCGGTTTTCATTGGATCTTCATCGATCTAGAGCATTCCACCATGGACCTGGACATGGCCGGCCAAATCTGTGCCGCCGCCTTGCCCACGGCCGTTACGCCCATCGTTCGCGTGCCCGAGGGGGATGTGAACCGGGCCGCCCGCATCCTGGACGCCGGCGCCCAGGGCGTTATCTTCCCCCATGTGCAAAACGCGGTTGAGGCGCGCGCTTTCACCGCTGCCTGCCGCTTTCCCCCCATCGGTACGCGCTCGCTGATCTATGGCGGACCGCAGCTTGAATATGAAAACCTGCCCCCCGGCGAGGTCATGGCCGGGATCAACGGCGAAACTCTTGTGGTCATGATGATTGAAACGCCCGAGGCCGTGGCCAACGCCGCTGAAATTGCGGCCGTGGACGGCGTCGATCTGCTGTTGGTGGGCGGCTCGGACCTGTCGGCGACCATGGGTATTGCCGGGCAGTTCAGCCATCCCGATTTCCTTGCCGCCATCGACACGGTGATCGCGGCCGCCAAGGGCGCGGGCAAATGGCCTGGTCTGGGCGGGATCTATGACGAGGCGATCCTGCCGGACTTTGCCGATCGCGGCATGCGCTTTTTCCTGGGCGGGGCGGATATGTCGTTCATCCTGGCGGGCGGCAAATCCCGCGGCGCCTTTTTCAATGGGTTGTCGGTTTGACGTCAAACCCATTCCCAAACAGCCTGGTTTTGGCTACCATTTAGATCCTACCTCAATCTGGCCGCTTGGATTATCGCGGCCCCCGCCACGCATCAACAGGACCGATCATGCCCGCAATTCTGGATGGGATTACCATCCTCGACCTCAGTACAGGCCCCGCCGCCGCCCTTGCCACCATGTTGTTGGGCGATCAAGGCGCGCGCGTCATCCGCCTTGTCGAGCCCGACGCGCCTGTTTTTCGGGACGGCGGCTTTGTCATTTGGGATCGCGGCAAGGAACGCATGGCACTGGATATTGAGCAAGACAATGGCCAATTCCATGCCTTGGTCGCGGGCGCCGATGTTTTGGTGGAGGATTTCGCGCCAAGCTCGGCCCGCCAGGAATTGGTCAAAGCTGAAACGTTGGCCCGGATCAATTCCCGCTTGACCGCCTGTTCCCTGACCGCCTATGGCAAGCGCGGCGCGCTGAAGGATGAACCGCCGATCGAGGATCTGGTGCTGGCCCGCATGGGTGTTTTGGGCGGCATGCCGGGCTTCCGCCCGCCGCCCGTGCATGTGGTCCATCCCCTGCCCACCGTGGGCGCCGCCATACTGGCCTGCCTGGGCATTGCCGCCGCCTTGCTGGCCCGCGAAGGGACCGGGCGCGGACGCACGGTGGAGACTTCGTTGATGGCCGGCGCCTTGTTGTATCACCCCAAGGTCATTGGCGAGAATTTGGACGCGCATGTCTTTCAGACCCACCCATCTGGCAGCGCGCCTTTTTACAGTGTCTATGAATGCGGCGACGGCAACTGGGTGCAATTGGGTTGCGTGCATGTGCGCTTCATCGCCATCGCCGCCAACCTCATGGGCATCGGCGATCTGGTGGCCGAGCCGCGCTTCAATGGCGGCGGCGGAGGCATGACGGCCGGGGACGAGGCGGAATTGCGCGCCGTTCTTACCCGCGTGGTTGCCACGAAGCCCCTGGCGGAATGGGCCGAGGCGTTCGAGGCGGCGGATGTGCCCTTCGCGCCCGTGCGCCCGACCGAGGACGGCATGACCGATCCTCAGGTCATCCATAACGACATGGTGGTCACCCTGGATGATCCCGAACGTGGGCCCGTGACGCAAATGGGCGTGCCGCTTGGGTTTAGCCAAACGCCCGGCGCCGTTCAGGGGCCGAGGGCGGGCGGGAATTCCGAGATTACCCTTGATGCCATTCAGGCGGGCACTGCCGTCGCGGGCGCGATGGATCCGCCGCCCCTGGCCGGCATCCGCATTCTGGAAATCACCAACCTGATCGCCGGCCCCACGGGCGGGCGCCTGCTGGCCGATCTGGGCGCCGATGTGATCAAGCTGGAACCGCACACGGGCGATCTGTCCCGGCCCATCGGGCGGTCATATTTCTATAATCTGAATTTCAACAAACGCTCGGTCTCCGTCGATACCAGCACGGACAAGGGGCGGGAAGTGGTGCAGCGCATCGCCGCCCGGTCGGACGCCCTGATGGCGAACCTGCGTCCCGGCGCCACGGCCCGCATGGGTATCGGGCCGGAGAACCATCCCCAACTGATCGAAACCCACCTGACCGGCTATGGCCCCACCGGGCCTTACGCCAAACGCCCCGGCATTGACCCCCTGGCCCAGGCCCTCATGGGCATGTCCCGGGCCCAGGGCGGCTTGGACAATCCACCCGTGTTCCCGGCCCAACTGGCGCCCACCGATTTCACCACGGGCGCCATGGGTGCCTTTGGCACCGTATTGGCAATCTATGCCCGGACCCGTCACGGCATTGTGCAACGGGTTGACAGCAACCTGCTGAATGGCGCGGTGCTGCTGTCGTCGGCCTGGTTTTCGGCCTATGAAGGGCGGCCCGTCAGGCCCTTGGCGGACACGGACCAATATGGCCTGAACCCCTACCATCGGCTCTATCGTCTGAATGACGGCTGGATCTATGTCACCGCCGGGAATGCGGAACACCGCAATGCCATCTGTCAGGTCTCGGGCGTTGCCGCCGGGGGCAGCGCGGAAGGCCGCCACCCCAACCTATCCCCGCTGGCCCAATCCCTCGCCGAGGGGTTCGCCGGCCGGGGATTGGCCGATACCCTTGCCGCGTTGCGAAAGGCCGGCGTGCCGGTGGCCGAGGCGCAAAAGGGTGGCAGCGAGCTGTTCCTCGACCACCCGCATACCCAGGAGAACGATATGGTGGCGACCCTGAGCCACCCCATTGCGGGCCGGTTGCGGGTGGCCCATCGCTACATTCAATTCGGCAATACCGAACCGGCCAATCACCTTCCCACGCCGCTGTTGGGCGAGCAGACCGACGAGGCCCTGCGCGAGGCCGGATATAACGAAGATGAGATCCGCGCCCTGCATGATGACGGCATTGTCCTGACCGAAACGGCGTAAACGAAATCTCCAGCGGCCGCCTTTGTTGCGGTCGCTTCCAGGGTCATAGCGGAAATGGCCTCCGCGCCGTTTGATGTTCGAGATGCGCGAGGAGCGAGCATGGAGCGCCCGCAACAATCACGCATGGATTAGCTGAACACCTGCCGGTACACTCTCGCCATGTCCGAAAGAACAAAACGCAGGCTAACGACTATCGTGGCCGCAGACATCGCCGGTTTTTCACGCTTGGTTGGGAACGACGAAGAAGCCACTCTTGCGGCCCAACGTGGCCATCGTACCAAACTAATTGAACCACTGCTTGCCGAACACCAAGGCCGGATCGCCAATACAGCCGATGATAGCTTCCTGTTTGAATTTCAGAGCGCGGTAGAGGCGGTGCGTTGTTCGATTGCCGTGCAGGATGGTATGGCCGAGAGAAACCTTGGCGTCGCCTCTGATCGACGCATAGAGTACCGCATTGGCGTCAACGTTGGTGACGTGGTGCCCGATGGCGATGACCTATTGGGCGACGGCGTCAACATTGCGGCGCGTCTCGAAAGCCTTTGTTCGCCAGGCGGCATTATTCTGTCCGATGACGCCTATAGGCAGGTGCGTGACCGCCTTGAGATTACTTGGGAGGATGGCGGCGAGCACAAGGTCAAAAACATCTTACGGCCAGTGCAGGTTTGGCGGTGGTCAACAGTAAATTCACAAAAAACCGCCGTAGTAGAAATCACGGATCATGATGCGCGACCGCTACACGATAAGCCTTCTATTGCCGTCCTGCCATTCGACAACATGTCCGGCGACCCGGAGCAAGAATATTTCTCAGACGGTATTGCCGAAGATATTATCACTGACCTTTCCAGATTTTCCATGGCAAGTAAGCCTGCATCAATTTCGAGTTGCCGAATGTCCCAAATGGGTCGAGAGCAGCTAGTAGGAAATCACTGATATCATGCTCGAGGCTGGGGGCATGGCCGACATCGACCATCACTGCTCTGGCGGCTTGCTTAGTGAATATTGAACTGCAGCGCGGCCAATCGGGCGTAGAGGCCGTTTTGTTCCACCAGTTCGTCGTGGCGGCCCATTTCGATCACCGTGCCGTTTTCCATCACCACGATCCGGTCGGCTTTCAACACCGTGGCCAGTCGATGGGCGATGACGATGGTCGTGCGGTCGGCCATCAGGCTTTCCAGGGCATCCTGCACGGCGCGTTCGGACTCCGCGTCCAGGGACGATGTTGCCTCGTCCAGCAACAGGACCGGCGGGTTGGCCAGGATCGCCCGGGCGATGGACAGACGCTGACGCTGGCCGCCCGACAGGCGCACGCCCTTCTGGCCCAGAAAGCTGTCGTATTTTTCCGGCAAGGCGTCGATAAAATCGGCGGCATGGGCAGCCTCGGCGGCGGCGCGCAAGTCCGCCTCGCTGGCGTCGGGCCGGCTGTAGAGAATGTTTTCCCGTGTATTGGCGGCAAAGATAACCGGGTCCTGGGGCACCAGGGAAATGCGGCCGCGGGCCTCGGCCGGGTCGGCCTGGCGCAGATCGACGCCGTCCAAGGAAACCGTGCCGGCCTGGGGGTCATAAAACCGCAGCAATAACTGAAAGACCGTGGTCTTGCCCGCCCCCGACGGCCCCACGAGGGCGACGGTTTCGCCGGGCGCGACCTCCAGATCAAAGTTTTTCAGGGCCGGCAGATCGGGCCGCGAGGGGTATTCAAAGGTCACGTCGCGGAAACTGATGGCGCAACTGCTCAAGCTGGGCAGCGGCGTCGTCGGGTCGGCCACCTCGATGCTGGGTTGCACCGCCAACAGCTCCATCAGGCGTTCGGCGGCACCGGCGGCGCGCTGCAGCTCGCCATACACTTCCGCCAAGGCGCCCACGGCGCCGGCTACGAGGATGGCGTAGAAGACAAACGCGGCGAGCTGCCCGCCGCTCATCTCTCCCGCGATCACGTCCTTGGCGCCGATCCAGACCACCAGATCAATGGCGCCAAAGATCAATAGCATGACCAGGGCGGTCAGCCATGCCCGCGCCCTGGTCCGCCGCACGGCAACGGCAAAAGCCTCGTCGGTGACCTTGCCGAATTTCAGCCGGTCGATGGCCTCATGGCAAAAGGCCTGCACCACCTGGATGGCGCTCAGACTTTCCTCGGCATAGCTGGAAATATCGGCAATGCGATCCTGGCTGTCACGGGACAGCCGCCGCACCTTCCTGCCGAAAATCAAAATCGGCAGAATAACCACCGGCAACAGGGCGAAGACCAAACCAGTCAGCTTGGCGGAGGAAATGACCAGCAGCACGCTGCCGCCCATGAACATCAAGATATTGCGCAGGGCAATGGAGGCGGTGGATCCCACCACGGTCTGGATCAACGTGGTGTCGGCGGTCAGGCGCGAGAGCACCTCGCCGGTGCGCATGGTTTCGAAGAACGCCGGGCTCAATCCGATGACGTGGCTATATACCGCGCCGCGAATGTCGGCGATGATCCGTTCCCCCAGCCAGGTCACCAGGTAATACCGGGCAAAGGTTGCGGCGGCCAATACGCAGACAATACCGAGCAGAGCCAGAAAATATTGATCGATCAGGATCTGATCCTGGCCAAAGCCATGATCGATGACCCGGCGGATGGCCTGGCCAATGGCCAGCACGGATCCGGCCGATATGATCAAGGCGATGCCGGCGGCCACGGCGGACCATTTATAGGGGGCCAGATAGGGCAGGATACGGCGCAGGCCGGCGACGCTCTTGCGTTCCTCCCGTTCCCGATCAGGGACTTTATTTCGCAATCTGTATCGCCCTTTTCCTGCCCTGGCGGCCGCACCGACATTTCGCTGGGGTATAACAATTGTACCCCGACCACACAACATAGCGCCTTGCGCATGGCCTCGGCTTTGGTTATACACCCATCGCAGTTTACGGAGCAGCCGAATGAAAAAAGATATCCACCCCGATTACCATGAGATCACCGTGGTTCTGACCGATGGGCAGACCTTTACCACCCGCTCGACCTATGGCGAGGCGGGCGGAGAATTGAAACTGGATATCGATCCTTCCACCCATCCGGCCTGGACCGGCGGGCCCACGCGGGTGCTGGATACTGGCCGGGTGGCCAAGTTCCGTAATAAGTTCAAGGGTTTCGGCCTGGACTAGACGGTCGGTCAGTTTGACTTGGTTTGAGCCCGCGAAATAAATTAGACCGCTTCGTTGGCGACCATGCTGTCCAGGCGGGCAATGCGCCGGTAGAGGCGTTCACTGCGCCGTAGTAGATCACAGAGATAGGGCGGCAAGAGTTCGGGATCCAGCTCGCTCTCGTCCAGGCAAACCGTCGCCCCGCCAAGACGCCAATTGTCTTCACGTACTTCTTCCCGGCTCAATTCGCCTTGATGCACGGCCCGTTGGACCAACAGCCAGGCCATCATATTTGTCAGGCGGGAAGTCAGGCGCATGGTCTCGACCGAAAAATGCGCGGCGATCTCAAGGGCTAAATCCTGCGAATCCTCTTCGCCATAGTCGCGCAAATAGTCACGCGCCTCACGCGTCAGCGCCAAGGCTTCGTCAAAGGTCCGGCCAAAAAAGGCAGCCGGGGCCACAACCGTCGCGGAACTCTTGTCCTTACTATCCATCAGGTCAGTATGGCCCGAAAGGATTAACAAATACAAATACGCCGCACCGATCGACGGCCTTGATTTTGTTTTTGGACTTCCTACATCAGGGTAGTCCGGATGCCCAACGCGGGTCCGGATTTACACGCGGACCTGGCCAATACCGGCGGGTCTCAGGAACCGAAGATATTGCTTCGAAAGGAGGGTATCGCGCCATGCGTAGATACGATTTAGCACCATTGTTACGTTCATCCATCGGCTTCGACCGTTTTGACCAGCTGTTTGATGCAGCCAGGCAAAGCGATGGAGCCGCCAGCCCCTATCCCCCCTATAACATCGAAAAACGGGACGACAACTACCGTATTTCCCTTGCAGTGGCCGGCTTCAGCGAAGCCGATGTCGAGATCACCGTGAAGGAAAATTTCCTGGTGGTCGAAGGCAAGACCAAGGCCGATCACGAAGGCCTCACCTACCTGCATCATGGCATCGCGGGACGGGGGTTTGAGCGGCGCTTTCAGTTGGCCGACAATGTTCAGGTCACCGGCGCCCAACTGGAAAACGGCCTTCTTCACATCGAATTGGAGCGCCACACGCCGGAGCATTTGAAACCACGGCGGATCGAAATCCAAAAGATCGCCGCTTAGATCAAACAGCAAAAAATTGAAATCAATTTTCGGCTGAGAAATTGAACTAATTCAATGCGTTAGCGCAACCGATCTGCGTTCGAAAGAAAGCAGATTGCGCTAAGTCGCACACAGCCAACTACTGGCAGCTACCGGGCCCGTCATCTCGCGATGGCGGGCCCTTTTTGCGCCCTTTACATTGTGTTAATAATCTATATATATAAAAATATCTTTATGTAGAGAATTATATAGATCGCGGCGGGCTTGGAAATTGGGCATGGAAATTCTACTGCAAGGATTGCGCGCGGCGGCCGAACCGACCCGCCTTCGATTGCTGGCACTATGCGCCCATGGCGAACTGACGGTGACGGAACTGACCCAGATCCTGGGCCAAAGTCAGCCCCGCGTGTCACGGCATTTGAAGCTGCTGTGCGAGGCGGGGCTGTTGGAACGGCATAGGGAGGGGACCTGGGCCTACTACCGGCTGGCCGATAGCTCCGATGGCGCCCATTTGGCCCGCACATTGGTGGATCTGGTGCCCAATTGCGACAATAGCCTGGCCCGCGACCTGAACCGTCTGGCCGCCATCAAACAGACCAGGGCCGACGCGGCGGCGGCCTACTTTCGCGCCAATGCCGAACAATGGGATGAAATCCGCTCTCTCTATGTGCCCGAGAGAGAGGTTGAGGCGGCACTGCAAAGCGCTATTGGCGAGCGTCCCATTGATGATTTCCTCGATATCGGTACCGGCACGGGGCGTATTCTCGAGGTTTTCGCACCCCGCATCAAACGCGGCACTGGGATCGATCTGTCCCACGAGATGCTGCAAGTGGCCCGGGCCAAATTGGAACAGGCCGGCCATCGCCATTGCCAGGTGCGTCACGGCGATATGTATAATTTGCAACTGCCGGCCGGTGAATTCGACGTGGTGGTGCTGCATCAGGTGCTGCATTACGCCGAGGTGCCCAGCGCGGTTATTGCCGAGGCGGCGCAGACACTGCGCCCCGGCGGGCGTCTTCTGCTGGTGGATTTCGCGACCCACGACCAGGCTTTCCTGCGCGAGGAACATAAACACCGCTGGCTTGGCTTCGCGCCGGACCAGATCAACGACTGGTGCGGGGCGGCGGATATGCGGGCCGCGGCGCCTATTGAATTGGCCGGCAGTCAGCTGACCGTGCTGATCTGGCAGGCCGTACGGGACGGGGAGGGGGTATCGTGACGACCAATTTGACGGATACACGGCTGATGTCGTCCAATGCCATGGGGCCGCTATCGGTTTCATTCGAGTTTTTTCCCCCAAAAACCCAGAAAATGGCGGAAAATTTGTGGGCCGCCATGGAGCGTTTGCGCCCCCTCCGGCCAAACTTCGTTTCCGTCACCTATGGGGCGGCCGGCAGCACCCGCCAACGCACCCATGACACGGTGACCCGTATCCAGAACGAGGGCGGGCTGCCCTGCGCCGCCCATTTGACCTGCGTCGGGGCTGCCCGGGAAGAGGTCAACGAAGTGGCGCGGAGTTATTGGCAGGCTGGCGTGCGCCACCTGGTGGCCCTGCGCGGCGATCCGCCCGAAGGCGAAGAGAACTTCCAGAACCATCCCGACGGCTACCACAATGCCGCCGAACTGGTGGCCGGGCTTCGCACGGTCGCGGATTTTGAAATATCCGTCGCCGCCTACCCCGAGATGCACCCCAACAGCCCCTCCAGCCAGGCCGATCTGGATAATCTGAAGCGCAAGATCGACGCCGGCGCCAATCGCGCCATCACGCAATTCTTCTTTGATGCCGATACCTATATGCGTTTCCTCGAACGCGCCAGGGCAGCGGGCATCTGGGTGCCCATCGTGCCGGGCATCCTGCCGGTCAGCAACTTCGTGCGGGCCGCCCGCATCGCCAAGGCGTGTGGTGCCGCCATGCCGGCCTGGATGGCGCATGTGTTCGAGGGCCTGGAAGAGGATGCGGAAACCCGGCGCATGGTGGCGGTCACCGTCGCGGCCGAGCAGTGCCGCAAGCTGCAGTCGGCCGGGGTAACTGATTTTCATTTTTATACTTTAAACCGGGCCGATCTGACCTACGCGATCTGCCACATCATGGGCCTGCGTCCGCAAACGGCGGCGGTGGAAGGAACGCCCGCATGACCAATATTCTGGAGCATCTGCGCCAAGAGGTGCTGTTGTGTGATGGTGCCATGGGCAGCCGCCTGCAACAGGCTGATCTGGATATCGAGGTCGATTATTGGGGTCAGGAAAACTGCTCCGAAATCCTTAATCTCAGCCGTCCTGATATTATCCGCGAGATCCAGCAGGGCTTTGTCGCCGCCGGTTCGGACATTCTGTTGACCAACACTTTTGGCGGTTCGTCCATCACCTTGGCGGAATTCGACCTCCAGGACCGGACCCACGAAATCAACAAACGGGCCGCCGAACTGGCTCGCGAGGCCTTGGGTGAATTCGGCCGTGACGGTATCCAGCGTTATGTCCTGGGCGATATCGGGCCCGGCACCAAGCTGCCCAGCCTGGGCCAGGTCGACTATGACGAATTGGAGGCCGCCCTGGCGGCGCAATCCGCCGGTCTGCTGGCGGGTGGCGTTGACGGCATCATGATCGAGACGGTGCAGGATATCCTGCAGCTCAAGGCGGCGGTCAACGGCGCCCGCATGGCCATGGCCGAGGCCGGCCGCGAAGTGCCCATATTGACCCAAGTGACCGTGGAAACCACGGGTACCCTGTTGGTCGGCACCGATATCGCCGGCGCCGCCACGGTCATCCATGCCCTGGGCGTGGAGGCCATGGGCCTGAATTGCGCCACCGGCCCCCGGGAAATGGCCGAACATGTACGCTGGCTGTCGGAACAATGGCCCGGCATTATCTCGATCCAGCCCAACGCCGGGCTGCCCGAACTGGTGGACGGCCAGCCCAGCTATCCGCTTTCGCCGGAAGAACTCGCCGATTGGGCCAAACGCTTCGTGGTCGAAGACGGGGTAAATCTGGTGGGCGGTTGTTGCGGTACGGTAACGACCCACATCAAGGCCTTGAACGACATGCTTGAAGGTTTGAGTGAAGGCCGCCGTCCGAAGCCCAAGTCCCGGCAGTCCGAATGGGTGCCGGGCATTGCGTCACTTTATGGCCAGATCCCCTATCGCCAGGAAAACGCCTATCTCTCCATCGGCGAGCGCTGCAACGCCAACGGCAGCAGAAAATTTCGCGAGTTGCAGGAGGCCGAGGACTGGGACGGCTGTATTGCCATGGGCCGGGAGCAGGCCAAGGAAGGCTCCCACGCCCTGGATATTTGCACCGCTTTCGTGGGCCGGAACGAACTGGTGGATATGAGCGCCATGGTCACCCGCATGCGCGGCGCCGTGCATGCGCCCCTGGTCATCGATTCAACCGAGTTTCCCGTCTTGGAAGGCGCCCTGAAGCTGTATGGCGGCAAGGCTCTGATTAACTCCATCAATTTCGAGGATGGCGAGGAACCGGCCGCCAAGCGCCTTGGGCTGGCGCGGAAGTTCGGCTGCGGCGTCATTGCCTTGACCATTGATGAAGAGGGCATGGCCAAAACCGCGGACGAAAAGGTCAAGCTGGCCCACCGCTTGCACGATTATGCGGTTAATCAGCATGGCATGGCGTCCTCTGATCTGTTGTTTGACCCCCTGACCTTCACAATTTGCACCGGCAATCCCGACGACCGCCTGCTGGGACTGGAAACCCTGAACGCGATTGAGCGGATCGCCAAGGAACTGCCCGATTGTCAGATTGTTCTGGGCCTTTCAAATATTTCCTTCGGTCTGAAACCCGCCGCCCGCCATGTTCTGAACTCTGTCTATCTGCAACATGCGCTGGACCGGGGCATGACCGGTGCCATCGTGCACCTGTCGAAAATCCTGCCCCTGCATTCCATTCCGGAAGAGGAGGTCAAGGCGGCCGAGGATCTGATCTATGACCGCCGGGCGGAAGGCTATGATCCCCTGCATGCATTCATCGCCCTGTTCGAGGACCGCACGACGGCAAAGGTAGAAAAGGAGCGCCCGGCCGAGGTCGGAGAGCGCCTGAAACTGCGCATCATCGATGGCGACCGTCCCGGTTTGGAGGAGGACCTGGACGAGGCCATGGAACAGCACGCGCCGTTGGAGATCGTCAACGACATACTGTTGGGCGGCATGAAGGTGGTGGGCGAATTGTTCGGATCGGGCCAGATGCAGCTGCCGTTCGTGTTGCAATCGGCCGAGACAATGAAGGCCTCCGTGGCTTATCTGGAACCCCATATGGAACGCAGCGCGGACAGCGAAAAGGGCACCATCGTGTTGGCCACGGTGCGCGGCGATGTTCATGATATCGGCAAGAATCTGGTTGACATTATCCTGACCAACAACGGCTACCGGGTGATTAATCTCGGCATCAAGCAGCCCATCGGCGCCATCATGGATGCGGTCAAGGAACATGACGCCGATGCCGTGGGCATGTCGGGACTTTTGGTCAAGTCGACCACGATCATGCGGGAAAATTTGGAGGAGATGTCCCGCCAGCAGATCAATCTGCCGGTCATGCTGGGCGGTGCCGCACTGACCCGCGGCTTTGTCGAGGAGGATTGCGCCAAGGCATACGCCACCGCGTCCGGCCGGGTGGCCTATGCCCGCGACGCCTTCGACGGC
This sequence comes from Alphaproteobacteria bacterium, assembly GCA_029936195.1. GTDB lineage: Bacteria > Pseudomonadota > Alphaproteobacteria. The sequence continues at coordinate 55,202 of JAPYUH010000001.1, forward strand.
CTGGATATCATGGGCAAGGTGGTGGACGGCGTCTTTGACGACTATATCGCCGAGCGTGACAAAAAACGCGAGGGCCGGCCCACCAACCAACGGCGTAAACTGGGCCAGCCAACCCTGCTGCCCCGGCCCCTGGATTTGGAGGAAGTCCGCACCCGGCGCGAGGAACTGCACAAGGGCGTCGCGGTGCCCGAGGCGCCGTTCCTGGGCCATCGCATCATCGAAGAGGTGGGGATCAAGGCGCTGCTGCCCTATTTGAATGAGCGCATGCTGTATCAATTCCATTGGGGCTATCGCAAGCGGGGCCGGGCCCTGGCGGACTACATGAAATGGGCCCGGGGCGAGATCAAGCCGATCCTGCTGGATCTGGTGGAACGCTGCGAGGCCGAGAATATTCTGCAACCGCAAGCCGTCTATGGCTATTTCCCCGCCGCCAGTGATGGCGACGATCTGGTCCTGTTCGGCCCCGGCGGTGGTGATGAAATTGCCCGCTTTTCGCTGCCCCGCCAGGATCGGGCGGGGGGGCTGTGCATCGCCGATTTTTTCCGCGAGGCAGACACGGGCGAGCGGGACATCATCGCCTTGCAGGCGGTTACCGTGGGCCAGCACGCCTCGGAAGTGGCGCGGCAGTGGTTCGACGAAGATCGCTATCAGGACTATCTGTATCTCCACGGCCTGGGCGTGGAAATGGCCGAGGCCATGGCCGAATACGTGCACAAACGGGTGCGCGGCGAACTTGGTTTCGGTGATCTCGATGCCCGCGACAATGATGCCCTTTTGAACCAGGGTTATCGCGGCTCCCGCTATTCCTTCGGCTATCCCGCCTGCCCGACCATGTCCGATCAGCGCAAGATTCTCGATCTGTTGCAGGCCGGCCGCATCGGCCTGGTGATGGGCGACGAGGATCAATTGCACCCGGAACAATCAACCTCGGCCATCGTCGTGCATCATCCCCAGGCGAAGTATTTCAGCGTTTAATTGGTTTGCCCGGCCATGCGGGCCACCGGTTGGTCGCTGATGGGCCAGTGCAGGGCGGCGGCCGCCAGCCCCAGGGCGACGGAGATACCCCACATCAGATCGTAGGATCCGGTCAGGTCATAGATATATCCACCCAGCCAGGCGCCGGTGAAACCGCCGATCTGGTGGCTCATGAAAACCACGCCATAGAGCATGGAAAAATGCCGCGGCCCAAATACCTGGGCGACAATGCCGGAGGTCAAGGGCACGGTGGCGAGCCAGATAATACCCAATGCCGCGCCGAAAATGATCCCGGTCACGTCATTGATGGGTATTATCAAAATCAACACCATCACCACGGCGCGGAGGCCGTAGATCAGGGTCAGAACGTTCTTTTTCCGAAACCGGTCGCCCAGAACCCCGAATAGATAGGCGCCGATGACATTGAACAAGCCGATAACGCCAAGGGCATAAGCCGCCGCCGTCAGGGACACGCCATTGTCGGCTAAATAGGCCGGGAAATGGGTGGCGATGAAGGTGACGTGGAAGCCGCAAACAAAAAACCCCACCGTCAGCAGCAAATATCCCGAATGCCCCCTGGCCTCCTCTATGGCCTGGCGCAGGGACTGCTTGGGGCCAGCGTCCACCACCATTGGGCCGGATCGCAATCCGATAGATAACAAGGGGATTACAACCATGATGGCGGCCATCATGGCCAGGGTCTCGCGCCAGCCGAAGACATCCAGCATGCCTTGCAAGCCGGGGACCAGAAAAAACATGCCCAGGGAGCCGGCGGCAATCACCGTGCCGAACACCATGCCCCGTCGTTCGTTGGGAACAATTTTTCCCACGGCGCCTAGAACGATCACTTGCGAGGCGCCGCTGAGCCCGAGGCCGATCAGCAGGCCGAGGGATATCTGCAGATCGAGGGCATTGGCACTGACGCTCAACAGCCATAGGCCCAGGGCGTAGAGCAGGGTGCCTCCGATGATCAACTTCACTGCCCCGTAGCGGTCGGCAAGCATGCCCGCGACGGGTTGCGTCAGGCCGGACAGAAGGGTCTGAAAGGCAATGACGAAACCGAACATCTGCCGGCTGATATCCAGATCCAGGGCGATGGGGCGCAGGAAGATGCCGAAGGTTTGGCGCAAACCGTTGGTGGCCAATACGATCAGCACGCCGCACAGCAGCATGATCCAAATTTGTCTTGTCATATGGCTTCAGATCGCGTCGGCGTCGATCAGGATGCCGGCCAGGACGGCGGGTTCATTGCCCCGGTTGACCCAAGCATGGTTGGTGCCCCGCTGGATCACAACGTCCAGGGGTTCCATGTCCACCTCGCCGTCGTCCAGGATCATGCTGACCCGGCCCGACAGCAAGATGATATAGTCGACGGTATCGGTCTTGTGCATGCCCGGTTGGCCCGAGGCGCTGTCATGGGCTCCGCCGGCGCCCATTTTGGCGAAATTCTCGGCATCCCGCCGGGCCCGCTCCTCGGCCGGAATATCCGCGTCCCAGGCGGCGGGGCGGACCTGGAAAAAGCGGAAAACGCTGCCATTGGCGGGCGGGGCCAGGGTGACCTGGGTATCGGCGGCGTCCGTGCCGCCGCCGCCGCCATTGTCCGCCGGTGCGCTAAAGGTACGCCACAAATCCGTCAGGCCGCGGCCCTCCTGGTCAGGGTTTTCCAATACATGGGGCGAGGGGCCATCTTCCAAAATGATGGATTTACCGTTCTCGTCATGGCCGGTGATGATCCGGCGTACCGCTCGCAACATGGCTCAAGTCCTCCAATTTCGTTTGGAGCAAGTTCGCATGGATTTAGGATTCGGAGAATGAAAAAAAGCCCCGGCTGCAATCTAGCGGCGCGGGGCTTTTTCATTTCTGTCTAGTGGGGCTCGGTCACAGCACGGTTTTAAAGTCTGTCGATCCATCCCCACCTCTCGAACACGAGTTCGAGTTTTTGTTCGTTCCAAATGGTTAGGTGGCGTTGCGTTCAATCGCCTCTCCCATAAGTTTTCGATAAAAAATGCTAGCGTATTATGTAAAATATGGCAAGCGACATTATGGAAAATCTATCCCAAATTCACCATTGAATGACGGTGCCGTCGTAATTTCGGAAGCCGCCGTTATCGGCGTCGCCTAATCCCGCGATAACCTGGCGAATGCCGCCGGCGCTCTGCTCGGCCGAGATATCGGCGGCCGAGCCGCCCATGTCGGTACGCACCCAGCCGGGATGGAACGAGGTGACGATGACGCCCTGGGCGCCCAGGTCATTGGCTAGGACTTTCATCACCATGTTCACGGCGGCCTTGGAGGATCGGTAGACAATGGAGTTGGTCGCCTGGGTCTCGCCGATCGAGCCCATTTTGGATGAAATCGTGATCAATTTTTTCTGCTTTGAGGCGGCGACATTGTCGGCGAAAACTTCGGATACGCGCATGGGTCCGAACACATTGGTGACGATGCAGTCCTGCCAGGCCTCGTAGTCAACACCGCCCCGGCCCGAATCACGCTGACCGATGATGCCGGCGTTGTTCAACAGCACGTCCATGGGCTGGTCGCCCAGCTCGAACTTCAGGGCGGCGACGGAGGCGCCGTCGTCCACGTCCAATTGATGTAGGGTGACACGGCCAGCCGATTGGCTGGCGATGTCGGCTAATTCGTCCGCTTGCCCAGGTGTGCGGCAGCAGGCGAAGACGCGCCAGCCGTCGGCATTGTATTGGGAGACGAACTCCAGTCCAATGCCGCGCGAGGCGCCCGTAATCATGACAGTTTGCATGCGCGGAACTTAGAACATTTCAAGATTGATTGAAATCGCCGAGCCACCCACGCCCCCACCCGGCCAACCATTCATGATGATTACGTGGGTGGCTCGGATCAAGCTTGAAAAGCCTTTGCGGATCAAAGCAAGCGGCGATAGATACGAGTTGCCACGATGGGCAGCATGTACATGGGTAATTGCGCCAGGGCGAAAAAAATCACCACTTCCGTCTGCGCCTTGTCCGCCAGCACGGCGAGGATCAAGGCCATGTTGCAATTGCCCGCCATGTGCCCGGCGGTGAAGGCCAGCTTCCGGCCGGCGGGCAGGAATATCAACGCGCCCGCCGCTTGCAGCCCGGCGTTGGCGATGAAGGCCGCGGCGACGGTGAGAAGGGCAAAGGTGGGCCGGGCCAGGAAAAATTCCGTCACGCCGGCCATGATGGAAATTGCGATAACCACCAGGCAGATCACCATCAGGCCGTCGACATGGGCGGAATGCCGGGCTAATTGTTGCGGCGTGATGATCCATCGCTTGATGATGATGGCGAGGGCAAATCCGCCGCCGATCATGAACCCCAGGCGGCCCATGAATGCCCCTAAACTTATTTGAAGATCCAGGCCCAAGAGCCACAAGGCCATGACGGGCAGGGTGAAGGGCAACAGGATATGGTTCAACACCACCACGGCGATGGTGAAGGCGGCATCCAGTCCCAGCATCAGCGCAAAGGCCGGCGCCGACATGATGGGAGCCGAGGCAGCCATGAGCACAAGCCCGGCGCCAAGGCCCACGGGCAGGCCGAGGGCGGCGACCAGGACCGCCATGCCCACGGGACAAATGAACAGACCGAAGGTGGTAAATAGCGCCAACCGCAAGGGATGTCGCAACTGCCCGACAATATCACTGAAATTCATCCGCAACAGAGCCAGGACCAGGGATGCAAAGATCGCCGGCGCCAAGGCCGGACGCATGAAATCCGCCAGGGGCGGCAGCAATAATCCGGTCAGGACGCCAAAAGCGAGGAACTTCGGTGCGTGCCGGGCCAGGAATATTAGCAGTTGCGGCAAGGCGTTCACCAGCGCGCCCATTAGCGACCCAGCGCGATCATGACGACGCCGGGCACAACGAGGAATACCGCCATCAGGCTGCCGGGGGTAATGCTCTCGCGGCGGATCAGGAACACGCTTAACAATAGGGTGATGAAGGGCGAGGCGGAGACAATGGGGATCACCACGATCAGATCACCCAATTGCAGGGCTAAATTCAGGCAATAGACGGAAACGGCGTTGATGGTTCCGGCCAGGGCGAACCAACCGGTGCCGTGGCGGCGCCCCAGCTTCGGCAGGCTGCGGCGGCGGGCGCCGAAGACAATGGAGGCGACGATCAGCGAGACCGAGAAACTGACCAGGCCGGCAAAATGCGGGCTGGGCAGATCGAGCATGGCGAATTTTGTCACCCCGTCCCCCGTTGCCCGGACAAACGCGGCCAGCAGCGGCAAGCCCAGGGCCCAAAGGGGCCAATTACCCCGGCGTGCGCCGCTGCCCCGTTGGGCCAGGGCAATGGAGCCGGCCATGATCGCCATGGTGCCCACGACAATGGGAACGGTCAGGCGCTCATCCAGAAACAGGACCGCGAAGGCGGCCGCGAACAGCGGCGAGGTCGCGGCAAGGGTGGATGTCGGCGTCGGCCCCAGATAATGCACCCCTAAAAGGGAGGCATTGGCCGAGACCGCCGGCTTGAACAGGCCGACGATGACAAACAACAAGGCGGCGGGTGTCAGCCAATACCAGCTTTCCACCAGCCAGGGCGCGAACAGCCAATAACAAATGGTCGTGGTGCCGATCTGCACCAGGGAGCCGGATTCCGAATCCGTGTGGCGCAATCCCTGATGCAGTATCTGAATGGAAATCGCGAACAGCGTGGCCGATGCCAAGGACAGCAGAATAGGCGCCAGTTGGCTCAAATTGACAATGTCAGCCATGAATGCGGACAAACACTAAAGCGACGCCGCGGCGCGTGCCGCCTGATCGTAAAGCCCTGAAAGTACGCGCAGCATCCGCGCCGCCTCGCCGATTTCCGCGTTACCCTCGCCCAGGGCGCCGTGGCTGGAGATCAGACAGGATTCGCGAATTTCCCGGTAGCGCCCGCACAGCGCCTCGCCAGCCGCCGAGATGGCATAGAAGGTTTCCTTGCCTCGCCGGTCCGTCGCGACCAGATCCAGTTTGGACAGCTTTTTCAGGGAATAATTCACCACATGGCTGTCTTCGATATTCAATAGGAAGCATAGATCCGACAGCCGCTTCTCCCGCTCCCGGTGATTGACCAGATGCAGAACCAAAACGTCAAGGGCGCCCAGGCCGTCCTGCCCGGCGGCGGCGGTGCAGCGCACGATCCAACGGTGATAGGCATTTATGGCCATGTTCAAGCCAAATTCGAATTCACTCAATTCCGCCGCGTCTTCCGATACCAGATGGGCGGAGGAAACAATGGGCCGGCTGCTCATGCCCCGTTCCCTTCACTGGTCCCGCCAACGATCTCTCCAACGACTTCTCCAAAGGCCCCGCTGGTGGGCGTCTGGATGACGAAGATATCCTCGGCCTCCATTTCGGTGCTGTCGCAGCCGCCTAGTTCCTCGTGGCCGCCGCCCACCCGTTCGACCCAGCAGCGGCCCGCCTCGCCGTCGCCACCGCCCGCCAGGCCATGGGGGGGGATCTTCCGCCGGGAAGACAGGATGGAGGCGGTCATGGGGCGCAGGAAACGGATTCGCCGCAGGGTGCCCGCACCGCCATTGAACTGCCCCTTGCCGCCCGAACCGGGACGAATGGCAAAGCTGTCCAGCAGTACCGGGAACCGCCATTCCAGGATTTCCGGGTCGGTCAGGCGGGAATTGGTCATATGGGCGTGCACCGCGTCGGTGCCGTCAAAGCCCGGGCCGGCCGGCGTGCCGCTGCAAATGGTCTCGTAATATTGCAGCTCGTTGTCGCCGAAGGTGAAGTTATTCATGGTGCCTTGACAACCGGCCAATTGACCCAGGGCGCCGAACAGACAATCGACGATGTTTTGCGAGGTTTCCACATTGCCGGCAACCACGGCGGCCGGAAACTTCGGGTTCAACATGCAATCGTCGGGAATATGCAGCTCGATCGGCTTCAGGCAACCTGAATTAAGCGGGATGTCATCCTCCACCAGGGAGCGGAAGACATACAATACGGCGGCCCGGCTGACGGCGGTCGGCGCATTGAAATTCGTGCCAAGCTGAACTGAAGTGCCGGAAAAATCGATCTTGGCGGTGCGGTCGCTGTGATTGATGGAGACCCGCACCTTGATTTTGGAGCCGTCGTCCATGGGACATTCAAAGCTGCCTGTATTCAGGATATCGATGACCCGGCGCACGGATTCCTCAGCATTGTCCTGAACGTGCCCCATATAGGCATGCACCACGTCCAGGCTAAAATGTTCCACCACCCGGCGCAATTCCTGCACGCCTTTTTCACAGGCCGCGATCTGCGCCTTCAGGTCGGCGATATTGCTGTCCGGGTTACGGGAGGGGTACTTTCCCGAGGCCAAGACGGCGCGGATTTCGGCTTCCAGGAAATGCCCCCGATCGACCAGCTTGATATTGTCGATCAGAACGCCTTCTTCCTCCACATTGCGGCTGTAGGGGGGCATGGAGCCGGGGCTGATGCCGCCGATTTCCGCGTGGTGGCCGCGGGAGGCGACATAGAACAGCACCTTGGCCCGATCGCCCGCGTCGTCGTAGTCGAACACCGGCGTAATGACGGTGACATCGGGCAAATGGGTGCCGCCGTTATAGGGCGCGTTCAGGACGAACACATCGCCGGGACGCATGGCGCCCGAATGCTCCCGGATCACCGCCCTGATGGATTCATCCATGCTGCCCAGATGCACCGGCATGTGCGGTGCATTGGCGATCAGCTCGCCGTTTTGGTCGAACACCGCGCAGGAGAAATCCAGCCGCTCCTTGATGTTGACCGAGTTCGTGGTTTTTTCCAGTACCAGGCCCATCTGTTCGGCGATGGACATGAACAGATTGTTGAAAATTTCCAACATCACCGGGTCCGCGTCCGTCCCCACCGCTACCCGTTTCGGCAACGGCTGGATGCGGGTGAGCACCAGATGACCCACATCGGTCAGGGCCGCCTGCCAGCCCGGTTCGATGACCGTGGTGGCGGTGTCTTCCCGCAGGATGGCGGGGCCGCTGACCTTGTCGCCAGGGCGTAGGTGATTGCGGTCGATCACTGGGGCGTCATGATAGCCCCCGCTCATATAGACCTGGACGTTGGCCAGGGGGGGAATGGTGTCGACGCGGCCGCCATTCGTGGCATCAAGGGGCAAGTCCACCGCCGGTTCGCCGGCGCCAATGGCCTCGATCGAGACGGCTTCGACCACGTGCGCCTTGGACATATCAATAAATCCGAACTGCTGGCGGTGGGCCTCTTCAAAAGCGGCAATGATGCCCCCCTTATGGGTAAAATCCACCACCAGCGCCGTGTCCGTGCCTTGGTAGCGAAGATGCACTTTACGCAGGACCGAAATTCGGTCCCGGGATATGTCCTGTCCGTCCAGCTCCGCCAGGCCGTCGGCGGCCAATTCATCCAGCTCCGCCGAAAGCTGCGCCATCAAGGCATCGTCGAGAACCGCTTCCACCGCCCGTTCCCGCATGGCGCTGACATCGGCCAGGCCCATGCCGTAGGCCGACAGGACGCCCGCCAGGGGGTGGAGGAAAACTTGTTTCATGCCCAGTGCGTCGGCCACCAGACAGGCATGCTGTCCGCCGGCCCCGCCAAAACTGCTGAGCACGTATTCGGAAACGTCATAGCCGCGCTGGATGGAGATTTTTTTGATGGCGTTGGCCATGTTTTCCACGGCGATGGTCAGATAGCCCTCGGCAATGGCCTCCACCGGCATGGGTTCGCGGCCCGAGCCGGCGATGTCGGCGGCCAGGGCGGTGAATTTCTCCACCACGGCGTCCCGGTTCAGGGGCTCGTCGCCATTGGGGCCGAACACCTTGGGGAAGAAATCCGGGTTCAACTTGCCCAGCATGACATTGCAATCGGTCACCGCCAGAGGACCGCCGCGCCGGTAACAGGCGGGACCGGGATTGGCGCCGGCCGAATCGGGGCCCACGGAAAAGCGCGCGCCGTCGAAATGCAGGATCGAACCGCCGCCCGCCGCAACGGTATGGATGTGCATCATCGGCGCGCGCACGCGCACGCCGGCGACTTCGCTCTCAAAGGCCCGTTCAAAATCGCCGGCATAATGGGAGACGTCCGTCGATGTGCCGCCCATATCAAACCCGATGATCTTTTCGAACCCGGCCATGGCGGTGGTGCGTACCGCGCCGACCACGCCGCCGGCGGGGCCGGAGAGGATGCAATCCTTGCCCTGGAACAGGCTGGCGTCGGTCAGGCCGCCGTTGGATTGCATGAACATCAGGCGGGCGTCGCCCAACTCTGCGGCCACCCGGTCCACATAACGGCGCAGAATGGGCGAGAGATAGGCGTCGACCACGGTGGTGTCCCCGCGCCCGACCATTTTCATCAATGGACTGACCTGGTGGGACGTTGAAATCTGCGTGAAACCAATCTCCCCGGCAACCTCCGCCACTGCCTTTTCGTGGGCGGTGTAGCGGTAGCCGTGAACGAAAACGATGGCGCAGGCGCGAATCCCGTCATCATAGGCCGCCTGCAGGCCAAGGCGGGCTTCTTCCAGGTCCACGGGTGCGCGCTCGTCTCCCTGGGCGGTATAGCGTCCCGTCACCTCCACCACCTGTTCGTACAGCATTTCGGGCAGTTTGACGTCGAGATCGAACAGGCGGGGGCGGTTTTGGTAGCCGATGCGCAGGGCGTCACGGAAGCCTTTGTTGGTCACCAACAAGGTGCGGTCGCCCTTGCGTTCCAGCAAGGCATTGGTGCCCACCGTGGTGCCCATCTTGACGGAGGCGATGCGCTCCGTGGGGATCGGATCGGTCTTTGCCACGCCAAGCAGGTCCCTGATGCCCTGCAAGGCGGCGTCCGGGTATTGTTCGGGATTTTCCGACAGCAGTTTGTGGCTGAGGTAACCTGCCCCGGGCCGCCGCGCCACCACATCCGTGAAGGTGCCACCACGGTCAATCCAGAAATCCCACTTTTCGGGCATGGTACCATTCCTTATGTAAATTATTTGTCGATAAAATATCAATAATTTATCTGTTAAGCAACAGTCGCTTGCCAATTGTCCGTGGGCGTCCTAAAGGGTAACGGACCGCGTTTGAGGGATAGATAGCGGCATGAGCATATGGAATAGAGTTGTTCGCGGCGTGGGCGGCGCCTTGGATGGACCGTTGGGCGCCCTGCTTGGCGGGCTGGCCGAGCAGGCGGCGGATACCTTGCGCCAGATCACCGGCGAGCCGGCGGAGGGCACCCAACAGGTTGCTTTCACCATCGGCGTCATTGCCCTTGGCGCCAAGATGGCCAAGGCGGATGGCCAAGTGACCCGTGACGAGGTGGAAGCCTTCAAACAGGTCTTCAAGATTTCGCCCGAGGATATGAAGGATGTCTCCCGCGTCTTCAATCTGGCGCGCAAGGATGTCGCCGGGTTCGAGGCCTATGCTGGCCAGATTGCCGGCTTGTTCGAGCCTGGGTCGCAAACCCTGGAAGATCTGCTGCACGGCCTGTTTCACATCGCCAAGGCGGACCAGGTGGTGCTTCCCGCGGAACTGGATTATCTCGGCAAGGTGGCGGAAATTTTTGGTTTTGATGCCGCCGATTTTTCCCGAATCCGGGCCTATCATCTGGGTCCCGACCTGGCCGACCCCTACACTATTCTGGGCATCGAGGCCGATCTCGATGAAGATGGGGTGAAGCAGGCCTGGCGCGCCTTGATCCGGGAGAACCATCCCGACCGGGCCATCGCCCGCGGCTTGCCCCAGGAATTTATCGATCTGGCGACCGAGAAGCTGGCCACCATCAATGACGCCTATGACCGGATCAGCCGGCAGCGTGGCTTTAAGTAAGCCGTTTCAAATAGGAGTGCGACATGAAAATCGATATCGAATATTGCATGCAATGAAACTACGAACCCAATGCCCTCCGTGCGAGGGACCGGATCATGGCAAGGCATGGCGCAGAGGTAAGTTTAACCGCATCTGGCGGCGGTAAGTTCGAAATCACCGTCGATGGCGTCCTGGCCTACTCCAAGAAAGCCGTTGGGCGCTTCCCAACCGATGCAGAACTGGATGCGCTGGTCTAGATTACGAGCACACGGCAGCTTGCAGCATGGGGCGGGGTCGCCACGCGGTCTTCACATTGGCGGGGCCGGGTCCAGAATGCCTTCTTCGCAGGCCTTGATCTGCAAGGCCAGGAACTTTGAATATATGCGTATATGGGGCAGGCCGCCGGCGGTGAACCACAGGCCGGGCTGTGCCGTGCGGCGCCACATATTGCGCAATTCGCCTTCCCCATCAAAGCCCCAGACGGGCCCGATCTTCTCGGCCACCGCGTCACCCAAGGTGGCGCGGACGACCTCTTGCTGGTTCTCGTAGCCGGTCGCCGTCACCAAAAGATCGGCCGCCACGATGGTGCCGTCTTTCAAGCGGACACCTTCGGGCACGAATCTTTCGATCTGGTCATAGTGCATCAGGCCCACCTGACCATCTATGATCAGTTCCGAACAGCCCACGTTCAGACAATAGCCGCCGCCGCGGCGCAGATACTTCATCTGCAGGCCGGTATTGTCGGGCGGCCCGAGGTCGAGGCGGAAACCACGCGCCGTCAGGCCGTCGAGCAAGTCCTTGTCCGCCGCCTGCATGGCGCGGGCCATCATTTGGTAACCCTGAACCAGAACCGGGTAGGGCGACGCGGCGGCGAGGAGGTCGCAATCCTCGGTCGGCGGCCCTTCATCATACAGGGCATAGATCTTTTGCGCCTCGTCAATACTGGCGATCAGGGTGGTGCCCCGTTGGATGACGGTGACATCAACGCCGCTGGCGTGCAGATCCTGGGCCACGTCATGGCCGCTATTGCCGGTGCCCAAGACCAGGGCCTTGCGCCCCGCCCACTGATGGCCGGAAAGATAGGCGCCGGAATGCATGACGTCGCCCGCGAAGTCATCCAGGCCCGGCAGATCCGGGTGAATGGGAATGCCGCTGACCCCGGTGGCGAAGACCACGTGACGGGGATGGACAACGCGGTCACGACCATCCGCGCCGTCCAACGTGATGTCCCACCGACCGGCGGCCTGGTCATAGGCGCCGCCGCCGAGCGAGGTGGCGGTCCATACGTTCAATTCCATGCTCTCGGCATAGGTCTCGAACCAGTTGGCCAGTTTATCCTTGGGGATATAGAGAGGCCAGTTAGGTGGAAACGGCATGTAGGGCAGATGGTTGACATGGGTCTGATTGTGCAGCGCCAGGGCGTGGTAACGCAGGCGCCAGGAATCGCCGATCCGCTCGGTCCGGTCGATGACCAGGGTATCGACGCCAAGCTGGCCCAGACAGGCGGCGATACCAAGGCCCGCTTGGGCGCCGCCAACCACCAGAACGTCCGGCTCATGCCCGGCGTAGGCTTGTGCCGTGTTCCGCAGGTCGAGCCAATTGTCGCCGCCGAATTCCCGGGAATAACCTTCCCCGTCCGGTCGGTGGGCGCCAATGCGTTCTTCATGGCCGGTGATTTGTTCCAGGGCCGTCGCCAGCACCCAGGCGCGCCAATCGTTTCCATCCCCTTCTTCACCGTCCAAGACCAGGCGGAGGACACCATTGGCCGGTCCCGTCGCGGTCTCGAAGGCAAAAATAGCCTCGATGGTCTCGGTCCCGGCCCGGGATACCAGGCGCGGCGGCGTGCGGTGGGGGGCGATTTGAAACCCCTTGGCCTGGGTGCCGGGCTGGGTTTGCCGCAGCCTGGCCGCGATATCGTGCCGGCCGTTCATGGTCCGGATATGCCCGGTGAAGGCGACCAGGTCACGCCAGTGCCCATCGCCTAGGAATAGCCCCGCCGCGCCGTCCGCGTCTCCCGACCCCTGGGCCGTGTCGAAGGCGTCCAGCCAATCGCTGACGATTTCTGCTAATCGTTCCCCGGGCGTTGCCCCGGGTAATTCCTCGGCCAATGCCATGATCGTCTCCTCGGCGCTACATTTGCAAAATTATATCCAGGCCGGAAGGGATGTCCAACATCCGTCCTGGGAGGACATCAATGATAGTCGCCGCCGGGATTGAAACTTTCGTCTTTCGCCAATACACCTTGGCCGGGGACGAAGTTCACCTCGACGCGAATGCCGTCGGGATCTTCACACAGAACATAATAATATCCGGGCGCCCAGGGGCCTTCCTTGGCCGGGCTGACAATATGGGCATCCATCTCCACCAGCAATGCCGCGACTGCGTCCACGTCCTCGCGGGACCGGGCGCGGAAACAGATGTGGTGCAGCCCAACCCGGCCCTGCACGAACCGCTCGCCCGCATGTTCGGCTAGGCAGGGCTGAATGCCCAGGGCCGTGCGCGCACCCACGAAATAGCACATTTCAGACCCGTCAAAGACGCATTTCATCCCCAGGGCCGGCATCAGCGTTGCGTAAAAGGCCTTGGCCTTGTCGAACTGGCTGACGGTCAGTATGACGTGGGCCATGCCGTTGACGGTGATCATCTTGTCCCCCCCTCGTGTTGTCGCAATAACAAGCTTACACCATAGCCGAACACCAGGCCCCAGAATGGGGCGCCCACGTTCAGGAAGGCGATGCCGGACAGGGTAACCAGAAAACTGACCAGGGCGCCCAGGGCGTGCGGCCCGCCGAACGCAGTGGTGAAGGCGCCCCGCAGCACCGCCAACATGGCCAGACCGCCGAGCAGATTAATGAAGACCGCCGGCAGGACCAGGCCCAAACCGGTGGTAAAGGGCGCAAACAAGCCGAACAAGATGGCCAGCAGGCCGAATATGACACCCGCCATGTAGCGCTGCTCCTTCACGCCGGAGGTATTCAGAATGGCATTGGCGGGTCCCGTGACGCATGTGGGGACGGAGCCGAAGGCGCCGAACAACAGGCTGCCCAGGCCGCAGGCCACGGTCAGATTATTTTCCGGCGGCGCAAACCCCGCCTGGCGCAGAATGACAAAACCCTGTGCATTCTGGGCCGCGATCACCGTCACGGCCAAGGGCACCACCAGTTCGCCCAGCGCCCGCAGGGTGAACTCCGGCGTATAAATAATGGGTTGAACCAGCGTCAGCGCCGGTATCTCCACACCCGCCATCTGACCCGAGGCGACAATGACAATCGTGCCTGCGGCCAGGGCGCACAAAACGGGGGGCAACACGCGGCCCAGGCGGCGGATGGCCGTGGGAATGGCGAAGGCGGCCACCATTGCCCCGGCCATCACCGTCGCCTCGCCAAAGGCGGTGATGATGTTCAGGCCAAAGGGCAGGAAAACGGCGGCCACCATGGCCATGACAATGGGCATGGGAATGGCCGCCATGATGCGGGTCACCAGACCACTGACGCCCAGAACGGTGAGCAGCAGGCCGCAGACCAGGCAGGCGCCCAGCACCTCGGCAAAGCTGAGATGCTGCAGGGCGCCGCCGACCAGTACGGCGCCGGGAATGGTCCACATCAAGGCGATGGGCTGGCGGAAAACATAGCTGAACACCATGGTCAGCAAGCCGCCGAAGGCAAAGGCGGCAAAGACCCAGGAGCTGATATCCTCGGGCCGCAATCCACCCTGGCGGCCCACGGCCAGGATGATCACCACCGGGCCGGATATAGCGAACAGCCAGGCCACCAGGGCATTGACCATTGTGTGGCGGTCAATGCCCCGGAGGCAGTCCCTTAGTCCTGGCAGGGGCCGGGGTGGTGGTTCCAGAATTGCCAGTGGTTACTCCGCGACGATCGGGTTGGAGAGGACACCGATGCCTTCGATCTCGATCTCGCAGACATCGCCGTCCTTCATCCAAACCTGTGGTGTTCGCGCCGCACCCACGCCGGGCGGCGTGCCCATGATGATGACGTCGCCCGGACAGAGCGTCATGGCCTCGGTCAAGGTTTCGATCACCGTTTCCACGTCAAAGATATGCTGGCCGGTATTGGAATCTTGCATGCTCTCGCCGTTCAGGCGGCATTGGATGCGCAGATCGTTGACCGGCTTGGGCAATTCGTCGGGCGTCACCAGCTCCGGTCCGAAACCGCCCGAGGCGTCGAAGTTCTTGCCCATGGTCCATTGCGGCGCCTTGAACTGATAGCTGCGGATGGAGCCGTCATTGAAGCAGGAATAGCCCGCGACGTGCGACAGGGCGTCGGCCTTGGCAATGTGCCGCCCAGCCTTGCCGATGATCACCGCCAATTCGGCTTCCCAGTCATAGTCCGAGGCCGCTTTCGGCAGGATCATGGGTGTGTTATGCGCCGCCATGGTCGTCGGCGTGCGCATGAAGATGATGGGATAGTCGGGGATATCGGCGCCGGTTTCGATGGCATGGTCGCGGTAATTCAGGCCGCAGCACAAAATTTTCGGCGGCTTGGTAACCACGGGCAGATAATTGGCGCCCGCCGCCGGGATCAACGCGTCATCATGGGCGGAAGCGGCGGCCTGACCGGCTTTATCAAGCGCGTTGGCCTCCAAAAGCGCCGTCATGTCGTTGGGCAGATCCGGCGCGGCCTTGGACAGATCCACATAGTTGTCGTCCCGGCGGACGCCGAGAATTTGCTGGCCGTTGTGTTGAAGGGTCGCGATACGCATGATGTCGGTCCGTCCTGTTTTTGCGAAGATGATTTGGCAACGTTGGGGCGCAATTTACGCCGTTGCCGGGGCAATGCATAGTGGCCAGGCAGGCGAGGAGTGGTGAATATGAATAAAGAGGACCAATTTTCCGGTGTCGGGCTGCCGGCCGAGACTAGTTTGGATACGGTTCTGACGGGGCGGCGGTTCGAGGCGTTGGAGAATTTTTTTCGCACCTTCGCTATCCGCCCAGGCGACCGCATGGTCTTTCTGGCCGACCGCAAACTGGACCCTCGGGTCATTCACGCTATTTGCGGGTTGGCCCGCGCGCGCGGCGTGGACCCTTGGGTGGTCATGAACGAGAGCTCCCAGCATACCGAAGTTCCGCCCGAAGTCCGGCCCATGCTGGAGCAGGCGACCTTTGTCGTTTCCACCTGGTTTTGCTCCATCATTGATCCGTTCTGTATTGCGCAGCGCGCCAAGGGTCAGCGCTGGGTGAAAATTACCTACTTCCGCGATCTTGACCTGCTCGACACCCCCCAGGCGCGCTTCCCCATCGATTTGGTGGGCGAGATTATCCGCCAGACGGCGGCGCAATATCCGTCTTCGGGAGATTTCGATCTGCATTTCACCTGCCCCCGGGGCACCGACCTGACGATCAAGTTTACCGGCGCCATGGGCGCCAATTTGTTGGGCTCCAACCGCTGGCGCGGACAAATGACGGCCGATGAACCCGGCGCTTATGTGCATTATCTGCCCACCCACGGCCCAAATCTTTACGACCGCACTTCGGTCAATAACAATGATGACATGGCGGTCTCCTTGAACGGCGTCGTGGTGCCCAACTGGGCGGTTGGCTTTGAGCGGCCATTCGAGGAAGCGATTCGCGTGCAGTTTCAGGATGACAGCGTCACCGGCGTCGAAGGCAACAGCGAGACCGCCGCGATCCTGCGCGAGATGCTGATGGGCGGTCAGATCATCGAACTGGGCTGCGGCTTCAACCCCAAGGCGCCCCGGCACACCATTTACCCGGCCGGCTCTAATTCGCCGGGCGCCTTGCACTACGGAATAGATCTTGCCCAACCATCCGACTACATCCGCCGCACCATGCCCGATTGGGAGGAACCGCCCGTACACATGGATCTGATCGCCTTCGACGCCACGGTAACCGCGGGCGACGGGACGTTGATCGACGGCGGCCTGCTGACCGCCCTGCGGTCGCCGTCCGTGGTCGAAAAGGCGCGGCAATATGGCGATCCGGTCGATCTGTTGGAGAACTGGCCGGAATAGTCGGGAAGTGTTCTAATGCCCGGCAAATCATGCATCCAGGAGGAACCACCATGCACATCGGCGCCATGATCTTCGCCACGGACTATTCCATTCGCACGGACGAATTGGCAATCGCCATGGAGGAGCGGGGCTTTGAATCCCTGTTTCTGCCCGAACATACCCATATCCCCACGTCGCGGAAGTCGGCCTGGGCGGGTGGTCCCGATCTGCCCAAGGATTATTGGCATACCCATGATCCGTTCGTGGGCCTGGCTTACGCCGCCGCCGTGACCAAGAAATTGAAGCTCGGCACGGGCATCTGTTTGCTGGCCCAGCGGGAACCCATTGTCACCGCCAAATCCGTGGCCAGCCTGGACATGATGTCCGGCGGCCGCTTCATCTTCGGCATCGGCGGCGGCTGGAATGTGGAAGAGATGGAAGATCACGGCGTCCAATACAAAACCCGTTTCGCCCGGATGCGGGAAAATGTCCTGGCCATGAAGGCCCTATGGACCCAGGAGGAAGCCGCCTTCCATGGCGACTTCGTCAATTTCGATGATTGCTGGGCCTACCCCAAACCGGCCCAGGACCCTCATCCCCCGATTATCCTGGGCGGCGAGACCGATTATACCCTGCGCCGCATCGTCGAATACGGCGACGGCTGGCTGCCCCGCGCCCGGCACGGTTTTGATGCGGCGGAGAACATGGCGCGCCTGGCCCGCATGGCCGAGGCGGGTGGGCGCGATGCCTCCGAGTTTTCCGTCAGCGTCTTTGGCGCGCCCGATGACAAGGCCATGCTGGACGGCTGGGCCGAGGCGGGCGTCACCCGGGCCCTGTTGACCCTGCCGTCCGAACCCCGCGACGATGCCCTGCGCCGCCTGGACCGTTACGCGGCGGTCTTGAGCTAGGCAGGGTTGCGGCATGGCGCCTTCAGCCCCGATGGAGCTGTTGGATTGCGTCGCCTTCCTGCTGGTGGACGGTGAACGCTTTCTGGTGGAGCGGCGGCGGGAGGACAAGGTGGTGGACCCGGGCGCCGTCGCCATTCCCGGCGGTCACCTGGAGCCGGGGGAAAGTCCACTGGAGGCCTTGCATCGTGAATTGCACGAGGAATTAGGCGTCACTACGGCCAATCCGCAATTCATTTGTACCTTGCTGAACCCATCCGAGGAATTCCGGAAGCTCGAATATTACGCCATTCACGAATGGACGGGTGAAATTGAGAACAACGAAGCGGAAGCGCTGCTGTGGCTGTCCCTGGATAATTTCGACGGTCTGGACCTGGCAGTGGACCGGGTGGCCCTGGCGGAATACATCCGGGTTATTGGGAACCGGTAGCCGCCTCCCCCTGTTTGCCAACTTTGCAACTGTAGAGCCATCAACGGCCTTTGCGATGCCCGCGCATTGAATCCAGAAAACCTGGATCATTCGCGTTGGAGAAGTTTTGGGTATTGCCGGTAGTATCCACGCACGCGCGTCAAACACCGCGTTACTGGGTTCTCTAAACACGAAATTCCATATTTAATGAATAGAATTATTTATTAATATTATACGATAGTAATATAAAAATTTATACTATCAATTTTAAGCTAGTGATTTATTATGTCCATTCGGCATACTCTATTTGGTTTAGTATACTGGCATCATTAGGAGTATTTTCCTTGTCGTCGGATTGTTCACAGCGTGCGCCTGGCGCAAGTCAGACCCCCGTCGGGAAAATGTTTAACTCGACCGACGCTACGGGGACCGGTGCAAGCCTGCTGTCGCGGCAACTGGAACTGGTGGGCAAACTGGCGGCCAGCACGGTCCTCATAGATGAGGGTTTGCAACCGGCCCTGCGGGAAATCGCGGAAATTGCCGGGGAAGTGCTGGACGTGGACCGCGTGGCGATTTGGAGAATTGGGCGGGACGAGACGGAGATCACTTGCGGCGATGCCTTCCAACGAAGCGACGGCAGTCATGTTCATGGCCAAACGACAAAAATTTCGGAGCATCGGGAACATATCGAATTTTTGCGGCAGCAGCATGTGGTCGCGGTGGCCGATCTGAACGAAGTGAACGCGTTACCGCGGTCAGGTTCTGATTTATTGAAATCACTGGGTGATACCGCACTGCTTGAGGCGACTGTTTGGCGCGAAGGCCGATTTATCGGGACGATGGCCTTCGCGATGCTTGGTACGCCACGTATCTGGAGTGAGGAAGAACAGGCCTTGGCTGGCGTGTTTGTTGAATTCTTTTCCCGTATTTTTGCAACCCACGAGCGGCGGGAGCTGGAAGCCGTGCTCCGGGATTACGCCGAATCCGCATCGGATTGGTTTTGGGAGATGGATGCTGATGGCCGTTTTACCTATATCTCGGACCGGATTTTCGGAGCGACCGGTGATCGTCCGACATCGATTTATGGGAATACTTTTGAGCAGATGGGCCATGAAGTATCTTCCGAGGACCAGCGCAGTCTCAACAGCGCCCTTGCCAACCGGCAACCATTTCAAAATCTCGTTAGTTGGCGGCAACTGCGAGACGGCAGGGTCACATGGACACGATCAGGTGGCGTGCCGATATTTGATGATGAAGGACAATTCGCCGGATATCGAGGCTCGAGTGCTGATATCACCGACACCAAGATGCTTGAACTGGAGAAAACTGAACAAGCAGAATTATTAGAGGCAATTTTGGAAAATATGCCAACAATTGTCTCGTTTTGTGACCGCGAGTTGCAGTTAGTATTTGTGAACAATGCACACGCAAAATATCATGGACTTGAAAAATCTGAAATAGTTGGCAAGACTTTGTTAGAAGTTTTGGGGCCGTCGACGGGGGCAAAATCTGAAGATTTTATCCATGAAGTCATCCGGACCGGCGAGCCGATTATTGGCCGGATTCACACACCCGGCCGCTATCCGGACCGCATAATTCGTTCCAGTTTTGTGCCGCAATTTGATGCAAACAGACAGGTCACGGGCGTCGTGGCCTTGGACGAAGACATCACCGAGAGCCGGCACGCCGAAAATCGATTGCGCCAGTCACAAAAAATGGACGCCATTGGGCAATTGGCCGGTGGTCTGGTGCATGATTTCAACAATATTCTGGCAATAATACGCGGCAACCTGGATTTGATGGGACCGCAGGTTCATGGGGATCACCCCTTGATGACGTCATTGATGCCGGCCATAAACGCGACTCAACGCGGTGCCGCGATAATCCGCTGGTTGCTGGCATTCGCGCGTCACCATCCCATAGATGCCGAAACGATCGATATCTGCGATCTGGTCTCGAAAATGCATGACTTGTTACGTACAAGCGTCGGCAAAAATTTCCAATCAATTCTTGGGAGAGAAAGAAGGATTATTCTGCACAATTGATCCTTCTCTTTTCGAACAGGCGATCTTGAATATGGCGATCAATGCCCGTCACGCCATGAAAAGTGTCGGCCAACTGTACATTGCCGTCAGAAACGCGAATTTGGAAGACGCGGTGTCCATGGCAAAATTGGACCTGCCGCCCGGCGATTATGTCCTCATCTCGATTGAAGACACGGGAATGGGCATGCCGCCGGCCGTCCTGGAGCGGATATTTGAACCTTTCTTCACAACGAAGACGGCAGAAGACGGCACGGGCCTGGGATTGAGCATGACTTTCGGCTTCGTGAAACAGTCTGGCGGTTATATTGCGGCCGAAAGCGTGGAAGGCAAAGGCTCGATATTTAGAATGTTCCTGCCGCGCGCAATGGCGGAAGGAAGTATTGAAGCCACTATTATTGAACCGTCGGTGCCCCAACCCCTTCCGTGACGTCGTCATGGTGGTTGCGGGTGATGCGGTCTGTCGGTGATTACAGGTGGAGATGCTTGATCATTTAAGATAGCAGGTTCTGGACGCCGCCGACGGCGCCGCGGCCCTGAAGGCGCGCCCTGAAACGAAATTGATGTATATGTCCGCGAAGGGACGGATTGGAACTTCCAATCAAACTGGATCTGAGCTGGAAGCAAATTCCTGTTCGGTGACATCGAAGCTGTAGAGCCACATATGCGCCTCGCGATGGCTGCTCATACGCTCCACCAGGTTGGGGATCTCGGCGTTGTGAAAGAACTGGATGTTGTCCCGCGACATCTGCTGCACCGTCGCCGTACGTTCCCGGCGCAGGTCTTCATAGCGCTGCAGAGCAACTTCAGGTTCCCGGTTCAAGGACAGGCATTGCGCTAGGGTATAGGCATCCTCCAATGACATGACCGCTCCCTGTGCCATGAAGGGCAGCATGGAGTGGCAGGCATCACCCAGCAGGGTGACCCGGCCATCACCCCACCTGGGCATGGGGTCCCGGTCGAACAGGCCCCAGCGGAAACAGCTTTCCGCCCGGTGGATGAGGGTTTGCACATCGTCATGCCAATGGGCGAAATCAGACAGGAAAGCGGATTTTTTGCCTTCGCTGGACCAAGATTCGGCCTGCCATTGATCCAGTTCGATGATCCCGACGCAGTTCACCAATTCACCCCGGCGCATATAGTAGTGCACGAAATGACCGCCCTTGCCGATCCAGTTGGAGGCGACGGGACGCACATGGCCTTTCGGCAGCGCGCCCGCCTCTACCGTGGCGCGCCAGGCGGTACACCCGGTGTAGCGCGGGGCATCGGGGCCAAACAATTGCTTTCTGATGGTGGAGTGGATGCCGTCGCAGCCGACTAGCACGGCGCCCGAAATTTTTTGACCGCCCCGTGCCCTGACCGTTACGCCGCCATTGGTTTGCTCAAATCCCTCCACCTTGGTGTTAAGCTGGATCGCGCCCGGCATCACCGCCTCCAGCGCGTCGGCCAGCACGGCGTGAAAATCGGCCCGATGCAGATGGAAATAGGGAAAGCCGAAAGTCTCCTCACTGGCCTTGCCCAAGGGGCGGGAACTCAACGTTTCGCCGGTCCGCCAGTGGCGCATTTCGCCCCGTTCGGGGGTGAAGCCCACGGCGTTCAAGGCCGCCGCCAGGCCGAGATGATAGAGCACCCGGGAGCCATTGGCACTTATCTGCACCCCGGCCCCGACCTCGCCCAGAACCTTGGCCTGCTCCAACACGGTGACCGCGAAACCCGCGCGGGCGAGGCATAAGGCCAGGGTCAACCCGCCCAGGCCGGCGCCCGCGACAATAATTGTCTGCTGTCTGTCCTGCATGGCCCGGATGATATGTGGCCGATGAGAATTCTGCTACTGTCTTTGAAGGATTTGATGGAGGAATAAATGACCGCATCATCGAAGCAGGCACCACCGCCGCCCGTAACGGGCGCACACCACGCCGCATTTCGCTGCCGGGAGGCAGAGGAAACCCGTGCCTTTTACGAGGATACACTTGGGTTTCCAATGGTACAGGCGCTGGACATTGATGAACATCCAACCACCGGCGAGTCGCTGCATTTCATGCACATTTTCTTTGATATTGGCGGCCATGGCGACAAAGCGCCCAACTATCTGGCATTTTTCGAGGTGGCGGTTGAGGGCGGCATGGCGTCAACCTTTGAATTCAAGCGGCAATGGGGCATGGATCTGCACTTTGCCATGGGCGTGGCGGATCACGGCGCCCTGGAAACCTGGCGCCAGCGTCTGCTACAGCGCGGTCTGGACGTGGAAGGGCCTATTGACCATGGTATTTTCACGTCGATCTATTTTCACGATCCGAACGGCTATCGCCTGGAATTCGCGGCGCAAAATCAAGCTCAGGCAGATTTATTCCAAAAAGATTGCAAACAATCTCATGCTATTCTAAAAAACTGGTCGGACCGTTTAATGTTGGTGTAGGTTTTCAAACCAATCTTCGCCACGCGGGAAGTCGGCAAGAGTTTGTGTAGGGAGAGTTTGAGTTGGATTTGAGTATGTCATTCTGTTTTGAGAAATTTTCGGGCGCTCATCTATCGGCGCACGGTATCGACGAAGAAGTGGCGGCGTCCCATTTTCTGCTGCCAGAGAGGCCGACAGCGCCAACCGGCAAGACAGACACCGACGGCGAGGCAACCGAACCGGCCGCCGCCGCGGGCGAAGTTGTGTTGGTGGTGGAAGACGACGCGGATTTGCGGGAACTGATAGTGGAATTGTTGCGGGAACTGGGTTTTCAGGTTTTCGACGCCGCTGACGGTGCCTCGGCGCTGAAGATCCTGGAGCAAACCGATTGGATCGACCTGCTGTTATCCGATGTGATATTGCCCGGTGGCATACTGGACCCCGATATCGCTGCCACCGCCCGCCGCGCCCGCCCGGAATTGAAGGTGATGTTTATATCGGGTTATACCGACGGCGCGGAGGTCACTGCCGTCGGCTCGGAGACTGAAATCGAACTCCTGCGTAAGCCTTTCAAAATGACCGAACTGGGCCAACGACTGCGCCGGGTGCTGGATCGCTAGAGCAAACTGCGTTCGTCCGAACGCAGCTAAAATTCTCCAACCCTTTGAATTAGGCCAATTTATCAGTCTGAGAATGATTCCATTTTAAGGCTGCTTAATCTCGACTGTTTCCGCTACCACGTTATTGGCCAGACGGCCCAGACCGGAAATCTCAACCTCGATTTTATCACCCGGTTTCATCCATAACGGCGGTTTCCGCCCCGCGCCGACGCCGCTGGGGGTTCCCGTGGCGATTACGTCGCCGGGGTGCAGGGCGGTGAACTGCGAGACATAGGCGATGATGTCGGGAACCGTGAAGAACAGCTGTTCGGTGCTCTCGTCTTGTACTACATCGCCGTTCAGGCGCGTGGTCAGGTGCAGGGCCATGGGGTCCGCGATTTCGTCCGCCGTGGTCAGCCAAGGGCCACAAGCTCCCGAATGCTGGAAATTCTTGCCCGCGATGACCGACTGACCCTGAAAATCCCGCACGCTGCCGTCCAGGAACGGGGTGTAGCCAACCACATGATCCATTGCCCCGGCCTTCGTGATGTGACGGCCCGGTTTGCCCATGACAAAAGCCAACTCACCCTCGAAATCAAAATGGTCGGATGCCTTGGGGCGTACGATATTTTCTCCATGGCCGACCAGGGCGTCGGGCCATTTGGAAAACAGCGAAGGGTTTTCGGGAAATTTCATTCCCATCTCGGCGGCATGTTCGCGATAGTTCAGACCGATGCAGATGATCCGGCGTGCATTCGGAACAACCTGCAAATAGGTAATGACGTCAAGGCCGTGATCGGCCTCGCCCCCGGCCAATGCCTCCGCCTGTCCAAGCCCGCCGCCTTCCAGCAGCGCGCGGAGGTCGGGATATTTGCCGCCCAGGCGCCGGCCCAAATCGATCACGCCATCGTCCGCGACGACGCCATAGCTATCGCCTTTGTCAGTGCTAAAGCTCAGCAGTTTCATGATGGTATCCTTTTTTTCCCTGTGGCGCGATGCCGGGATCGGCGTCAGTCCTCAAGATAGTCAAATCGGAAGGCGTCCCCCTCGGTCACGAAATGCCCCATGGAGGGGGAGGGGAAATGGGCAGTCAATACCAGGCGGCCGCTTTCGGCGTTGGATGCCATGAACTGTTGCCGGGTATTGTGGGCCTGTGCCTTATCCAGGTCCACAAACGCGCCCCAGTCCGGGTGGGCGCATTGCACGGGGCTGTGGATCAGATCGCCGCACATGACGGCCCGATGGCCCATCGAGGCCAGATGCACCGCCACATGGCCCGCCGTGTGCCCCGGCGTGGATTCCAGCCAGACCTGGTCGTCCAGGGCGAAGTCCGTGGCCACCAATTTGGCTTTCCCCGCCTCCATGACGGGCAGCACGCTTTCCTGAAAGATCGGCGAGTTCGCGGTCTCGGCGGCGGCATATTCCTCCCGAGCAAAAATATAGGCGGCATTTGGGAACGTCGGCACCCAGGCGCCGTCCACGAACGAGGTGTTCCAGCCGCAATGGTCCACGTGCAGATGGGTACAAAAAACATAGTCAATATCCGCCGGCCCCACGCCCGCGGCCTGCAGGGCGTTCAGCCAGGTTTGATCCGTGCGGTTGCTCCATGACGCACGATGGGGCACGTTCTTGCCGCAGCCGATACAGGTATCGATCAGAATAGTATGATACCGGGTGCGCACCAGATAGGATTGAAATGGCAGGATCAGCAGGCCGCTGTCCCCGTCCATGGCCTTCGGCACCAGCCAGTGGCGATGGCGCGCCAGGGCGTCGAGCGTGGCATCGGGGAAGAATTTCCCGGGCTC
Source organism: Alphaproteobacteria bacterium (assembly GCA_029936195.1). Taxonomy (GTDB): domain Bacteria; phylum Pseudomonadota; class Alphaproteobacteria. Next base: position 80,033 of record JAPYUH010000001.1, read on the forward strand.
AAAAATCGGCCCTTCCCATTCAATGATGCGCTGGACCGAAATGTCACCGACTTTGATTGCAAGCATCGGTTTCTCCCATTGTCTTGGTCTGTGTCTTGATCTGCCTAGGTTGCCGACCGGGCAATATTCAGGGCCCGTTCCACATCGGCCAGGTCCGTATCGAAGGCGCAAACGAAACGCACCTGACCATCATTGCCCCAATGTTGAAAGCCGATACCGCCCGCCCGCATGGCGCTGGTGACGGCGGTGGGCAGGCGAACGAAAATCTCGTTGGCATGGACCGGGTGCACCAATTCGCCGCCCTCCAGCGCCGCCAGGCCTTCGCTCAGGGCCTGGGCACTGGCGTTGGCGTGGCGGGCGTTGTCCAGCCACAAATCATCGCGCACATAGGCCACCAATTGGGCCGAAAGATAGCGCATTTTGGAGAACAGATGGCCCGCGCGTTTGCGCCGGAACAGAAAATCATCCGCCTTGGCGGGATCAAAAAAAATCACCGCCTCCGCCGCCATGGCGCCGTTCTTGGTGGCCCCGAACGACAGCACATCAACCCCGGCCCGCCAGCTCGCTTCCGCCGGGCTACAGCCCAGATGAGCCACGGCATTGGCAAAGCGGGCGCCGTCCATGTGTACCGCCAGGCCCGCATCGTGGGCCGCGGCGGCCAGGGCGGCCAATTCATCCAGGCTGTAGACCGTGCCGGCTTCCGTCGATTGGGACAGTGACAGGGCGGTAGGTTGGGGATGGTGCTGCACGCCGAAGCCGGCGGTGGCAATGGCGTTTTGCAATGCCTCCAGCCCGATTTTGCCGTGTCCGCCGTCCAGCAGGGCCAGCTTTGCCCCGCCCGTGAACATCTCCGGCGCGCCGGCTTCGTCCTCCTCGACATGGGCATTGCGGTGGCAATAGATCTGTCCCCAGGGGGGCGCCAAGGCGGACAGGGCCAGGGCATTGGCCGCAGTGCCCGTGGCGACGGGGAAAACGGCCAGGTCGCACTCGAACAAATCCGTGAAGGCAGCCTCCGCCGCCTTGGTGACCGGGTCGTGACCATAGGCCGCGGCGGCGCCTTCATTGGCGGCGGCCAGGGCGGCCATGATTTGCGGCGCCACGCCGGACGCATTGTCGGAGGAAAAGTTCATCTAATGTCCTATCCGTAACGCCACATCATCAAACCCACCGCCCCCCGCTTGCGGTAGAAATGCCGCCAGGTTCGCCAGGCGGCCATTCACCACCGCCGCGATCAACCAGACCAGATCAGCCTCGAATATTCCAGCCCGGTCCGTCTCCGACGGCCGGGCGGCACCGTTGGGGTGGGAATGATAATGCCCCACGATCTGGCCACCGCCCTTCCGCGCCGCTTTTTGCAGGCGCAGGCGCAGACCGGGGTCGATTTCAAAGCGGCGGCGGGGTTCGTCCGCGATATTGGCGGAGGCCACGGCTTCGGTAATAAACACCTCCGCGCCGTCTCGTTGGCCCAGTAAAAGTCCGCAGGCTTCGTTGGGAAATTCAGCCTCCGCATGGGCTGCGATGGCGGCACGGGGTTCGGGGGACAACAGGATCACGGCTTGGCTTCCAACAGGTATTGGCCGATGATTTTTCGGGTGGCGGTATCCACCACCTTGATGGATTGCCCGCCATCCTTGTGGCGGATGCCCAGGTACAGCCGCCCCTTGTCCGCGGAAATGTTGATCAGCGTATCCCCTGGTGCCAGCGTAATGGGCATATCCCCTATGTTCATGGCCGCCTGATCGCTGAGCTCCTTGGAGGTTTTGGCGATGCCAACCACCAATAAAATCAGCCCGACGACCAATAAAGTGGTCATGATGCCCACGAGAAGCTTGAGCCGGGTACTGTTCTCGGTCCAGTGTTGGGTCATGGGCGAAAATCCGCAATCTATGAAACACAAAATTACCGTCGGATCCGACGGGGCCCGTCAACGCCTTGACCGTCTGCTCAGTGGAGAGGTGGAAGCCCTCTCCCGCATGCGCATCAAGGCGCTGATCGAAGCCGGGCAGGTGGTGGTCCGCCACGGCGACGATGAGCGGACGGTAACCGAGGCCTCCTACCGGGTCAAACCCGGCGAGCGGATCGAAATGACGGTACCCCCCGCCGCCGACCCGGTGCCGCTGCCCCAGGCAATGGATCTGAATATCGCCTACGAGGATGATCATTTGATCGTGATCGATAAGCCGTCCGGCCTGGTGGTGCATCCCGCGCCCGGCAATCCCGACCGTACCCTGGTCAACGCCTTGCTGGCCCATTGCGGCGACAGCCTGTCGGGGGTGGGCGGGGTGCGCCGGCCCGGTATCGTCCATCGCCTGGACAAGGATACCTCCGGCCTGATGGTGGCCGCGAAGCACGACGCGGCCCACGTGGGTTTGAGCGAACTGTTTGCCCGCCATGACATCAACCGGCGCTACCGGGCCTTGGTCTGGGGTCCGCTGCGTCAGGCCAAGGGGCGGATTGAAGGAAATATCGGCCGCGACCCTAGAAACCGAAAGAGAATGGCCATTGTCGCCCGGGGCGGCAAACCGGCGGTCACTCATTTCCAGCGGGTCGCGTCCTATGGCCAGGTTGCCACATTGGTCGACTGCCGGCTGGAAACCGGCCGCACGCACCAGATCAGGGTGCATATGGCCTCTCTCGGCCATCCGGTGTTGGGTGATCCTCTATACAGCCGGGTACGGCGCGCCCGGACCACTGATTTGGGCGCCGAATTGCAGGCCGCGATTGCCGCTTTCAAGCGTCAGGCCCTGCATGCCGCCGAACTGGGATTCCGCCATCCCGTGGATGGACGGGACTTGAATTTCCGCTCCAACCCCCCACATGAGATGCAGACGTTGTTGACCCTGTTCCAAGGGTTGGATGACGGCTGAGCATCGTGGAGGACGGTGTTCGTGGAAGTGTTGGGGGTCTTTGCCATTCGGCGGATAATCTTGACAAAATCGTTGTATTTCAGTAGGATAGCGGCCTGCAATCCAACAGACCGCGAACCGTAATCATAAGCAAGGCGCCGATTATTCCGGCGCATGGGTGGTGCGATGGTAGCGAGCGATACAAAAGTAAAAGGTGCGAAGGCGGACGCAAGTGGACCGGACGCCAGTGGGCCAGACGCCAGAATGTCCGCGAAAACGTCACGTGGCGCCTCAGGTGGCACCAAAGTCACGAAATCGTCACCGGCCCGTAGTTCATCTCTTGGCCTGCCGCCCGCCCCCACGCCGGAGGCGAGCCTGTCACGCTACCTCCAGGACATCCGCAAATATCCCATGCTGCCCCATGAAGAGGAATACATGCTGGCCCAGGCCTGGCGGGAGCATGATGACCGGGACGCGGCCCACAAGATGGTCACCTCCCATCTGCGTCTGGTGGCCAAGATCGCCATGGGCTATCGCGGCTACGGCCTGCCCGTGGCCGAATTGATCGCGGAAGGTAATATCGGCCTGATGCAGGCCGTCAAACGATTTGAGCCCGAGCGCGGCTTTCGCCTGGCGACCTATGCCATGTGGTGGATCAGGGCCAATATTCAGGAATACATCCTGCGCTCCTGGTCCCTGGTGAAAATTGGCACCACGGCGGCGCAAAAGAAGCTGTTCTTCAAGCTGCGCAAACTGAAGGGACAGATCCAGGCCATTGACGAGGGCGATATGACCCCCGATCAAGTGGAGAAAATTGCCACCGCCCTGAACGTGCCGGAAAAAGACGTGGTCTCCATGAACCGGCGTCTGGCCGCCCCGGACAATTCCCTGAACGCGCCCCTGCGGGCCGAGGGAGAGGGGGAATGGCAGGATTGGCTGGTGGACGACAGCGTCGATCAGGAAACCGAGCTGGCGGAGTCGGAAGAGTTGAGCCAGCGCCGAAAGTTGTTGATGGGCGCCATGGACGGCCTGAACGAGCGAGAAAAGAAGATCATCATGGAGCGGCGCCTGTCGGAAGATCCGAAAACATTGGAAGAACTGTCCAATGATTTCAATATCTCCCGGGAACGGGTGCGTCAGATCGAAGTCCGCGCCTTCGAAAAACTGCAAAAAGCGGTCCGCCGCCAAGCCGCCGAACAGCGTCTGATTTAGAGCAGTTTCAATGCCGTCCGAGCCGCCCGCACTGGCATGTATTTTAATACGGTGACGTAATACTTATAATAGGATGAATCTAAATTACATACTCGTATTTAGGGATTGATATAAGTATTACGTCGCCGCATTAAAGTGGCTCCGCGCTAGGAGTAGCAGTTATTGGCCAAACAGCCGGTCGCTGGCAATCCTGGCGCCGGCCGATAGCGCGGCCAGTTTGGCCCAGACCACGTCTTCGGCCACCTTACCCATGCCGGCGGAGGTATCGAAACCGCAATCGGTGCCGGCCAGGACGCGGGTGGGATCGCCCAGCGCATGGGCGATACGTTCGATACGATCGGCGACCACTTCGGGGTGCTCCACATAGTTTGTCGTGGTGTCGATGACGCCGGCCACCAGGATCTGGTCATCGGCGAGTGGGCAGGCGGGGCCATGGTTGAAAAGCTTGTATTCGTGGGCATGGCGGGGATTGGCGAATGGCAGAACAATGCCGCCCACGTTCGCCCCCAGGATGGTCGGCAGGATATCGGCCAGGGCCACGTCCAGGTCGTGGGGGCCTTCGTAGTTGCCCCAACAAACATGCAGGCGCACCGCCGCGCGGGGGATGTTGATGAGACTTCGATTGATGGCCCCGACCACCCGCTCCACGAAGGCGACGAAGGCGGAGACCGGCTGGTCCGCATAGGTGATGTGCCGCTCCAGGGCCAGATCGGGGCAGTCCAGTTGCAGGGTGAAGCCGTGCGCGACGATGGCCTCGTATTCCACTTGCAGGGCGGCGGCCAGGGCGTCGAGATAGGCTTCCTCGCTATCGTAATATTCGTTCGGCACGGCGGCGGCGATGATGCCGGGCGAGGGCGCGGTGATGAAGGCCTCGCGCTGCTCCGGGGCCCGGGCGGTCAGGATGCGCCGAAAATCGGCGCATTCGGTTTCCACAAAGACCGGGTCCAGATAGCGCACCTGGCCCACTACTTTCGGAACATCGAAATTGGTCACCGCCACTTTATTGGCCGCCGACTGTTGGCGCATGGCGAGAAAACCGGGATAGCGGGCCACATCGGCAGGGCCCTGGCGGCTGCCCAGGCCGGCGAAGCCGCTCATGCGGTGGCGCACGTAGAGGAAAAAAGCATCGCGGGGCTGCTCTCCGTTGTTGGGAATGTCGATGCCCGCGTCCAACTGTTTCGGCAGCACCCAGGCGGTGGCATCCTCGATCGCGGCGGCCAGGGCCTCCGGCGCGACCGGGCGGCCCTGCACACGGTCGGCGAACATGGCGACCAATTCCGGCGGGCGCGGCAGGCTGCCCGCGTGGGTGGTCAGAATGCGGCCTTCGCTGCGCTGCATATAATGGGCTCCTATTGTACGCCCGTCAGGGGCACGCCGGCGATGGTGACCCGGTGCATTTCCCGGCGATGGCCGTCGTAGTCGTCGATGGCGTAATGGGTGGTGGTGCGGTTGTCCCACAGGGCGAGGGAGCCGGGCCGCCAGGTCAGGCGGCAAAGGTTTTCCGGCCGCTGGGCGTGTTCGCACAGGAACTTCAACAGCGGCTCGCTCTCCGCCTCCGTCATGCCGTCAAAACGAATGGCATAGATGTCATTGACGAACAGGCTGCGCTTGCCATTTTCCGGGATCACGGCGACCACGGGGTGGACCACCTCCGCATCGCCACTCTCGCCGGCCGTGACGTTCATGGAATCCAGTTGATCATTGGCGAAGGTGCCCACGGGACCGTAGGAGCGGCGGCCCGAATGCGCCACGCCCAATCCCTCCAGCATGGCCCGCATCCCCCTCGACAGGGTCTCATAGGCCCCGGTCATGGAGGCGAACAAGGTATCGCCGCCAAAGGGCGGCAGTTCGCGGGCGTACAGGCAGGAAGCTTTGGGCGGCGCGGCGAGGAAGCTGAAATCCGTATGCCAGGTACCGCCGAAGACCATTTCCGTGCGCTCGTCCGCCTCCTTGATGACGGCGATAATCTCCGGATGATCTTCCAGGGTATGGACGAACGGCACCGGAAGGGGCTCGCCCAACGAGCGGCAGAACGCTTTGTGCTGGGCAGGGGTCAAATCCTGATCGCGGATCATCAGGACGCCATGGTCCATCAGGGCGTCGTGAATTTGTTCGTGCGTGGCTGGGTCCTTGCCGTCGGCGCCCAGAACTTCGGCACCCAGGGCGCCAGACAGGGGTTTGATTTCGATTGCGGATTTTTGCGCCATGGCCGTGCCTCAACTGGGCCAGCGTTCGCGGATGGGGTCGGCGCCGTCCCAATCCACCGCCGCCGCCCGCACGCCGTCGAAGATCACCCGCCGGGGCGCGTTCAACTCGGCCATTTCGATCACTGTGCCCGGATGGCCCTCTTGCTCGAAATAGACGAAGGGACCGCGCGGGCTGTTGGCCTCCTGGCCCACCGTATAACCGGCGGCCAGGGCCTCCCCGTAGACTTGGTCGTAGTTCTCCGGCCAGGTAGAAAAGTGCTGCAGCCCCTCGTGGCCCGCGTTCAGGAAATCCTGATACAGGGTGGGCGAGGTATCCCGCTGCTGGATCAACTCCAACTGCACATCGCCGGAATTGGCCAGGGCGATGGACAGGTGCGGGTCGCCCGGTTGGCCCTTGTAATGGAAATCGTGAATGGCCAGCTTGTCCACGTAGAACCAGGGCCCCACTTGGCAAACCTCGATCCAGTGGCGCATGGCGGCCTCGATATCCCTGACCACGTAACCCATCTGGCGCAGGGGCCCGAACAGACGGCTCATTTGGTTTCCAATCATCGTAGTATCGGCAATGTAGTATGGTGCTCTATTCTGCCCATCCCCCGGCAGTGCTGGCAATAAAACAATGATGCGGAACAATTCAATGAGTGGACATATAGTTATCTTCGGCCCCTCGGGCTTGGTGGGCGGCGCCGCCCTGCGCCATTTCGATGCCCAGGCCGATTGGCGTGTTACCGCGCTGTCGAGGCGGCCGCCGGCGTTTGCACATGGCGGCCGTTTCATCCCGCTCGATCTGACCGACCGCGCCGCCTGTGACGCTGCTCTGAGCGAATTGACGGACACAACCCATATTATCTACACGGCCCTGTACGAGCAGGAGGACGTGATCCGGGGCTGGCGCGCCAAGGCGCAGATGGAGACCAACGCCGCCATGCTGCGCAACGCCCTTCAGCCCATCGACGCCGTGGCCCCGAACCTGCAACACGTCTCCCTGTTCCAGGGCACCAAGGCCTATGGCGCCCATCTGCGCCCGCCCCCCGTGCCGGCGCGGGAGCGCTGGGCCCGCAACGAGCATGAAAATTTCTATTGGTACCAGGAAGATTTCATCAAGGAGCAGCAGCAGAAAAAGCAGGGGGGCAATGCCTGGACCTGGACTATATTAAGGCCGCAAACCATCTTCGGCTTCGCCCTGGACGCGCCCCTGAATATCCTGCTCGCCATGGCCGTCTATGCGGTGATCCGCCGGGCCGAGGGCCTGCCGCTCCGTCATCCCGGCGGCGGTGGCTACGTGACGGAAGCCATCGACACCCGCCTGATCGCCCGCTGTTTGGATTGGGCCACGGACGCGGCGGGGGCCCGCGACCAGATCTTCAACATCACCAACGGCGACAACATCACCTTCCCCGGCCTCTGGCCCACCCTGGCCCGGCATTTCGGCATGGCAATGGGAGAGCCCGAGCCACAATGTCTGGTGGACATCATGCCCACCAAGGCGCACATCTGGGAAGGTATCGCCAAGGACCACGGCCTGCGCGACATCCCCTACGACAAACTGGTGGGCCCGTCCTGGCAGTTTGCCGACTTCAACTTCGCCGCCGGCAAGAACCCCGCCCCCGTCGTGGTCTCCACCATCAAGCTGCGCCAGGCCGGCTTTCAGGACTGCATCGATACGGAGGACATGCTGATCGAATTGCTGACGCAGTACCAGGACGAGGGGATCTTGCCGCGCTAACTAATTTGGCGATGATCTGCTACTTCACCCCCGCACACCCCAAGCGCAAGAATTATGGTGACTCGACAGCTTTTCCCCCAATTCGAAGGGGGAAAGAGCGGATCATGTCACCATAATCTGCTTTCTCAGAAGATACGATATTTAGGTTCTGAACCTGATTCTAAAAAGATTGGATAGGCCCAACCGTTGCAAACTATTAACAACCATTAAGATCATTAATCCATAATTAGATCGCCAAATAGGTTCCAAAGGTCTTTCACGACGAACCAGACTACGACGCCGACTACAACCAAAACAAAGGTCGCGATCAACTTTTTATAGGTAGGAGTGTTTCCTGCCCGTATCACCGATAATGCGCAGCGATAGATGCCGACAATTGCCCAAACATTCCAAGCCATGAATACGGTGGCCCCAATGTAAACGTATGCTGGCGAACGAAAAAGCTCGCTACCCGATACCAGGGTGGAGACAAGCAATGCATACAGCAATAGGCCATTCAAAACTGTTGACTTCAGTAGTGATAATTCGCCGCGCCAATGAGCGACAATCTATCCTAACAAGGCTGGCCCCCTGGATTAGATAGCCGCAAGTAATACTCTCAATAGCAGGGTTATTTCTTGAGTACCGCAATAATCTTGGAATACCAATTGCCTGACAGACACGATTGGGGTCAATCTCAATATTATTATTTCTTTGCTTCACGCATTCTGATGGTTCTGAAAGTGCAAATTATGGTGACATGAGCCGCTCTTTCCCCTTCAAAGTAGGGGAAAAGCGGTCAAGTCACCATAATTCTTGCACTCGCTGCATGGTATGGGGCGGTACGTCAATAAACTCGAAACGCACTATCACAATCGCCGCATTTCCCGCGCCTTGGCGATGATACGGTGGGTTTCGCTCCATAGGTCCAGGGCGGCAACTTTATGGAAGGGTATGAATTCGGCGTGCATGGCGTCTGTGCCGCCGACCGGTTCGCCGGCCTGCCAATCGGCGACTACGTCGACCAGGGTGTAGTGGAACTGGATACGGTCGGCGTCGTCGCGGGTTATGGAATCTATGACGTCGATCAGGGCGATGTTCTGAATGGTGACGGCGGTTTCCTCATGGACTTCGCGCAGGGCGGCATCGAACACGGTTTCGCCCAATTCCTGCATGCCGCCGGGCAGGCTCCAATCACCCATGCGCGGGGGTTTGCCGCGGCGGATCATCAGGACCTCGGCGCCGCGAAACACAACGGCGCCGACACCGACGATGGGGCGGGCGGGGTAGGATCTAGGCATTTTTGCACATGCTAGGTAAATTTCGGTTCGCGGCGGGCCTGAAAGGCGGCCAGGCCTTCGCCCGCATCCGGGCCCATCAGGCCGTCGATAACCTGTTCTTCTTCCATTGTCAGGCCCGCATCCAGGGTGCCTTCCAGGCCTTGACGGCTCCACTGTTTCATGGCGGCCAGGCCGGGGCGGCTTTTCTTGGCCAGGTTGCGGCAATAGGCCAGGGAGGCTTCCGCCAGCTTGTCATCATCGACCACGTAATTGACCAGACCCCAGGCTTCCGCCTCCCCCGCGTCCAGCCAGCGGTTGGTGAACATCAGGTCCAGGGCCCGGCGCAGGCCCACCAGACGGGGCAGGCGCTGGGTGCCGCCGCCCCCCGGGATCAGGCCGTACTGGGCGTGCTGGTCGCCGATCTTGGCCCGCGCGCGCCCGCCGAAGGCCACGTCGCAGGCCATCATGATCTCGATCCCACCCGCCAGGGCCAGGCCATTGACGGCCACCACCACGGGCAGGGGCGAGGCCTCGAAGCGGCGCAGCATGGCGTGGATATGGCTGATGAATTTCGCCAGCACCGCCCGGTCCTGGCGCGCCGCCATCACTTCGTCCAGATCCGCGCCGGTGCAAAAGGTCTTGCCGGCGCCGGTCAACAGCACCACGCGGACGGCGTCATCCGCCTCGAAGGCATCCATGGCCGCATCCATATCGTTCATAAGACCGGTGGAAATGCAGTTAAATTTGTCCGGTCGGTTCAAGGTTATGCACCCGACCCCGTCGACGACTTCGTAAAGGACGTCCGTCCCGCTCACGCTCATGATGCTCTCCTCGATACTCAATAAGGCAGGGCCACGCGACCGACGATTTCCCGGGCGATGACCATTTTCTGAATTTGTGCCGTGCCGTCGCCGATCTGCAGGCCCAGCACGTCGCGCATGCGCTGCTCCAACGGCAGCTCCTTGGTATAGCCGTAGTGGCCGTGGGTCAGCAGGCTTTGGTGGATGATGTCAAAGGCCACCTTGGGTGCCCACCATTTCACCATGGCGGCTTCCTTGGTGTGGGGCAGGCCATTGTCGCGCAGCCACAGGGTCTTGTAGCACAGCGTGGCGGCGGCCTCGAGGTAGGTTTCGCACTCGGCCAGGGGCTGGGTGACGCCCTGATAGGCGGCGATGGGGTTGCCGAAGGCCTGCCGCTCGGTGCTGTACTCCCAGGCCTCCGCCAGTGACTCCCGGGCCGGACCCAGAACCATCAGGCCGATCAGGGCGCGGGAAAAATCGAAACCGGCCATGACCTGGCGAAAGCCCGCGCCCTCTTCGCCCAGCAGGTAATTGCCGGGAATGCGCACATCGTCAAAGAACAACGAGCCCCGGCCCACGGCGCCATGGCCCATGTCGTCAAAGGCGGTGCGGGAAACGCCGGGGTGGTCCAGGGGCACATAAAACGCGCTGACGCCGCGCGAGCGTTCCGCGTCCGTCCCGGTGCGGGCGAACAGCAACACGCCCTCGGCCTGGGTGGACAGGGATATGGAGGTCTTTTCGCCGTTCAGCACAAAATCGCCGCCCACCTTGCGCGCCCGCATGACCAGCCCGGCGGCGTCCGAGCCGCCCTTGGGTTCGGTCAGGCCCAGGGCGGTCAGAATTCTGCCCGCGCAGATATCACCGATGATTTTGGCGGCCAGATCCCGTTCGCCATGCGCCGCCAGTATTTTGCCATTCAATGAACCCATCAGCTGCACGTAGGCGGCATTCAAATCGGCGGCGGCGATTTCTTCAATGATGACGCCGGTGGTGAGGCAATCCAGCCCCAGGCCGCCGAATTCCTCGGGCAAATCGGTGCCGATCAGGCCCAGTTCCCCCATGGCCGCCATGACCTCCCGGTCGATCGCCCCTTCGGCCTCCCGCTGACGGTAAAAGGGCGCCAGCCGATCAGTGGCGAAACGGCGCGCGGTGTCGCGGATCGCCCGTTGCTCGTCGGAGAAGGCAAAATCCATACTGAACTCCTTGCTATTTCCCAGCTAAATTAACTGCCTCTCGGGCCACGCACAACGTCTCTTGCTTGGCACGATGGGGCATTCCCAGATATACATTTGGGAACATGGAAAAACATACCGCGCGGCACACCGGCCTCGTAGATGGATGGAGCGTCATATCGTGACAAGTCAGTTAGGTTCCCTTGCCCCCCTGTTTGATCCAGCAACCGTGGCCATTATCGGCGCCTCGGACAATATGTTGAAGTTCGGCGGCCGGCCGATCCGTTTCATGCGGGAAGGCAACTATCCCGGCAAGGTGTTCCCCGTGAACCCAAGGGGCGGCATGATCCAAGGTTTGCAAGCCTACAAGAACATCCGCGATGTGCCCGAAGTGGTGGATATGTGCGTCGTCACGGTGCCCGCGCCCCTGGTGGTGGAGGCGGTCAAGGATTGCGTCGCCGCCGGCGTCCGCTCGGTCGTCATCTTCTCGTCCGGCTTTTCCGAAGTGGGCGAGCAGGGGGAGCAATGGCAGGGGGAACTGGCCGAAATCGCCAGAACCTCCAATACGCGCCTGGTCGGTCCAAATTGCATGGGGGTTTTGAACGCGGCCTCCCATGCGGTGGGAACCTTTGCCTCGTCGTTTGAGCGCGGCTGGCCGAAGACCGGGTCTATATCCATCATCAGCCAATCCGGCGCGGTGGGCGGCCATATCATGGTGCTGGCGCGGGAGCGCGGCATCGGCATCCGCAACTGGATCACCACCGGTAACGAGGTTGACGTGGACGTGGCCGATTGCATCGCCTATTGCGCGGAGGATCCCGAGACCAAGGTTATCGCCGCCTATATGGAAGGCACCAAGAAGCCGGAACAATTGAAAGCGGCCTTTGCCGCCGCCCGGGCCAATGGCAAGGCCATCGTCATGATGAAGGTGGGCGCATCCGAGGTCGGCGCCCATGCCGCCAACAGCCACACCGCCTCCCTGGCCGGCGCCGATGCCATATATGACGCCATGTTCCGCCAGTATGGCATTTGCCGGGTCTATTCAATGGATGAAATGCTGGACGTGGCGGCGGCCGCCGCCACGGGGCAGTTCCCCGGCCGAAACCGTCTCGGCATCGTCACCATATCTGGCGGCATCGGGGTTTTGACCTCGGACATCGCCGCCTTGCATGACCTGGAGGTGCCGGAATTGCCTGCAAAGGCGCAACAGGCCTTGAAAGAGCTGATGCCGCTGGCGGCGGTGCGCAACCCGGTCGATACCACGGCACAGATGCTGAACGACATGCCTCTGTTCGAAGAATGTTTGCGCACCATGCTCACGCAGGGGGATTGCGACGCCACGCTGGTGTTCCTCTCCACAATCGGCTTTTCCGAACGCATGATGGGGCTCATTCGTGGGGTGCTGGAGCGGGTGCGGGCGGATTTCCCCGATGATCTGATGATTCTGTCCATGGTCAGCCTGCCGGCGGACCGGGAGTATCTGGAAAGCCTGAAATATCTGGTGATCGAGGATCCGAACCGTGCCATTCGCGCCATCTCCGCCCTGGTTGGATTTGGCGGTAGTTTCGTCCGGGGCGAAAGTGGTGCCTTGCCGGAACTGCCCCGCCAGGCCATCGCGCCGCCACGGCGTACCCTGTCGGAATTGGATGCGGCGGATATTCTGTCCAAGGCCGGGTTGCCCATGGCGCCGGGGCGCCTGGCCCATTCGGCGGATGATGCCGCCCGGGCGGCCATGGAGGTGGGATATCCGGTGGTGATGAAAATCGTCTCGCCGGATATTCAGCATAAATCGGACATCGGCGGGGTGAAGCTGAATTTGCGATCGTCGGACGAGGTCCGGTCCAGCTATCAGGCCATCATGGCGGCGGTGGGCCAACACGCCAGGGACGCGGCCATCGACGGCATTTTGGTGGCGCCAATGATCGCCGGCGGGGTGGAGACCATATTGGGCGTGCACCGCGATCCCGTCTTTGGCCCCGTCGTGCTGTTCGGCCTGGGCGGCATATTTGTCGAGGTTTTGAAGGACGTCACCTTCCGCATCGCGCCCTTTGGCCTGGACGAGGCGCATCGCATGATTGACGAGGTTCGCGGCAGGGCCATGCTGGACGGGGTGCGCGGCCAGCCGGCGGCCGACGTGGATGCCCTGGCGGACGCCTTGAGCCGGCTGTCGGTTTACGCCGCCGCCAATTCGGAGGTCATTGAAAGCATCGATATCAACCCCTTCCTGGTCAAGGCCAAGGGCGAGGGCGCGATTGCCGTCGACGCCTTGATCCTGACACAAACGGAGTGAAACATGGCTTGGCCCAACCGCGATTTTCTAGATCTGGTCGGTGTCGATCTGCCCATAATCCAGGCCCCCATGGCCGGTGCCGGCGGCGCGGAAATGGCGATCGCGGCGGCGACGGCGGGCGGCCTTGGTTCACTGCCCTGCGCCTTGCTGAGCGTTGAAAAGATGCGGGCGGAGATCGGCGTGTTCAGGCAACGTACCGATCAGCCATTAAACCTGAATTTCTTTTGCCATGAACCACCGGAGCCAGACCCAGATCGGGAGGCTGATTGGAAAGACCACCTGGCTGGTTACTACGACGAACTGGGCCTGGATAGATCGGCGACGGCCAATGCGCCGAACCGGGCGCCGTTCGACGACGCCATGTGTCAAATCGTCGAGGATGTGCGGCCTGAGATTGTCAGTTTTCAGTTTGGATTGCCGGCAACGGACTTATTGCAACGGGTCAAGGCCACCGGCGCGGTCGTCATGGGTGCGGCAACGACGGTGGCCGAAGCACGTTGGCTGGAAAATAGAGGTTGTGACGCCATCATTGCCCAAGGGGCCGAGGCGGGCGGTCATCGCGGCATTTTTCTGGGCGAAGATATCACCACCCAACCAGGCACCATGGCCCTGGTGCCCCAGGTCGTCGACGCGGTGTCGGTGTCGGTGATCGCGGCGGGGGGCATCGCCGATGGCCGCGGCGTGGCGGCGTCGTTGTGTCTGGGCGCGGCCGCAGCGCAAGTCGGCACGGCCTATTTATTCACGCCGGAG
>JAPYUH010000001.1:94394-95845 GCA_029936195.1 Alphaproteobacteria bacterium
GTGTCTGGGCGCGGCCGCAGCGCAAGTCGGCACGGCCTATTTATTCACGCCGGAGTCCTTGATAAGCGATCTGCATAGGGCGGCCCTGGCAGCGGCGACGGATGAAGAGACCGCCCTGACCAACCTGTTTTCTGGCCGGCCGGCGCGCGGCTTGCTTAACCGTCTGATGCGCGAGATCGGACCCATGTCCGACATGGCGCCGGCCTTTCCCACCGCCGGCGGCGCCCTGGCACCGTTGAGAGCGGCGGCGGAGGCCCAAGGTCGGGCAGACTTCACCAATCTTTGGGCCGGGCAGGCCGCCGCTTTGGGTCACGAATTGGGTGCTGAAGAGTTAACGCGCGGCCTGGCGGAGGACGCAGCCCGGCAATTGACCGGTATACTGCCCAAAACGTAGTCTGACGGGGGACAATACCTTGGTATAAACCGCGTGGAGGCAGGATATGTCGGATCAAGACTGGAGCATCAGCGGCGAATATATTGAAAGCTGCAATTGCGATTACCTCTGCCCATGTATCTATACCAACCCCCAGGGCGAGGCGACGGAAGACAATTGCGTCTCGTTACAGGCCTATCGCATCGACCGGGGCCAACGCGGCGACGTGGATCTGTCGGGGCTGAAGTTCGCCCTGGTTATCCGCTCGGGCCGGATCATGGCGGACGGCGGCTGGATTTTTGCCGGCGTCGTTGATGTCCGCGCCAAAGATGGGCAGCGGGCAGCCTTGGGGCCCATCGTCGCCGGCGAGGCAGGGGGTATTCCAGGGCGCATCCGGGATAATCTGGTCAGTGATTTTCGCGGCCTGCAGTACCAGCCGATCAAATTCACCAAGGATGGCCTGCACCACGCCGTCGATATCCCCGGCGTGCTGTCCTACGAGATCGAGGGCGTCGCCTCGCGCAACGGCAATGGCCAGCCGTTCTATCTGGACAACACCGCCCACCCCGCCAACAGCCGCCTGGCCTTGGCCCGTTCGGGGCACCTGCGCATCAATGGCTTCGGTCTGGAACTGGAAATGTCGGGTCAAGGCAACAACGGCCATTTCGCGCCGTTTTCCTGGTCAAGTTAGAGGGTTTCCGCGCGACCTGAAAAAATCTCCGGATCAAGTAACCCGCGTATCCAGGTTATGGCCCAGTTCGATCAGGCGCAACGCCGCGCCGTCTGTTTCGATCACCGTGATGGAGCAGTTGTCGGGGCGAAATATCCGCAATCTTTCATCGTTTTGAGCCGCGCCCACGGCCACGTTGATGGCGATGAAATGGCTGACCACGACGGTGTCCTCCGTGCAGGCCAACAGCGTGTCGATCATGCCCTGGCGCCAGGGATATAGCGATCCATCCACCTGGGCCCAGACGCCTTTCATGATCGCGCGCAGCCATTCCCGGCGGTCTGGGACGCCGGCGGCGGGCGAGGGGATTTCGCGTACCGCATCCACCACTTTTGCCTCCACGCCCCA
>JAPYUH010000517.1 GCA_029936195.1 Alphaproteobacteria bacterium
TGGGAGAAATCGGGGCGCACATCGGGGGTGCGGGCCAGGCCCTGGGCCTGAAACTTCTCCCGGATCAGGGCTAGATGCTCGCGGCCGAACAGGCCGAGCCGCCGTCCGGAGCCGGCATCGTCGAAGACATAGTGCGGCACGCCGACAAAGCCGGTGGCCTCGGCCCCCGCAATGCAGCTTTCGAGTTCGGCCGCGCCGGGGCCGTCCGGGGCTGCGAAGGCATCGAAACCCTCCGTCTCGGCGCCCACCTTTGTCAAGGTGCCGCGCAATGCTTCGAGGGACTCGAGCTCGTAGTCCCGCCAGCCGCTGCCCCAGCCCTGCATATAGACCCGCATCAGGAACGGCACCTCCAGCCCCTGTTGCTTGGCGAACAGGAAGGCCCTGCTCGCAGCGGCGGAATCGAGCAAGCGGTGTGGGCTGCGGAACGGCAGGCCCTGTAGGGCGGCGTACTGCCGGGCAGCGGCATAGTACATCCGCGCCCTGCGGTCGGCCGCCGGGCTGGGCGGGCGGCGCTTCATGTCCTCATCCACGCTGGTCGAGATGCCAATGGTGATGTAGCTCATGGTGTAGGGCAGGAAGTTCACCCGCACCTGGTAGTCCCGGGCCACTTGCAACGAGGGCCGCACAGCAAGATAGGCATGGGGTGATTTCATGTCCAGATAGACGTCTAGCGCCACCTCGCCGTCCAGCGCCATGATGCGTTGCCACTCGTCCGCCTCCGCCAGGATTACCGCCATGGCGGCAGCACCTTCGGCTGTCATTGACTTCCCCAAAGAACCGCCCATTGTCTCCACCCCCTAAAGCGCATTTGAAGAAAATGCGTTTGGACTCCTAAAAATAAAGTAATTGAACCAATTAATTTAAGCCTCACAAGCGACCCAATCAATTAAGATTTGTTCTGTTCTATGAGTGCTTGATAGGTGCCGACGCCTGCATTGGTTCAGGGCCGAGGGGTGGTCGTGGGGCAAGCTGGGTAGATGCTTTGGCTGCGGCAGTCGTCAGGTCAGGCTGCGCTGGCGGGATGGGGTTGTTGGTTTGTGGGAGAGGTTATGACATCCTCAGGCTGCGGTAGACCAGGAACAG
>JAPYUH010000282.1 GCA_029936195.1 Alphaproteobacteria bacterium
ATCAACAATGAGCGATTACCCGCGCGACATGATCGGTTACGGCGCAACGCCGCCCCAGGCGAGATGGCCCTCGGGCGCCAAGCTGGCGGTGCAGTTCGTCATCAATTACGAAGAGGGGGGCGAAAATAATATCCTGCATGGCGATGCCGCCTCGGAAGCTTTCCTGTCGGAGATCGTCGGCGCTGATCCGTGGCCCGGCCAGCGCCACCCCAGCATGGAATTGATCTGCGAATACGGCAGCCGCGTCAGCATCTGCCGCCTGCTGGAGCTGTTCAAGAGCCGGGCTATACCCATCACGATCTTCGCCGTGGCCATGGCCCTGGGGCGCAATCCCGCCGTGGCCGAGGCCGCCCTGGCCCAGAGTCACGAGATCTGCAGCCACGGCTATCGCTGGATCGATTACCGGCATGTACCAATTGAGGTGGAGCGGGAGCATCTGCAAAAGGCCATTCAGATCATCCGGGAGGTCACCGGCGAACGGCCCCTGGGCTGGTACACCGGGCGGGGCAGCGAGAACACCCGCAAATTGGTGGTGGAGGACGGCGGCTTCCTCTATGACGCGGACGATTACAACGACGACCTGCCGTTTTGGACCCAGGTGGACGGCAAGGATCATCTGGTGGTGCCCTATACCCTGGACGCCAACGACATGCGCTTCGCCACGCCCCAGGGATTTAATTCCGGCGATCAGTTTTTTGCCTACCTGCGGGATACTTTCGACGTGCTGTACGCGGAAGGCGGGACAACGCCGAGGATGATGTCCATCGGCCTGCACTGCCGCCTGGCGGGCCGGCCCGGCCGCATCGCCGCCCTGCAACGGTTTATCGCCCATGCCCAAGCCCACGACGATGTCTGGTTCGCCCGCCGCGTCGATATCGCCCGTCATTGGTGGGATCATCATCCAGTCGAAAGGAGCAGGCCATGAGCGATGACGAGATGCTGGACCTGATCAAACGTTTCCGCCGCGCCTACGGCAAGGCGGACCAGGACGGCATGGCGGCGGCCACCACGGACGATTTCGAATGGCACATGCATTACGGCGAGCCGGCCGCGGACAGCCCCACGGGCCGGGTACTGAAGGGTATTGACGCGGTGATGGCGGAAATCGCCTGGCGCCAGACCAACTGGAAGAATGTCACCTACGCCAACATGGTGGAACGCCCGGCGGGCGACGTCATTCTGCAGATGTTCACCACCCAGGGCACGGACGAACACGGCCGGGATTATCACCTCAACGTGGTCGATGTTTACCCGGTCCGCGACGGCCTGATCAGCCGCAAGGATACCTATTGGAAGGGCGTGCGTTAACTGTCCCTGGATTGCCGGGTCAAGCCCGGCAATGACAAAATGGAAAGCCGTCATACCCGGACTTGATCCGGGTATCCAGAGCCACAACGCGATCTGGCTGCCGGCGCCTTACCAGCCCAGGGACTGGCGAATGTCGGCGATCATATCCATGTGCCGTTCATTGTCGCCCGCGAAGCGCAGCACCAGATGGGTGGCGCCGGCATCCGCATAGCCCTGCAGCCATTCCGCCGCCGCCCCGGCCGGGCCGGCGAAGCAAGCTTGGCGCGCGGTCATGACGGCGGCGGCGACGCCGTAGTATTCTTCCAGATAGGCATTGATTTGGCTTTGCGCCTTGTCGGCATCATCATCGATCACCATGGTCAGATACAGGGCACCGGTCAGATCATCGGCGTTGCGTCCCGCTTCCCGCGCGGCCTCACGCACGACCTGCCATTGTTCGCCCCAGCCGGCTGCGTCCGGCCCGGTCGGAAACCAGCCGTCGAAGTTCTTGCCGGCCCTGGTCAGGCTGGCCGGGGCCGAACCGCCGCCCCAGATGGGCGGGCCGCCGGGGCGGTGGGGGGTTGGCGCCAAGACGCCCTGTTGGACCGGCCAGCGCCCTTCCCAGTCCACCGCCTCGCCGCGCCAAAAAGCCTGACACAGGCGCAGCCCCTCCATCATGCGGCCCACGCGCTTTTCAAACGGCACCCCGGCGGCGGCGAATTCGGCCCGGATACTGGGCACGTCCGCGGCGATACCGACGCCCAGAATAACCCGGCCCTGGCTGATCTGATCCAATGTGGCGAACTGGTGCGCCAGAACGACGGGATTGCGCAAGGCGGGCAGCAGGACCGCCGTGCCCAGCTCGACCCTTGTGGTCCGCCCGGCAATGGCGGCCAGCATGGTGATGGGGTCGTGGCGGGGCCGGGCCAACAGACTGTCGCCGATCCAGACGGAATCGAAGGCCATGTTTTCGGCCCGGTCGGCCAGCTCCAGAATAGGCGCCGCGTCCGGCTGGCCATGCATGATGCGTTCGCGGGTGGGCAACAGATAGCCGAGCTTCATGCTCATGACTTAATCTCCTTGAGGACGGCATCAATGAAATGGTTGGCGGCACCAAGATAGTTCGCCGGGTTACGCAGGGCGGACCAATCTACGGGCGCCTCCGTGCGGGCGGCCAATAAATCGAACATATCCCCGGTTGCGGCTGTCATGCTGGCCGCCTTGACCAGCGCCTGGGCCTCCGGTTTGGGCATATGTTCGGCCAGGGCATACACGGCCGCCTCGGCCAGCGTGGCGGGCGAGAGGTTCGCGGCCATGCGGTCTGGGTCCACGTCGAGGTTTTGCGCCATCGCCCCTGCATGGCGCAGCCCGGCGCCGGTGGTGCGGATCATGTCGGGCAAGGTCAGCCATTCCAGGTTCCAGGCGGTGCCGTCCCGTTCGTGAACATGCAGTGCCGCTTGATGCAGGCTGCCAACCAGGCCCGCATTGCGCCGGGCCAGGGCCAGGACGGCCTCGGCCAGCACGGGGTTTGCCTTTTGCGGCATGGCGGAGGATCCACCCGCGCCGCGCAGTTTGACCTCGCCAACCTCCGACTGGGCCAATAGCAGAATTTCGCCCGCCGACCGCCCCAAGACGCCGCTCACCCCGGACAGCCAGTTGGCGAATTCCACGATGCCGTCCCGCTGGTTGTGCCAGGGCATGGGCGGCATTGAAAGTCTCAACTCATCCGCCAAGGCGGCCGCGACACCAGGTCCGTCGCCGCCCAGCGCTGAAAGCGTGCCGCCGGCACCGCCGAACTGTAATTTCAGCCCAGGATGTTGCAGGCGATGACGCAACAGGGGTGCAATCCAACCCGCGACTTTCAGCCCGAAGGTGGTCGGCACGGCCTGCTGGTTTCGGGTGCGGGCGGCCAGGATGGTGCCGCGATGGCGGTCCGCGAGGGCCGCCCAGGTCTTGATCAATTCGTCCAGACGGGCGTGGAACAGTGCCAGGACCCGGGCCTGCATCAGGGCAAGGGCCGTGTCGACGATGTCCTGGGAGGTCGCGCCCCAATGAACATAGCCGTCATGGGGCCCCCCGACCGCGCCGCGCAGTTGCCGCAATAATTCGATTACCGGTACCCCGTCGCGAACCGTTGCCACCCCCAGGGCGGCGATATCAACGTCCAGTTCCCCTGCGACCTGATCAATCCGGGCGGCGGCATCCGCCGGGATCAGACCGAGGCGCCCCTGCACGCGGGCCAAGGCCGCCTCCATCTCCAACATGGCCTTGGCCAGGGCGCTATCATTGATCAGTGTTTCGGTTTCCGGGTCGGATAGGTAGGCGTCCAATATCATTGCCTTGGCCCGTTCTAGGCGTCGAAGAAGACGGTTTCCCCATCGCCCTGCATGTGAATGTCAAAGCGGTAGGCGCCCTCCCCCTCCCGACGGGCGATCAAGGTTTCCCGCCGGGCCGTCTCGACCAGGGCCAGCACCGGGTCTGCGCCGTTGGCGGCTTCCTCGTCGGCAAAATAGATGCGGGTATAGACGTGGTTCAACAGGCCGCGCATGAACAGGACCACGGTAATGTGCGGTGCCTGGCCGTCGCCGATGGCGCCCGGCTTGACGGTTTTGAATTCGAAAAAATTGTCCGCCAATGTTCCCGTGCCAACCCTGGCAAAGCCGCCGAAGGCGGTATTGGCGCCGCGCGGGTCCCGTGCATGGGCGTAGCGGCCCCGGCTGTCCGCCTGCCATAGTTCCAGCACCGCATCGCGCACCGTCTCGCCGTTGCCATCAAACACCTGGCCCCGGATGGTAATGGGCGCCGCGCCCTCCTCCGCCAATTCATTGCCGGCGAGTTGCTTATAGTCATAGCCGTATTGTTCCGGCACCAGGCCAAAGGAGAAGTAGGGCCCAATGGTCTGCGAGGGGGTTTGTTTTAGCGGCATGGAACTAGGCCTCCATGGGCGTTGCCGCCCGCCCGCGCAGGCAGATATCGAACGCATAGCCCAGCGCCCATTCCGGCTCGGATAGATCAATGGACAGATCCGCCACCAGCAATTGCCGGCTCGCCGCCGGCACGCCGTTGTAGATCGGGTCCAGAGCCAGCAGAGGATCGCCGGTAAAATACATCTGGGTGATCAGGCGAGTCAGAATGGACGGTCCGAACAGAGAGAAATGGATATGAGCCGGGCGCCAGGCGTTGTAGTGGTTGGGCCAGGGATAGGCGCCGGGCTTGATGGTGACAAAGCGGTACCGCCCCGCTCCATCCGTGACGCAACGCCCGGCACCAAGAAAATTGGGGTCAATGGGCGCATCGTGCTGATCGTCGGCGTGATTGTAGCGGCCGGCGGCGTTGGGCTGCCAGACCTCCAACAAAATGTCCGGCACCGGCCGGCCATCCTCGTCCCGCACCGTTCCGGCGACGATAATCCGCTCCCCATTCGGCGCCCCGGTCCTGGCGGCGGATTTGGTCAGGTCATGATCCAGGTCGCCCACCGCGGCATGGCCATAAACCGGCCCGGTCAACTCCGACAGGCTTTGCGGCAGGATCACCATGGGCTTGCCCGGCGCCCGCAGGGGCGTCGATTTATAGTCGGGATGCAGATTGGGGGGATGGCTG
>JAPYUH010000026.1:0-14939 GCA_029936195.1 Alphaproteobacteria bacterium
TAAGTCTCCGCTCCCCGCTTGGTGACGAACAGAAAAGCCAGGGGGGCGGCGAAGACAGAGGCCAGGGTAAGCAGGTGGAAGGCGTTGATGTAGCCGATCATGGAGGCCTGCATGCGGATCTCGTCCAGCAGACGCAGATGCAAGGGTGCTGGGTCCGCGCCACCCAAAAGCTCTATCCAGGCGCTTAGATTTCGCGGATCAAAGGCATCGATCAGACCAAACATACTGACACTGGCCTGGGCGGAGGTGCGGAAAAACACCACCAGGGTCAGGGCGATGAAAATACTGCTGCCGATCAGGCGCAACAGCGAGAATATGGCGTTGCCCTGGGTCAGCAAACGCATGGGCAGGGTGGAAAAGGTTAATACCGCCATGGGTGTGTAGGCCATGCCGAAGCCGACGCCGTGGAGAATGTTGCTCCAGAACACATCCGCCGAGGTCATGTTGATATCTAGGGACGACATCCAAAAGCCCGCGACGGCCTGCACCGCCAGGCCGGTGAACAGACAAAGCCGGGGGCTGAATTTGGTGAACTGCACCACGAAGAAGAAACTGATGAAATTGCCCATGCCGCGGGCGGCCAGCAGATAGCCGACGATGGAATCGGGATAACCGCGCAATTCCTGCAACAGGGGCGGGAACAGGATCATCGGCGTGTATTGCAGCATGCCCATGATGGTGGCGATGGCGATGCCGATGGTGAAATTACGGTCCCTGAAGGTGGCCGGCTCGAACAGGGCGTTTTTGGTGGTCAGAATATGCACCACGAACAGATAGAAGAAGACCACGGCCAGCAGCAACTCCAACTGGATCTCGAAACTATCCAGCCAGTCCAGGCGCTGGCCCCGGTCGAACATCAACTGGGTGGCGCCCACGGCGATGGTGATGATGATGAAACCAAGATAATCAAACCGCTGGGTTTCGCCCTTTTCCTGGTTGCTGAGGGCGGCGAAGGCGAACAGCATGGCGACAATGCCAAGGGGCAGGATCATGTAAAAGGCCCAGCGCCAGTTCAAGGCCTCGGCAATGAAGCCGCCGAACATAGGCCCCAAAATAGGGCCCATGACACCGCCCACGCCCCATGCCATGAGGACCAGAGGATGCTGGGCGCGGGAAAAGCTGGCCAGAATGATAGCCTGGCCAAGGGGAAATATCGGCGCCCCGAACAGGCCTTGAAAAACCCGCGTGACCAGCATGACCTCCAACGACTCGGAGGCCCCGGCCAGAACGGAAAAGCCGGTGAAACCCGCTATGGCGCTGATCATCAAATTGCGCCAGCCGAACTTGGACGCCAGCCAGCCGGTCAGGGGCGTGGCAATGGCGGTGGCCACCAAATTGAAGGTGATGATCCAGCTGACCTGATCCTGGGTCGCCGACAGGGCGCCCTTCATTTGCGGCAGGATCACCGCCACGGAGGTCATGGTGGCCCCGAACAACAGGGTGGCGAATTGCACCGTGAACAGGATCAGCCATTGTCGAAAGGTGAAAAAACGCATGATCCTATAAGATGCCGGAGTTCCGCTAATGCTTGCCGGCGGCGCGCAGGGCGCGCCAGACCTTCTCGGGCGTGGCCGGCATGTCGACCGGTTCGGCGCCGGCCCGGCGCAAGGCATCCGCCAGGGCATTCATCACCGCCGCGGGCGCCCCGGTGGTGGCGCTTTCCCCCGCGCCCTTGGCCCCGATGGGGTTATCGGCTTCGAACACTTCGTTGAAATGGATATTGAAGGTCGGCAGATCGTCGGCCCGGGGCAGGCAGTAATCCATCAAACTGCCGTTTAGGGTCTGGCCGCTGTCGGGGTCATAAATCACCTCTTCGAACAACGCCTGGCCGATGCCCTGGGTGACGCCGCCGTGCAACTGGCCGTGCACGATGATCGGATTGACGATTCGGCCCACGTCGGCGACGACGCTGTAATTTTCCAGGCGGATGGTGCCGTCGTCGGGATCCAAGGTCAGCTCGCAGACGTGTACGCCGTTGGCAATGGCTTCCCCCTCCACATTGAAATCCGCCTCCTCGGACAAGCTGCCGCCCGCCGCTTCAATAGTGGCGGCAACCTGGTACAAGGTCACCGCCCGGTCAGTGCCGGCGATGGTGAAACGCCCGTCCGCAAAATCAATATCGGCGGGTGCCGCCTCAAGCATCTCGGCCGCTTCCGCCCGGGCCCGCAAGATGACTTTCCGGGCCCCCATCACCATCGCCGTGCCGCCCATTCGCGTGGAGCGGGAGCCATGGGTCCCCGAACCCCGTTTAACCTGGTCGGTATCGCCAAAAACCACATCAATGGCATCGAAATCGAGGCCCAGTGTATCGGACAAAATTTGGCCGTACATGGTGCCGTGGCCCATGCCGAAATCCTGCGTGCCCACCATTGCCCTGACCCGGCCATTGCCGCCGACCGCCACTTCGGCGAATTCGGTTGGGGTGCTGCCGTCATTTTCGGCGTACATTGCCAGGCCGATGCCGTGCAGGCGCCCGGCCGCGGCCGCCCGATCGCGGCGGGCGGTCGCGCCATGCCAGCCCGCGACCTGCACCGCGCGGTCCAGATTGTCCGTGAAGGCGCCCGTGGTGATGAGGGCCCCGCCCGGCGTGCGCCACGGCAGATCACTGGGCCATAACAGGTTCCCGCGGCGCAGATCGACCGGGTCTAGTTGCATCTCCCATGCTGCCTGATCGATCAGGCGTTCGAGAATATAATTTGCCTCCAGCCGGCCGATGCCGCGATAGGGCCCTTGCGGCACCGTGTTGGAGACGATGCCCCGCAGGTTCATGAACGCGGCGGGCATGCGATAGGCGCCGCCCATGACCTGACTGAGATAGTGGCTCATGACCCAAATACTGCGACCGATCAGATAGGCGCCATGGCGCCAGTCGGCGGCTATTCGAAGGGCCAGAAAGCGGCCGTCCCCGTCCAGAGCCAACTCGCCTCGAAAGATGTGATCCCGGGCCTGATGGTCGCTTAGAAATGACTCCGCGCGGCTGGCCGCCCACTTGACCGGGCGGCCCAGGCGGCGGGCGGCCACCAGGGCCAGCAGGAATTCAGGATAGATCCCCGAACGAGCGCCGAAACCACCGCCCATGTCGGGCACTACGACACGCAAGTCCTCCGCCCCGATGCCCAGCAAGCCGACCAGGCTGTCGCGCATGCCGTGGGCGGCCTGGCAGCCGGCCCGCAGGGTCAGTCGGCCGCTGTCCGGATCGCAACTGGCTATGGCGGAACGGGGCTCCATGAAGTTGACCACCACGCGGTTGTTGATCAGGCGCAGGCGGGCAACATGACGGGCGGCGGCAAACGCGGCGTCCGTCGCCGCCTCGTCGCCGGTGGCCCAATCGAACGAGACGTTGCCCGGTGCATCCGGCCAGATCTGTTCGGCATCGGGGGCAAGGGCGGCTTCGATCTCCATCACCGGGTCCAGGGGCTGGTAATCAACCGCGATCAGCTCGGCCGCGTCCTGGGCCTGATGCAGGGTGGCGGCGACGATAAAGGCGACGGGCTCGCCCAGATAGCGTACCCGCTCCCTGGCCAGGGGATATTGCGCCGCCTCGGCCGCATTGCCCCCGTCCCGCCGGCCGATGTCAAAGGGGGGCGTGGTGGAGTAGGTGGGCATGGGCCCGGTGATCTCGTCCGCCAAATCCGCCGCCGTCAACACCGCATGAACGCCCGGTGCGGCCAGGGCCGCTGTTGTGTCGATGGCTAGAATCTCACCGTGGGGGATCGGCGCGCGCAGGACCACCGCCGTCAGGGCGCCGGGCATCACGATATCGTCGCTGAATTCGCCGGCACCCCTGAGGAAACGATCGTCTTCCCGTCGGGGAACCGGGGCGCCAATACCGGTTTCTTTATTTGTCATGGATCAATTACCGCCCCGCCGTCTTGCTGCCAAACCTTTGAAACTCTAGCAAATCCATCCCATATATGTGGTATTCCTTTGCCCGCATCGTGAGAAAGGCGTTCCCTTGAGTTCGAACCCGCCGCCCAAATCCGTGATGAGCCAGCCCCGGGCCTTTACCGACCCGGAGGCCGCCGTTGACCACCTGATCGAGATCTATGCCCAGGGACGCGCCCTGCTGGAACGGCACTTCGAAAAATATGCCAACTGTGTACCGGATTTGAAAAAGGCCGATGCCCGATATCCCTATCTATGGGTTGATGTCCAGCAGGTGGAACTTGGCGACGGTATTGGTGGCGGTGTTGGCGGCGGCGCCCTGTCCTACGGGACCGTGCGGGAGCCCGGATCCTTTGGCGTGACGGTCACCCATCCTGAATTGTTCCGCAGCTATTATCTGGAACAGATCGGCTTGTTGATGGAGAACCATTCCGTGCCCGTCTGGGTCGGCGTCTCGGACCGGCAGATCCCCCTGACCTTTGCCCTGGAGAGCCTGACCGCCGATCTGAATCAGGAGCAGGTGGCCAACCTGAGCCAGAAGTTTCACCTGCCCGATTTAGCCAAAATCGACGACAACGTGGTCAACGGCAGGTTCCGCGCCAAGGAGGGCGAGCCCAGCCCGCTGTCTCTGTTCAGTGCCGAGCGGGTGGATTATTCCCTCTCCCGCCTGCGCCATTATACCGGCACCCACCCAGATCATTTCCAACGCTTCGTGCTGTTCACCAACTACCAGCGCTATGTGGATGAATTCATCGAGTACGGCCGGGCCGAGATCGAAAGCGGCGATACCTTCCGCGCCTTTGTGGAGCCGGGTAATGCGGTCATAACCAATCCCCGCCTGACGGATCAACCCGCCAGCGGCGAGCGGGCGGAAAAACTGCCGCAAATGCCGGCCTATCACCTGGTCGCCGACGGCCATACGGGGGTCACCCTGGTCAATATCGGCGTCGGCCCCTCGAACGCCAAGACCATCACCGACCACGTGGCCGTGCTGCGGCCCCATTGTTGGGTCATGGTGGGCCATTGCGGCGGCCTGCGTCATACCCAGCGCCTGGGCGATTATGTTCTGGCCCATGCCTATGCCCGCCTGGACCATGTGCTGGACGAGGATCTGCCCATATCCATTCCCATACCGCCCATTGCCGAGGTGCAGGTGGCCCTGACCGCCGCCGTCAGCGATATCACCGGTCTGAAGGGCCAGGAATTGAAGCAACGGGTGCGCACGGGCACGGTCGTCTCCACCGACGACCGGGATTGGGAGTTGCGCTATGACGAGCTATCGACTTTTTTCAACCAGTCCCGGGCCATCGCCGTGGACATGGAATCCGCCACCATCGCCACCAATGGTTTCCGCCTGCGGGTGCCCTACGGCACCTTGCTGTGCGTTTCGGACAAGCCCCTGCATGGCGAGATCAAGCTGCCCGGCATGGCCAATGCCTTTTATGCCGAACGGGTCAGCCAGCATTTGAAGATATGTCTGGCGGCGGTCGGCTATATGCGCGAAGACGTGGTCCAGCAGGCCCTGCATTCCCGGAAACTACGCAGTTTCGACGAACCGGCGTTTCGTTGAGGGGCAGCGATAAGAAATTTTCGCTCAGCCAGCTCACCTGGGTCTTGGCGGCGGCACGCGCTTCCGCTTTGCTGTCGAAGATGCTGAAACGATGGCGGCCAATGGGAAACCAGCCGCTAGGGTCTTCAATGTCCCGGCGGTATGCCTCGAAGCCGAAGGTGCCGTCGTCGCGGCGGAAAATATCGACGCAACGGTCGCCGTCGGGGGTTTCGATGGAGTCTAGAACAAGGTGGCGCTCGGCCATGGCGCGGGTGCGTTGTTATCACTGTAATCCGGCTGGAATTGAGCGTTTGGCCGTATTCCGGGGAGACGTAACGCGCACATGCCCTCGTAATACGCTGGCATGTGCGGCCTAGAACGGAATTTCATCGTCCAGGTCGCCGCCGCCGCCGCCAAAATCTCCACCCCCGCCGCCGCCGTCATTAAAGCCATCGCCGCCGCCACCGCCATCGCCGCCATAATTTCCGCCGCCACCACCACCGCCGTCAGCGCGGCTGTCCAGCATGGTCAATTCGCCGCGGAAACGTTGCAGCACCACTTCGGTAGTGTATTTTTCGACGCCGGACTGGTCCTGCCACTTGCGGGTTTGCAGGGCGCCCTCGATATAGACCTTGGAGCCCTTGCGCAGGTATTGCTGGGCGATTCGGCCCAGATTCTCGTTGAAAATCACCACCCGGTGCCATTCCGTCTTTTCCCGACGCTCGCCGGAGTTCTTGTCCTTCCAGGATTCGGAGGTGGCAAGATTGAGATGAACGATGGGGTCGCCGCTCTGCATATTGCGCACTTCCGGGTCGCGGCCCAGATTTCCCACCAAAATGACCTTGTTGACGCTGCCTGCCATGGTTATATCGACCTATCGTAAAGTATCCGTGATTCCAGTGCGCGACTATAGCCACATCACCTCTGTTCTTGCCACCGGCATATGGCGCATACTATTCCGTTCGCAGTTTCCGGCGGTGTTTGAAATCCGGATAACGTTCATGTTATGTTCTTTTATGACAGATTCGAAAGTTTAAGTCCACCCATGCAGAAATTCATCTCCGTTCACGGCGCCCGCGAACACAATCTAAAAAATATATCCGTGGATATTCCCCGCGACGAACTGGTGGTGATCACCGGTCTCTCGGGCAGCGGTAAATCGTCCCTGGCCTTCGACACCATCTATGCCGAGGGGCAGCGGCGCTATGTGGAAAGCCTCTCGGCCTATGCCCGGCAATTCCTGCAATTGATGAACAAGCCCGACATGGACCATATCGACGGCCTGTCCCCGGCCATTTCAATCGAGCAGAAGACCACCTCGCGCAATCCCCGCTCCACCGTGGGCACAGTGACCGAAATCTATGACTATATGCGGCTGTTGTGGGCCCGCATCGGTATCCCCTATTCCCCGGCCACGGGCCTGCCCATTGAAAGCCAGACGGTCAGCCAGATGGTCGATCGCATCATGACCATGGAGGACGGCAGCCGCCTGTATCTGCTGGCGCCCATCGCGCGGGGCCGCAAGGGGGAATACCGCAAGGAATTCGCCGATTTGATGAAGCGTGGCTTTCAACGCGTGAAGGTGGACGGCGAGCTGCATGAATTGGACCAGGTGCCGGCCCTGGAAAAGAACAAAAAGCACGATATTTCCGTGGTCGTGGACCGGGTGGTGCTGCGCGAGGATCTGCAGACCCGCCTGGCGGATAGTCTAGAAATCGCCTTGGATCTGGCCGACGGTCTGGCCATCATAGAGCGAGCTGACGGTGGCGACGGCGAGACCTCGACCACTTTTTCGGCCAAGTTCGCCTGTCCCGTGTCGGGGTTCACCATTGCCGAGATCGAACCGCGCCTGTTCTCATTCAACAATCCGTTCGGGGCTTGCCCGTCCTGCGACGGCCTGGGCGATCAACTGTATTTTGATCCGGCCCTGTCCGTGCCGGATGAAAATCTGAGCCTGCGGGAAGGCGCGATCGCGCCCTGGTCCCGCTCCACCTCGCCTTATTACACCCAGACCCTGGACAGCCTCGCCCGTCACTTCAAGATCTCCACCACCCATCCCTGGCATGAACTGCCCGAAAAAGTGCGCAAGGCCATATTGTACGGCACCGGCAAGGCGGCGGTGGAGATGCATTACGACGACGGCCTGCGCAGCTACAAGACCAAGAAACCGTTCGAGGGCGTGATCCCCAATATGGAGCGGCGTTACCGGGAAACGGACTCCGCCTGGGTGCGCGAGGAACTGGAGCGCTACCAGAATGTCACCACCTGCGAGGCCTGCGACGGCCACCGCCTGAAGACCGAGGCCCTGGTGGTGCGCATCGGCGAACGGCATATCGGCTCCGCCACCTCCCTTTCGATCCTGGAGGCGCGGGACTGGTTCGCCTCCCTGGATGACGTCCTGACCCCCCGGCAACTGGAAATCGGCGGCCGGGTCCTGAAAGAAATCAACGACCGCCTGGGCTTTCTGGTCAATGTGGGTCTCGAATACCTGACCCTGTCGCGGGGGTCCGGCACCCTGTCGGGCGGGGAAAGCCAGCGTATCCGCCTGGCCTCGCAAATAGGCTCCGGCCTGACGGGTGTTTTGTACGTGCTGGACGAACCCTCCATCGGCCTGCACCAGCGGGACAATGAACGCCTGCTGGAAACCCTCAAGAACCTGCGTGATCTGGGCAATTCCGTGATCGTGGTGGAGCACGATGAAGAGGCCATTCGCGCCGCCGATTATGTCCTGGACCTGGGCCCGGCGGCAGGGGAACACGGCGGCTATCTGGTGGCCGAGGGGACGCCGGAACAGATCATGCAATCCCCCGACAGCCTGACCGGCCAATACCTGGTCGGCCTGAAGCAGATCGCCGTGCCAAAGAAGCGCCGCAAGGGCCACCCCAGCCAGCAACTGGCGATCCTGGGCGCCTCCTCAAACAACCTGCACAATGTGGATGCCCATATTCCCCTGGGCACATTCACCTGTGTCACCGGGGTTTCGGGCAGCGGCAAGTCCACCTTGCTGATCGAAACCATGTACAAGGCCCTAGCCAAATTCCTCAACGGCGCCCGTGATCATCCGGGTGCCTTCCGCAAGATCGAGGGGCTGCACTATCTGGACAAGGTGGTGGATATTGACCAATCCCCCATAGGCCGCACGCCGCGCTCCAACCCGGCCACCTATACCGGCGCCTTCACCCCGATCCGGGAATGGTTCGCCTCCTTGCCGGAATCAGAGGCGCGGGGGTATAAGCCGGGGCGGTTTTCCTTCAACGTCAAGGGCGGCCGCTGCGAGGCCTGCCAGGGCGACGGCCTGGTAAAGATCGAAATGCATTTCCTGCCCGACGTCTACGTGCAATGCGATGTCTGCCAGGGCCGGCGCTATAACCGAGAGACGCTGGAGATTCAGTTTCGCGGCAAATCCATCGCCGACGTGTTGGACATGACCGTGGACGAGGGCGCGGAATTCTTTAAAGCCGTCCCCCTGGTCCGGGACAAGATGGTCACTTTGAAACGGGTGGGCCTGGGCTATATCCACGTGGGTCAGCAGGCCACCACATTGTCGGGCGGCGAGGCGCAACGGGTCAAACTGGCCAAGGAACTGGCCAAGCGGGCCACGGGCCGGACCCTGTATATTCTGGACGAGCCCACCACGGGCCTGCATTTCGACGATGTGCGAAAACTGTTGGAAGTGCTCCATACCCTGGTGGAGAGCGGCAACACCATGATCGTCATCGAACATAATCTGGAGGTCATCAAGACCGCCGATTGGGTCATCGATCTGGGCCCGGAGGGCGGCTCGGGCGGCGGCCGCATCGTCGCCGAAGGCACGCCCGAGGACGTGGCGAAGGTGGCGGAAAGCTATACGGGGCAATATTTGAAGGAGCTTTTGGGCCGCAAGCTTGCCCTGCCGGCGCCCAAAAAGAAGGGCAAATCCGGGGCCAAGCGTAACCCGGCCGCCAACCGGCAAGCGGCCGAGTAAGGCCATGGCGGGGCCGCGCCTGCGATTGGGCATTGATGTGGGTGGCACCAATACGGATGCCGTGCTGATGGATGGCGATCAGGTGGTGGCCTGGCATAAAGTCGCCACGGGCGAGGGGATCACGGCCTCAATCGTGGCCGCCGCCTCCGCCGTTATTGCGGCGGGCGGGGCGACCGCCGAACAGGTCTTTGCCGTCATGCTGGGCACCACCCAGTTCACCAATGCGGTTGTCGAGCGCCGCCGCCTCACAAAGGTTGCGGCCCTGCGTCTGGCCGCGCCCGCCACCACCGCCGTGCCGCCCATGTCCGATTGGCCCGACGACCTGGCGGCGGTGGTGGGGCGGCACCACTATCTGCTGCGCGGCGGCCTGGAATTCGACGGCCGGGAGATCGCCGCCCTGGACGAAGACGAGATTGCCGCCGCCGCCAAGGATATTGCCGGGAAGAAGATCGATGCCGTTGCCATCACCTCTGTATTTTCGCCCCTGGACGCGGCAATGGAGCATCGGGCCGAGGCCATTTTGCGCCGGGAACTGCCCCACGGTACCTGCGCCATTACGCTCTCCCATCGCATTGGCCGCATTGGATTGCTGGAGCGGGAAAACGCGGCCATCCTGAATGCCGCCCTGTCCGACCTGGCGGCGCGGGTGGTAGAGGCCTTTATCAAGGCGATTGGCGAATTGGGCATCGAGGCGCCGCTATACATCTCCCAGAACGACGGCACCTTGATGACGGCGGCCCATGCGGCCCGCTATCCGGTGCTGACCTTTGCCTCCGGCCCGACCAATTCCATGCGCGGCGCCGCCGTTCTGTCCGGCCTGTCGGATGCCCTCGTGGTGGACATTGGCGGCACCACGTCCGACATCGGATTGCTGCTGGACGGCTTCCCGCGCGAGGCCGCCATGACGGTGGAGGTGGGCGGCGTGCGGACCAACTTCCGCATGCCGGACCTGCTGGCGGTGGGCCTGGGCGGGGGCAGTCTGGTCCGTGACGACGGCTCCCGTATCGGGCCGGAATCCGTTGGTTTCGAATTGGAGCGGCGCGCCCTGGTATTCGGCGGCGACAGCCTGACCATGACCGACATCGCGGTGGCGGCGGGACAAATGGATTTGGGCGATGAGGCCGGGCTGGCCGGCGCGATAGATTTGCCGCATGTGGAAGTGGCACTTGCCACGGCAAACGCCATGATCGCCCAGGCACTGGACCGGGTTCGCCCCAGTGCGGCAACCCTGCCGGTGATCCTGGTGGGGGGTGGGGCGCCCCTACTCGGCGGGCGGACCATCGGTGGTGGCGAAATCCTGCGGCCGGAACATGGCCAGGTAGCCAACGCCATCGGCGCCTCCATTGCCATGGTGGGCGGCGAGTGCGACCGCATCTTCTCGCTTGACGGCGTCAGCCGCGACGACGCCATGGCCGCCGCCAAGGCGGAGGCCGCCGGCCAGGCCCAAGCCGCCGGCGCCGATGCCGCCAGCATCCGCATCGTCGAAATTGACGAGATCCCCTTGAGCTATCTGCCCGGCAACGCCACCCGTTTGCGGGTCAAGGCAGTAGGTGATCTAGCGGAAGGAAGCGCATGATCAAGATTGGCCTGGAAGACCTGGACGACATCGCCCTGGGCGCCACCTTTCTGGGCACGGGAGGGGGCGGCGATCCATACATCGCCACCCTGATGACCCGCCGCGCCATTGCCGAACACGGCCCCGTCACCATGCTGGATCTGAACGAAGTGGCGGATGACGCGCTGGTCTTTGCCTGCGGCAACATGGGCGCCCCCACGGTGGCGATCGAAAAAATCATGGCGGCGGAGCAACCGCCCAGTGCCGTCCTGGCCCTGGAGAAGCACCTGGGCCGCCCGGCGGATCTGCTGATGGCGTTCGAGGCGGGGGGCTCCAACTCCATGATGCCCATCTACAATGCCGCCATGCTGGGCAAGCCAATGGTCGACGCCGACGGCATGGGCCGGGCCTTCCCCGAGATGCAGATGGTCACGTTCTCGGTCTATGGCGCCTCGGGTTCCCCCTTCGCGCTGGCCTCGGAACATGGCGAGACGGTGATCCTGAATATCGAGGATGACAAGCGGGCCGAATATATCGGCCGCGGCATCGTCATTCGCATGGGCGCCCGCGCCGCCAAGGCCTCCTACCCCATGGACGGCAACACGGCAAAACGCGTGGCCATCCCCGGCACCACGTCCCTGTGCCAGGCCATCGGCGCCAACCTGCGCCAATCGCGGGCGCAAAACCGCGAGCCGTTCGCGGCCCTGATCCAAATGCTGTCGGGCACTCATTACGGCCATGCAGAGGTGCTGTTCACGGGCAAGGTCACGGATTTGTCCCGGGAAACACGGGATGGCTGGGCCATTGGCTGGGTGATGATCGCGGACCAGGACGGCGAGACCCTGGAGATCGAATTTCAGAACGAATTCCTCGCCGCCCGTCAGGGCCACCGCCTGCGTGCCATTGTCCCCGACCTGATCTGCATTCTGGATACGGAGATGGCCCAGCCCATCACCACGGAGCGCCTGCGCTATGGCCAGCGGGTCACGGTCATGGCTGTTTCAGCCCCGCCCATCATGCGCACGGACGAGGCCCTGGCCGTCTTCGGCCCGGCCGGTTTCGGCATGGACGAAGAGTTCGTGCCGGTGGAGGACTTGTCCTAGCCCTGGCCACCCGCATAACCGAGGGCCCGCAGCGCTTCCGTGACGACGTCCAGGATGCCTGGGTCATCGATGGTGGCGGGCATTTTCCATTCCGTGCCGTCGGCGATGGCGGCCATGGTGCCGCGAAGGATCTTGCCGGAGCGGGTTTTTGGCAGACCGCCCACCACCGCGCAGGTCTTGAAGGCCGCCACGGGGCCGATTTCACCGCGCACCTTGGCCACCAGTTCCTGACAAATTGTGCCGTGATCCCGGTCCACGCCGGCCTTCAGCACGACCAGGCCCAGGGGCACCTGGCCCTTCAGGCTGTCGGCCACGCCGACCACGGCGCATTCGGCCACGTCCTGGTGTCCGGACAGCACCTCCTCCATGCCGCCCGTGGACAGGCGATGGCCGGCGACGTTGATGATGTCGTCGGTGCGGGACATGATGTAGAGGTATCCGTCCTCGTCCTGATAACCCGCGTCGGCGGTTTTGTAGTAGCCGGGGAATTCTTCCATGTAGGCTTCGATAAAGCGGTCATCCGCATTCCACAACGTGGGCAGACAACTTGGCGGCATGGGCAGTTTGATGACAATGGCCCCGGTCTTGCCGCGTGGCACTTCCTTGCAACTTTCGTCCACTACCCGCACGTCGTATCCCGGCACGGCCTTGGTGGGGGAGCCGTACTTGACGGGCAGCGGCCCCAGGCCCATGCAGTTGGCGGCAATGGCCCAGCCGGTTTCGGTTTGCCACCAATGGTCGATCACCGGTTTTTGCAATTGCTGCTCGGCCCACTGAATGGTGTCCGGGTCGGCCCGTTCGCCGGCCAGGAACAGGGTGCGGAACTTGGACAGATCGTATTTCGCCAGCAGCACGCCGTCGGGATCTTCCCGGCGGATGGCGCGAAAGGCGGTGGGCGCGGTGAACAATGCCACGCATTTATGTTGTTCGATAACCCGCCAGAAGACACCGGCATCCGGCGTGCCCGCGGGCTTGCCCTCGAACAAAATGGTGGTGGCGCCATGGAACAGCGGCGCATAGACAATATAGGAATGCCCCACCACCCAGCCCACGTCCGAGGCCGACCACCACACTTCGCCCGGGTCCACGTCATAGACGTTCTTCATGGACCATTTCAGGGCCACCAGATGGCCGCCATTGTCGCGCACCACGCCCTTTGGAATACCCGTGGTGCCGGATGTGTAGAGGATATACAGCGGGTCCGTGGCCAGCACGGGCACGCAATCAACGGAAGGCGCCGCCGCCATGACCTCGTCCCAGTCGTGGTCCCGGCCGGGGATCAGTTCCGCCGTCTCCATCTCCCGCTGCAGTATGACGCAGGCGCCGGGCTTGTGGCTGGACATCTCGATAGCACCGTCCAGCAGGGGTTTGTAGGGCACCACGCGGCCCGGCTCCACCCCGCAGGAGGCGGAGACAATCACCTTGGGCAGGCTGTCGTCGATCCGGGTGGCCAGTTCGTTGGCGGCGAAACCGCCGAAGACCACGGAATGCACCGCGCCCAGGCGGGCGCAGGCCAGCATGGCAACGGCTGTTTCGGGCACCATGGGCATATAGATGATGACCCGGTCGCCCTTGCCCACGCCCAGGCCCCGCAGCATGCCGGCGCAGCGGGCTACCTGGGCCCGTAGCTCCCGATAAGTGATCGTCCGCATGCTGTTGGTGATGGGGGAATCATAGATGATTGCCGCTTGCTCGCCGCGCCCGGCCTCTACATGGCGGTCCACGGCGTTGTAACAGGTATTGGTCTCGGCGCCCGTGAACCAGCGGTAAAACGGCGGCCGGCTGTCGTCCAGCACCTTGTCCCAGGTCTTGGTCCAATGGATCTCCTGGGCCGCCTCGGCCCAAAACGCCTGGGGGTCACGCTGCCAGGCGCCGTAAGTTTCGTCATATCCACTGGCCATGATCAAATCCTTATCCGCGTATTGTTATCCACACGCTACCAATTATTTAGACTTTGTGCACGGGCGGCAACACGTCGGAAAGATTGTATTCATCCAACCCCTTGGGCGCCTTCATGACCGCGTTGGCGCGCAGGGACAATTCCCCGTCCGCGTACAAACGCCCCTCCATGAATACCAGGCTGCGGGTGGCCTTCACCACGTCGCCATGGGCCTCGACCCACTGCCCCTGCTGCACGGGTGCGAGAAAATCGGATGTCATGTTGACGGTGACCATGAAGCCGGGGCGTCCGGTCTGTATATTGGCGTTGAAGCCCAAATTGATATCCATCAGTGTAAACAGCATGCCGCCATGGCACATTCGCGCCGCGTTGACGTGTTTCTCGCCGCAGCGGAAGCCGAAAACCACCTTGTCGCCCAAATTTTGCAGAAACAGCGGTCCGATGGTGCCGTAGTAGTAAAGATCCGGCTCCCATGGGTGAAAGCCGGCGGGCGGATTGTACGCTTCAAAAGACATAAAGAACCCAGATTCCAGAGCTTAGATACAGGCGGCCCCGGCCGAATTCCCGGCCGGGACCTCAGTCAGGTCTTTTTAGTCACTCAGCAGCCCGAGGTACAGACCCCGGCGCCATTAAAGGACATGGTTTTCCCACTCAGCGGAATATGCACCGGCACCTTGACCGCCTTTTGAAAGATTGCCGTGCGGGTGCCGGCCCTGACCTTGCTGCCCTTGGTCGCCGGTTCATTGGCGTGCGAGGGAATGACCGATGCCGGCTTGATCATTTCATTGATCACGAAAGCAGCCTCTTTCGGCCCCGTTGTGTAGGTATCGCCGATATTCATGACCACCAGATTGGCGTGATAGAAGCCTCGCACCACTTTGTCCTGCTCCGCCGTCATGCCGGTATCGCCGGAAAGATAGGCGACCAGACCATTGGTGAAGCGCAAGATGTAGCCGGTCGCCTGGCCAACATAGCCGCCGATG
>JAPYUH010000026.1:15039-28068 GCA_029936195.1 Alphaproteobacteria bacterium
ATCTTGGGGTGCAGGCCGTTGCTGTGCAGGGCCGGCACGGTTGAGATCTTGACGCCGCCAACCATTTTGGTGGCGCCGAAGCGGGCCAGGATGGAATTTTTCGGATTGCCGCCCAGGGCTTTCAGCTTGGCCGCGAAAAACGGCGGCATTTCGCTGCCCGTGACGATCTTCGCGCCCTTGGCGAAGGCTATCCTGACGGCGTTGGTTTCCGGCAGGGCATCCACGGACATCTCGGGTTTGGTGCAAAGGGAGGCATTGGGCGCCTTGGTATGGCGGCCGCCCACATGATCGAAATGCATATGGGAGATCAAGACCGCGTCAATTTTGCCCAATCTGGGATCTTGCGCCGGGCGACGGTAAATCCGGGATCGTAAAGCAGGCGGGTGCCGTCGGGATACTCAAACACCATGGCCCGGTCCAGGATACAAATCTCTCCATCCACGCCGCCCAGGGGGGTGATTTTGACAACCCCGCCAATACTGCTTGGGTCGCGGCCTGAAATATGACGGCGGTCCGAAGGGCCGCCAAAACTGTCGCCATGCGTTTCATGAGTTTTCCTCCCTATTTGAAGTAAATGATGCTAGGCCCGAATTATTTCGTCAGCCATGGATATTTATGTACGCGAATATGACATTTTCGTGTGTCGACCGGTATTTTCAAGGCATTATAACGCCGTTCACAAAAGGTTTTCCATGCCAGTACCCGTAACGTCCGTAACCTTGGGCGGCGCCTACCGGTTTTTCGTGCCGCTGATCCTGATGACCGAGCTCAACATGATCTCGAAATCGGTGATCAATGCGGCCCTGGCCCGCGCGCCGGATCAGAACATCACGCTTGCCGCCTTTCATGTCGCTTTCACGCTGTATTTTGCCCTGGCCTCCAGCACCGAAGTCTGCTCCCTCCTCACCCTTGGTTATCTGAAAAGCAAACGGGCCTTGTGGCCCCTGCTCCGGTTCATGGTGGTGATCGTGGCGGTGCCCTGGGTGGTGGCGCAGTTTCTGGCCTTTTCGCCGTTGGGCGATTGGGCCTATGGCGAGATGTTCGGGGCCTCGGCGGCGGTGGTGTCGCAGGCCAAATCGGCCACCTTCCTGCTGTCTCTCAGCGCGCCGGTGCTGGTCATCCGATCCATCTGTTTCGGCCTGATCCTGATGCACCAGCAGACCATATTCATCACCTATGCCACCTGTGTGCGCCTGGCCTCCCTGGCCGGATCATTGTTCGTGCTGCCGAACTATTTCGAGGGCGCGGCCATCGGCGCCGCCGCCTTGGTCATCTGCATGACGATAGAGACCGTGGTCGCGGTAATTTTCGCGCAAAAACTGTTTCGCAATC
Organism: Alphaproteobacteria bacterium; assembly: GCA_029936195.1. Lineage (GTDB taxonomy): Bacteria > Pseudomonadota > Alphaproteobacteria. The sequence continues at coordinate 16,372 of JAPYUH010000026.1, forward strand.
TGCCCGACGAGGGCGTGGACCCACCGCCAAATATCAGACGGCAGTGGCGCTTCGCCTGGCCCTTGATGATGAATACTTCGTCGGAGATGGGCGTGGTGACGGTGATCTCGATCTTTCTGGGCATGCTGGCCAATCCGGATCTGGCCCTGGCCGCTTTCAATATCGTCTATGGCCTGGTCAGTTTGATGATGAGCCCCATGCGCAATTTGTTGCAAACGGCGCAGACCCTGGTCAAAACCATTGCCGACCGGCGGCCGCTGTTCATCTTCGCCCTGCATCTGATCGGGTTCTTTGGATTGCTCGGCTTCGTGCTGTTCCACACCCCGGCCGAGGCGTTTGTCCTGGAGGAAGCCATGGGCTTGCGGGCCGAATTGAAAACCTATTGCCTGCCCGCCTTGAAGCTGGCCTTTCTCATGGCGGCGGCCTGGGCCTATTCGGCGCTGTATCGTGGCCTGTTGGCGGGTGCTCAGAATACCACCATGCTGGCGGCCAGCGGTCTCTCGCGCATCGCCGTCGCGATCATTGTGGCCGGCCTCGGCTCCGTCTTGGCTGGGAGCAACGGCGCCGTGATCGGCATCATCGGCTGGATCGCCGGCTACGGTTTGGAGGCCGTCTTGCTGGCCCTGCAGCTTCGGCGATTGGACCGGCGGTCAAATCAGGTGTGACCACGAAAGCGCATTGGACACTGGACGCGGACGCCGGGGCGGTGTATGTCTCCGCCGCGCCCCCGAAAAAAACACGCGGGCAACCCCATAATTTCAAGATCGCGAGCAAGCCATGCCGTTGCGTAATATTGCCATCATTGCCCACGTTGATCACGGCAAGACCACTCTGGTCGATGCCATGTTCCGCCAGTCGGGCACATTCCGCGCCAACCAGAAAGTGGCCGAGCGGGCCATGGATTCCAACGATCTGGAGAAAGAGCGCGGCATCACCATATTGTCCAAGTGCACTTCCATCGAATGGCGGGGCACGCGTGTCAATATCGTCGACACCCCGGGCCATGCGGATTTCGGCGGCGAGGTGGAGCGGATACTGAAAATGGTCGATGGCGTGCTGCTGCTGGTGGACGCGGCGGAGGGCCCAATGCCGCAAACCAAGTTTGTTACCGGCAAGGCGCTGGCCTTGGGTCTGCGCCCCATCGTGGTGATCAACAAGATCGATCGTGGCGATGCCCGGCCAGACGAAGTGCTGGACGAGGTGTTTGATCTGTTCACCGCGCTGGAGGCCAATGATGATCAGCTCGACTTCCCCTATCTTTACGCGGCGGGTCGCGATGGCTGGGCCAGCGACGACCCGGATGTACGTGCCGGGGCGGGCGGCGCCAATCTGGACCCGTTGTTTGAATTACTACTGCGCCATGTGGGCGCGCCGGACGTGGACGGTGATGCGCCGTTCTCCATGATCGCGACGCTGCTGGACGCCGATCCCTATTTGGGCCGTGTTCTGACCGGACGGGTGCAATCGGGGCGTCTGGCACATAACGATACCATCCATGCCTTGCGTGATGACGGCAGCGTGGTGGAAACCACGCGGGTGACCAAGTTGCTGGCCTTTCGCGGCCTGGACCGGGTGCCGGTGGACGAGGTCACGGCCGGCGATATCATCGCCATCGCCGGCTTGCGCATGGCCACCGTGGCCGACACCATCGCCGATCCGGCGGTAACCGTGCCCATCGTGGCGCCCCCCATCGATCCGCCAACCCTGGCCATGCGGTTTGCCATAAATGACTCGCCGCTGGCGGGCCGTGATGGTTCGAAAGTGCAAAGCCGGGTGATCCGCGACCGTTTGCTGGCGGAGGCTGAAGGCAATGTCGCCATCAAAATTTCCGAGACCGGCGAGAAGGATGCCTTCGAAGTGGCGGGCCGCGGCGAATTGCAGCTTGGCGTGCTGATCGAAACCATGCGCCGGGAAGGCTTCGAATTAACCATCGGCCGCCCCCGGGTGCTGTATCGCAGCGATCCGACCACCGGCCAGCGCCAGGAACCCATCGAAGAGGTCTCCATCGACGTGGATGACGAGTTCACCGGCGTCGTGGTGGAGAAAATGGCCCTGCGCAAGGGCGAGATGACCGACATGCGCCCCTTTGGCATCGGCCGTACGCGGATAACCTTCCTTGCACCCTCGCGCGGCCTGATCGGGTACCATGGTGAATTCCTGACCGATACCCGTGGCACCGGCATCATGCACCGCCTTTATCACAGCTATGCCCCCTACAAGGGCCCGATCCAGGGCCGCCGCAATGGCGCCATCGTGGCCAACCAGGACGGCGCCGCCGTGCCCTTCGCCTTGTGGCATCTGGAAGAACGCGGCGTGCTGTTTATTGGCGGCGGCGAAGCTGTCTATGCTGGCATGGTGATTGGCGAAAACGCCAAGCCCTCGGACCTGGAAGTAAACCCCTTGAAGGCCAAACAGCTGACCAATATTCGCGCCTCCGGCAAGGATGATGCCGTCCGCCTGACCACGCCGCGGCGGATGACCCTGGAACAGGCCATCGCCTACATTGGCGATGACGAGGTGGTCGAGGTCACCCCCAACCACGTCCGCCTGCGCAAGGCGACGCTCGATCCACACCAACGCAAGCGGGAACGCCGGGCGGCAATGGCGGGGTAGTGCCGTGGCCCCGTTTGTTGCAAGATACCTGGATCAACAATCCAGAGGGCTGCAAATGGGAAATCAGAACCTCGAACCAAACCGGCGCCAGGTATTGACCATTGCGGGCGGTAGTGCCGCCGCGCTGCTGTTGGCGGCAACACCCGGCCTGGCGGCTGACGGTGGATTGCGCGGACACATGCGGGCCTTGGCGGGGAAAGTATTCTATACCACGGAGCAACCGGGTCGTTGGAAGGGCAAGGCGGGGGGCCATGCGCCCCTGATCAAGATGGACAAGGACTGCAACGACGTCCTGATCCGCTCGGCCACCAAGCACCCCATGTCCCGAGCCCATCACATCGTTAAACACATCCTGCTGGATGGGGAGCTGAATTTCGTCAAGGAACAGGTGTTCGACATCGATTTTGACATGCCCCGCGCCCGCTTCGAATTGCAGGGCTACAGGGGGCGGTTTTTCATTGTTTCCATGTGTAACCTGCACGACAACTGGATCAACTACGCGGACGTGGCCTAGGTGCCGGATGCCCGTGCTAAAATTATAGAGAGTATCAACGTTGTCCACGATCTCCCTGACCCTGGAAGAAATCGAACGGTTAAGCCGGGAAGTGCTGTCCGCCAACGGCTGTGACCAGCTGAACACCGATGCCCTTGTGCGTACAATCGTAACCGCCGAGAGGGATGGCTCGGACTCCCACGGTTTGTTCCGCCTGCCCGGATATATCGCTTCACTGAGAAGCGGAAAAGTGAATGGCGGGGCGAGGCCGCGTATCAGCAATGATCTGCCCGCGGTCATAAAAGTTGATGGCGACAACGGCTATGCCCCAGCGGCCATCGAAGCGGGCGTGCCTGTTTTGGCTACGGCGGCAAAATCTCTGGGTATCGCCGTGATGACCATAACGAATTCCTATCACTTCGCCGCACTCTGGCCGGAGGTGGAAGCATTGGCGGGGGAAGGCTTGATTGGACTGGCCTGCGTGACGACCAAACCCTTTGTGACGCCGGCGGGCGGCGCGGAAGCTTTGTTCGGCACCAACCCGCTTGCCTTTGCCTGGCCGCGGCCGGGCAAGATGCCCATGGTGATCGACATGGCGACTGCGGCCATGGCCCATGGCGAAATCCAGTTGGCGGCCCGCGAGGGTGAATTGGTGCCGCCGGGCACGGGTCTGGATGAAAATGGCGCGGCAACGACGGACCCAGGCGAAATCATCAAGGGCGTGCTGTTGCCCTTCGGCGGCTATAAGGGCTCGGCGATCGCCCTGATGGTGGAGTTGCTGGCGGCGGGTGCCGTAGGCGATTGTTTCAGTTTTGAGTCCGTGGCGGCGGACAATGGCGACGGCGGTCCGACAATTGGCGGTGAATTCATGCTGGCCATGGCGCCGGAGCTGGTTGCCGGCCCTGACTGGGCCGATCACTGCGAGACTTTTTTCCAGCGTTACGATGCCATCGAAGGACCCCGCCTGCCGGGTCTGCGCCGCCATGCCAACCGGCAGTCAACCGCGCCCCGGCAGATCAATGCGGAACTGGTCGGGCGCATACAGGACTTGCGCCGATAGGAATTCCGCCATGCCTGTTTCGTCGGCGACGGAAGCCGCTTTCTACGCCCGCATCCAGCCGGGCCCCCACAGATTGAGGGAGCGCTCGGAATGAGGCCATTGTCGGGTCGGGGCGCCGTCTTCCATGTTTTCCAACTCGGCCGAGATTTCCACCTTGTAGCCGTCCGGGTCCTCGACCATGAAGAACAGGTTATTGCCGGGACCGTGGCGGCCCGGACCCCACCACAGATTGATATACAGACCGGACATATGATCGGCCCAATCGCGGATATCATTCCAGCACGAGACTTCGTAGGCATGATGATCCGGGCGCGCCTGATCGGAGAGGAACATGGCAAACGAATGATGCTCGGGCGTGGAGCGGTAAAAAATCGCGGTCAGGGTTTGGCTGCCATCTTCTTCATCGCGCAGAACATGGTCCGTGGCGACGAACCCAAGGGTGTTTTCATAAAATGCCACCATGGGCGCCAGATCCGCGGTGGCAACGACCACGTGTTGCAAACGGCCCGGCGGGTGGCCGTCCGGGCCATCATCATCGTCGTCATCATTCAAAAGGTGTTGAGGGTCGGGCAAGCCGAAGACCACTTGCCGGCCGTCAGGGTCGGCCACGGCGAAGGCGCCTTGGCCAAACAGGGGCGTGGGCGAGGGCATCAGGTTGACGCCTTGGGCCGTCAGGTGGCTTTTGAACGCCGCCAGCCGCTCGGCGCCGGGAAAGCGGAAGGCGCTATAGGGTTGCGCGACCCCGCCGCCGCCCACGCTGTCCCCGCTGCTGCCGCCGCCGCCGATGATCAGACGCCGGTCACGGCCGCGTAGGAGTTTCGTGCCGTCGGCCAGGGCATGTTCGGCCATGGCGAAAGCATCCCGGTAAAAGGCGGCTGATCGGTCCGGATTGGCTGAATTCAGACGAATATGATCCAATTCGGCGCCCCACAATGGGGTGGTGTCCGGTCTGTTGTCCGGGCTATTGGTTGTCATGGCGAACGCTCCCTGTTCCGTGTGGGTAAACTAGCACACACCAGCGATTCCTAACCAGGGTCCCGGAGCAGGAGATTTCGCACGCCCGGTGCTCCGGCCCGGGCGATGGCGCGGGCCAAGTGCCGCCAATCACCCGTCAATTGTCCCTTGGGTACGGTATTGGCCTGGGCCACCTTGCCGAATTCGCGGCCGTCGGGCCGGATTAGGTGCCAGACCATTTCGATTCGTATTTCTGGCCGTAGTTCCGGCCGTAGTCCCGACCGTAGTCCCGGCCCGGAGGGGCGAAAATACATGCTGCCCAGAAGAATAAAGCCGTCGTCGCTGGGTTCATCGGCCAAGGGGACGCCAGCATCGGCCAGGGCTGTAGCCATGGCGGCGGCCAATTTGCGGCCGCCCAAACCGGGCACGCCGTCCACGGGGCCCATGGTGACCGGCGCCAGGGCGATGCGCCGCCCCTGGCCCCGCTCGCGGCGGCGAAGTTGGTGATCCACCGCATCGGCGCCCTTGCTGGCCAGGCGCGCCAACAGGCCGGCTTCGCCCCGCTGCCAGGCCTGGGCGGATATTTCCGCTTCCTGGGCGACGGTCAGGGTTTCGCCATCCTCCGGGGTGAACAGGCGCCATGTCATGGCCAGACGTTGATCGGACAGTCGGACAGCCTCGCCGCGCAAATGGTGGCTGCGGCGGTGTCCGGGGGCGGTCCCGGCGGTGACCTCGCGCCGGCGCAGAGCCGCCGCCATGGCCTCGGCCAGCGCCACCCCGACCCTTTTGGGGATATCGCCCGTGACCGGCGCAACAATCAGGCCGGCGCGGGGCCCGAGCTGAATGGCGCTGAAGTCACCCTTGTGCGCGGCGGCAAAGGGCCTTGGCGGGGGTTGGCAAGCGCTCAACAGCAGCACCAGGCCCAGACACAGAGACAGATACAGACCCTGGGCGGGAATTTTGATTTTCGCGAGGCTTGTATTCACCATCATTGCCTGCAAGATGCCATGGATCGGTTGTGGAGGCGAACAGCGAATGGGCGAGGTTGACTATGCGGGCGTGACGGCGGCCTTGAGCCCCCTGGGTTTGATCCCAAGGGGCGGCTTCCACCCAGCTGCCGCGGACGATTTGGCGGCGGCCAGCGTGATCCTGGTGGGTAATGCGGGCGGCGCCATGTGGCGTCAATTCCCGCAGCAACTCCCGGGCCCCGACGGCAGCCGTGATGCCTTGGATAAATGGTGCCGCGCCACCCTGACGCCCTTGGCGGGAGATCTTGGCGCCGAAATTCTGTTTCCGTTCGATGGCCCGCCCTATCAGCCGTTCATCACTTGGGCCATCCGCGCCGAAGGCCTTTCGCCCGCGCCCATTGGACCGCTGATCCATCCTGAATTCGGCCCCTGGCATGCCTATCGCGCGGCCTTGCTGTTCGATCATGAAATCGTGCTGCCCGCCCCCTTGAATGATCATCCCTGCACTCGGTGCGCCGATAAGCCCTGTCTGACAGCTTGCCCGGTCTCGGCCTTCGGTGCGGACGGCTATGATGTTCCACGCTGTGTGGGGCACCTGCAACAGCCCGCGGGCGATGATTGCCTCGGTCAGGGCTGCCGGGCGCGGCGCGCCTGCCCCATTGGCCGGGATTATCTTTACGCGCCGGCCCAGGCCAATTTCCACATGGCGGCTTTTCTGAGAAATTATTGACGAGTCAGGGACATTTGCAGCAGCAGCGTAATCATGCCGGTGGCGGCGATCACGCCGGCCATGGCCAGGGCGCCGCCGTCATGGAAAAAGCCGACCGCTCCGGTACACAAAGAGCCGAAGGCAAACGATATCCCGCCCGTCAGGGCGGAAACGCTGCCCGCCGCTTGAGGGAAACGGCCCAGGGCCAGGGCCAGACTGTTGGCGCCGATCAGGCTGAGGCAGCCAATATAGATGAACAGCGGAACCACGATGCCCGCCAATCCGGCGAAGCCGGTTAGGGCCGTAAACAGCAGGGCCACGCCCGAAAGTGCCAGCAACACAGTGCCCAGGGAAAACAGCCGATGGGCACCCATGCGGGTCACCAATTTGGCGTTCAGCAACGAGACGGCCATCAATGCCACGACGTTGCAGGCGAACAGATAGCCGTAGTTTTCCGGCGCGATATCGTACAATCGAATGTAAATGAACGGCGACCCGGCGAAGAAGGCGAACATGCCGCCATAGGCCGTGGCATTGGCAAGCAGATAGCCGCGTGCGGCGCGGTGTTGGATAATACGGCCATAGGTACCCAGTATCCCGACCAGGCCATGGCGCAGGCGGCGGTCGGGTGGATGGCTTTCACGGACCGAAACGATGACCAGCACAAAACAGATCGCGCCGAAGCCTGACAATGTCCAAAAAATTGCCCGCCAATCAAACCACAACAACAGATAACCGCCGATGAACGGTGCCAGCAGGGGGGCCGCGCCCATCACCAGCATGATCAGCGAAAGCACCCGGGCGGCCTGATCACCGGAAAAGAAATCCCGCACGATGGCGCGGGCAAGGACCGTCGCCGCACTGCCCCCGATAGCCTGAAGAAACCGTTGCGCGATCAACATTTCGACGCCCGTGGACAATGCGCACAGGGCCGAGGTCAGGACATAAAGGCCAATCCCCGCCAGCAACAACGGCCGACGCCCGAACCGGTCCGACAAAGGGCCAAACAGCATCTGACCCAGGGCGCCGCCAATGAAATAGCTGCTCAAGGTCATTTGCACCCGTGCGGTGGGGGCGTCGAGATCGGCCGCCAGGGCCGGCATGGACGGAAGGTACATGTCGATGGACAGGGGGCCGAATGCGGTCAGGGTGCCGAGGATGAATATCAAGCTGCGTGTCTGTCCCGGCGTCAGGACCGTGGCCGCGCCGCCGCCTGGGGGAGGGCTCATTCGCGAGGCAGGATCAGGCAGGTTGTGGTGGCGTGGGCGTAAAGCTTGCCGTCCGCATCCGTCACCTGCGCCTTGGCCGTGGCCGTGGTGCGTCCTACGTGCAGGGTCTCGGCGGTACAGCGCATCTCGCCGCCATCGATGGCCACGGCGCGAACAAAATTTGTCTTCAGCTCCAAGGTGGTGTAACGGGCGCCCAAGGGCAGGGCGGAATGCACGGCGCTTCCGATGGCCGCATCTATCAGGGCCGCCACCCAGCCGCCCTGAACCGAACCCACGTCGTTGGCGAAATCCTCCCCCGGCTGGCCGGTATAAACCACGCGGCCCATCGCCACCTCCGCCAGGGTCAGGCGCAGGGCGATGGCCACGGGCGGTTTCGGTGCCCGGCCTTCGAGAATGGCCGTGAGATAGTCGAACCCGGACAATTCGCCCAGGCGGGACCAATGGGCGGTGGGGTCCGACCAGGTGTAGTGGCGTTCGCGGCGGTTTTCGGTCAATTTTTAGCCCGGAAAAGTATGGCCGTGGTTCAATGGGCCGTGACCCTGGCCCAGGCCCGGCGCCGTCCGAATGGCCGTTTGCACATATTCCCGCGCCCGCCCGACGGCCCGGCCGATGGTCAGGCCCTGGGCCAGACCGCAGGCAATAGCGGATGCCAGGGTACAGCCGGTACCATGGGTGTGGCGGCTGTCGATGCGGGGGGAGGTAAAGCGCTCCTGACCGGCATCGCTTAACAACAGATCGACGACGTTCTCACCCGTCAAGTGCCCGCCCTTCATCAAAACAGCGCCTGGGCCCAGGGCCAGTAGCTTGTCGCCCGCCCGTGCCATGCCGGTCTCGTCCGTGATCGTCAGTCCGGACAGGATTTCCGCTTCCGGGACGTTGGGTGTCAACAGGGCGGCGCGGGGGACCAGGCGTTCGCGCACCAGCCCGCGGGTGTCGGCATCCAGCAGGGATTGCCCGCCCTTGGCCACCATGACCGGATCAACCACCAGGGGAATGCCGCCCCCCAACGTATCCAAGGCACCGATCACCGCGTCCAGGGTCTCCGCCCGGTGCAACATCCCGGTCTTGATGGCATCGGCACCGATGTCGGCCAGAACCACTTCGATCTGCTGCGTGACAAATTCCGGCGGTACGTCATGGATGCCGTGGACGCCCAAGGTATTCTGCGCCGTCAGGGCGGTGATGGCGGTGGCGGCAAAGCCGCCCAGGGCGGTGACCGATTTGATGTCAGCCTGGATACCGGCGCCGCCGCCGGAATCGGAACCGGCGATAATCAGGACCCGGCCCAAGTTAACGCGAGCCATCAATCAGGGGCCCTCGTTGTCCGAAACCGCGTCGATCATCTCGACCAACTCGTTGACCACGGAATGCACCAGTTCCTGGTCGTCGCCTTCCGCCATGACGCGGATCAACGGCTCCGTGCCCGAGGGCCGGATCAACAGCCGGCCCCCCTCGCCCAGGCGGCTGCGCTGGGCCTGTATGGCGCGGCTGATGCGCGGTGTCTCCAGCGGCGAGGGGCCGCTATAGCGGACGTTCTTCAACAATTGCGGTACCGCCTCGAACCGGCGGCACACTTCGCTGACCGGCCGGCTTTCCGCCATCACCAGGGCTAAAACCTGCAGGGCCGCGACCAGACCGTCGCCGGTAGCGCCAAAATCCGACATCACGATATGGCCCGACTGTTCGCCGCCCACATTGAAACCATGCTGACGCATATGTTCCACCACATAGCGGTCGCCGACCTGGGTGCGAACCAGTTCCAGGCCCTTGGAGGCCAAATACCGCTCCAGGCCAAGGTTCGACATCACCGTGGCGACGATGCCGTTGCCTTTCAAGGCGCCGGACTCGGCCCAATGATCGCCTATGGCGGCCATCAGCTGATCGCCATCCACGACCTGGCCATGTTCGTCGGCCAGGATCAAGCGGTCTGCGTCACCGTCCAGGGCAATGCCCACATCGGCGCCGTGGGCGACCACTTGTTCACACAAATATTCGGGGTGGGTTGAACCGCATTCGAGGTTGATATTGAAACCATCGGGATCGACGCCGATCGGGATGACGTCTGCCTCCAGCTCCCACAGAACCGTGGGCGCCACTTTGTAGGCGGCGCCGTTGGCACAATCGACCACCACCTTGAGGCCGTCCAGGCGGTATTGCGAGGGGAAGGTGGCCTTCGCCGCTTCGATATAGCGGCCGGGGGCGTCCTCCAGGCGCATGGCGCGGCCCAGCGCATTGGCGTGGGCCAGCGAGGCGGTCAAATCCGATTGCATGCGTTGTTCGATTTTGGCCTCGATGCGGTCCGAAAGTTTGTGGCCGTCTGGGCCGAAAAACTTGATGCCGTTGTCGGCAAAGGCATTGTGGGAAGCCGACAGCATGACGCCAAGGTCGGCGCGCAGACTGCGTGTCAGCATGGCCACCGCCGGGGTCGGCATGGGCCCGACCAGGATCACATCCATGCCGACGGAAGTAAATCCGGCGGTCAATGCCGGCTCCAGCATATAGCCCGACAGGCGGGTGTCCTTGCCCACCACGACCCGGTGGCGGTGATCGCCACGGGTAAACTGCAATCCCGCCGCCATGCCCGCACGCACGGCGATCTCCGCCGTCATGGGCCAGGTGTTGGCCGTGCCGCGAATGCCGTCAGTCCCGAAATACTCGCGCTCCATGCGCCCCTCACTCGGCCAATTCTTCGTTGCCATCTATATAGCAAAGGGCCCGGAAAATCTCCAACGCCTGCACCGTTTCGCCAACATCATGGACCCGCACGATTGCCGCACCCTGTTGCCCGGCCCAAAGGGCGGCGGCCAGGGAGCCGGGCAAGCGGTCCTCGGAGCGGGCCGTGCGGGTCAAGGCGCCGATGAAGGATTTGCGCGAGGCGCCGATCAAAAGAGGGCACCCCAAGGCATGGAACCGCACAATGTCCGCCAGCAGGGCCGCGCTTTGCCGGGCGGTCTTGGCGAAACCAAGGCCTGGATCAATTATTAACCGGTCCCGCGCCACGCCGCCTGCGACGCAGGCGGCAATGCGGGCCGCCAGATCGCCCATGACATCGGCGACCACGTCATCATAGCCGGTTTTGGTTTGCATATCCCCCGGCGTGCCCCGGCTGTGCATCAATACAACGGGGACCTCCAGGCTGGCCACCAGGGCCAGGCTTTCGGGATCATGGCGCAGGGCGGTAATATCGTTGATCATACGGGCGCCCGCAGCGACCGCCCCCGCCATGACAGCCGCTTTTCGGGTATCCACGGATACCACGTGGCCGTCATCCGCCAGCGCCCGAATGACCGGAATGACCCGTTCCAGCTCCGCTTCCGAAGAAACTTCGCCGGCGCCGGGCCGGGTGGATTCACCACCGATATCCAGGATCACGGCACCCGCCGCCGCCAGGTCACGGCCATGGGCGATGGCGGCGTCCGAATCCAGGCGTTCACCGCCGTCGTGAAAGCTGTCCGGTGTTACATTGACGATGCCCATGACCAGGGGCCAGGGCGCCGCGATGCCGGCGATGGGCGTTGGTGGTGAAATCTCCGCCCGATGCCGCATATACCAGGTCGTGTGGGAAACGCTCTAGTGGTCCGATTCTAACGGATGGTACCCATCCGTGAGGATCGAAAGACCACGAGACTCTGAAGAATCGTGGTGCGCAAGACTCAAAACAGAAGGATTCT
>JAPYUH010000518.1 GCA_029936195.1 Alphaproteobacteria bacterium
TGATGGCGGGGCATGCATTGGTGAATCTTTTTCAAACCGCGGGCGGTACGGCTGCCGCCATGAAGGCGTCGCCCCTGAAACAATTGAATGACGCCGTGCAACAAGCCCGCGCGCAGATTCAATCCTCGACTGACCTTGATGCCTTCCAGAAACAACAACTCTTGGCTGAGGTGGAAAAACAGCGGGTGGCCCAGCTCGAGAAAATCCGGCAGCAACAATTTGATGCCGCCACTCAATGGAGCGTGCCGCCGGGCGAAACGCTGCGGTTGGCAATCCCTGGCCTGTTCGGCTATCGCGAAAGTCCGCACGGCTGGCTCAACCTATCGGTGGCCGACGCCCACCGTTATTGGGGCGCGGTGGGGCAGGAACCGGCCTACACCCGCGCCTTGGCGGAGAACCCCCGCAGCCACGCGAATGCATTGGAATCCTATGCGAAGGCGGTCGGCGCCCCGCGCGCGCCGTTCAAGCGGCATGCGTATCCCGGCTTGTACGCGGGGCTGCTGGTGCTGTTGGTCGCGGTGTGGGCATTGCTGCAAAGCCTCCGCGCGCAAGGTGTGTACAGCCCCGCCGAGCGGCGTTGGGTTTGGCTTTGGACCGCCGGCGCGCTCGGATGCTTGCTGTTGGCTTGGGGGCATCATGCGCCGTTCTATCAGTTAATTTATAAACTGCCGTTTTTTGATACCATCCGTAATCCCATCAAATTTATGCACCCCATGAACGTGGCGTTGGCGGTGCTGTTTGCGTATGGGCTGGAAGGCATGGCGCGGGCATATTTATCGAATGCGCCCTCGAGGATTTCCTTGCCCAAACGATTGGCGGCCCTGCGCGGTTGGAACCGCACTTGGGGCGTAGGGCTGTTGGGGTTTCTGGGGATCGCGTTATTGGCTTGGATAATTTACGTCGTGTCCCTGCCGGACCTTCGGATGCATCTCATGGACTCCCTTGGTTTTGAGGAAGGCGCGGCCAAAGAAATGGCGCGCCACAGCATCACCGCGGGCGGGGTGGCTTTGTTGGTTCTGTTGTTGGCCGTGGGCTGGATGGCGCTGATGATGGGCGGCGTGCGCGCCGGTTGGGTTTGGCTG
>JAPYUH010000519.1 GCA_029936195.1 Alphaproteobacteria bacterium
GGTGATGTCCCGGCGTTGACGCTCGTAAAGATCCAGCAGGCCGGTGCTGGCGCCGGTATTGATAATTGCCGCCAGCTTTGGACACAGGTTGGAAACATCGTGAATGCCGCCGTTCATGCCCATGCCGCCCAGAGGATTATTCAAATGCGCCGCATCGCCCGCCAGCACCACATTGCCCCGCCGGTAGGTCTTGGCCACCCGCTGATGCACCCTATAAAGCGTGATGTGGGTCATCTCGTAGGGCGTGTCCTTGGCCACCAGGCCCTGCAACAGCCCCTCAACCCTATCTGGGTCCAGCACGTCGGCCTCCGCCTCGTCCGGGTCGGTGGGGAACAGCACCCGCCACAGGCCCGGCACCCGCAAAATGACGCAAAACTCCACCGGGTCCGAGATGTAGTTGACGTAGGAGAGGTTCTCCAGATGGTCTTCGAAGGGAAAGTCCGTGGTGACCACCAGGAACCGCTCCGGATAGGTAAAGCCTTCAAACTCGATGCCCATGGCCTGGCGCACTTTCGAGGGGCCGCCGTCGGCGCCCAGCAAAAAGCGCCCCGCAAGCGTTTCCGGACCATCGGGGCCCAGGATCTCGACGGCGACGCAATCATCCCCTTGGGTGATGTCCCCCGCCTGGGTGGCGAAGCGGATTTCGGCCAGGCCGGAGGCTTCCAGCGTGGGCAGGATGGTACGGGTCAATTTGTATTGTTCGCATTGCAGGCGATAGGGGTGGCGGGTGTGATCCGCCAGCAGGCTCAAATCGAATTCCGCATGGGCCCCCGTGGCCCGGTCGCGGTACTGATAGGTCGGGGCGATCAGGCCCTGGGGCAGCAATTTTTCGGTCACGCCCAGATCATCCAGCATGTCCAGGGTGGGCGGATGAAAGGTGGAGCCGCGCAAATCCTCGGCCAATTCCGCCTCCCGCTCCACCAGAACGACCGGGATGCCCTGCTGGACAAGGATCAAGGCGGCGGTACAGCCCACGGGCCCAGCGCCAACAATAATGATGCGATCCTGGTTCGACATATTCCGGCCTTCATTGTGATCGTGCATGGCACAGCACGTATACAGCATTCAAAAATTCGCGCG
>JAPYUH010000027.1:0-2737 GCA_029936195.1 Alphaproteobacteria bacterium
AGAATGAAAGAGACGGGTCAGCCCCCTACACCATTCAATGCCTTTTCAACAATGTCCTGGCCGCGGGCCCATATGTCTTTTTTCCACTGACTGTCTTCGCCGTAGAAGGCGGCACGCATCTGTGCCTTGATCGATTTGAAGTGCGGTGACGTCTCGGCGCCACCTATAGCATAAAGCCAATTGTCGGCGCGGATTGCTGCGTGCACCTCTTCCAGGGGCAGTGTGCCGAATTCTAGGGTGATCGCAGTCTGCTCTGCATGGGGGCAGGCACGGCGGTAGCCGAAATCAATGGTGCCGCTGAGCCGCACAGAGGCGGAGTTGCCGACGGCAGCGCTTTTAACGTCCGGGCCGTACCATGCGACCGTCCGTTCATACTGTGGGTCGCCAGGGCCGCCGCGGCCGATTACCTCGCCGTAGCCACGTGGTCCCAGCCCTGTATGGAAGTCGACCACAGCGATGCGCTCTGCCTGGGCCAGATGCGCACGGGCGAACCCTTCGATCGTTAGGCGAGACCAGCTTGGGCCTGTGCCGCCAAAGAAAAGACCGTTGGGAAAGGTGTATTGGCCGCGAGAAGTTACTTGCTGGAAGGCAGGCAGTCCCTCGCGCGCTTTATAGGCGTCGATCACTGCATCCGCCGCTTCGCGCACCGGGCCGTCCCACGCTTCCGGCACCAGGGCTGGATGCAGGTCGGCATATCCGGGACTGTCCGGTGTTTCCGCATCGAAGTCGATGAAATTGCGGTTGAGATCGATATTGTCCTCGTTGACCCGGCGTTGATGCGCAAAGCCGTGCGGGTTGTTGGCGTGAACCAGCACCAGGGCGGTACCAGCCTCAAGACGAGACTTCCAGTTTTCCGTTAAAAAGCCGGTTTGGCAGCCTGATCCGCAGAACCCTTCAATGCCATGGGTCGCGGAGCCGGCGACAACGATATTCCGGGCATCCTGGGCGCCAAGCCAGACGATATCGGTGCCAAGTGCCTCGCCGCTTGGCCCGGTCAACGGATGATCGAATTGCCACAGCGGAACATCGGCAACCTCTGCTGCTTTGAGAAATTTGACACGAGCTGCGGCGAAATCTGCGGCGAAATACTTGTCCATAACTGATCGTCCTAGGCTGGTATTACCGCGCCGTCGCGTCGGCTGTCCGCTGCGCCAGCCAGCGCGCCACTGTCAGGGTCCCGCGAGACCGCCTGCATGCCGCCGGTGCGCCATGAGTAGTCGGGCAGCAAGGCGACGTCGTGACCGCGGGCTGAAAGCTCTACACAGACAGAATGTGGAACGCGTCGCTCCAAATAGATCTGCTTGCCGTCCCACAGGCGTGCGCGGGGCATCTCGATCGCCGCTTGAATGTCCAACCCGAAATCCACATGCCCGACCATGGCCTGAACCTGGGTTTGCAGGATGCCGTAACTGCCTGGCGTGCCAAGTGCTAGGATGCCCTTGCCGTCGCGGGTCGAAATCGATGGCGCCAGGCACATGGCTATCCGTTTTCCTGGCTGCAAGGCGTTCGGTGATGCAGGGTTCAGGTCTGTCCAGTTCAGGAAATTATTCAGTATCACGCCGGTGCCGGGGATCATAACCCCGGACCCGTAGGCCGAGCCCAGGCTCTGCGTCAGACAAATCATATTGCCATCAGCGTCAGCGATGGACATTGATGTCGTATTTTCCTTAGGCGCGTCGGCCGTGAAATCGGCGTCACCAGACCATTTCTCTGTCAGCCCTTCGACCGGGATCCCGTCTCCTGCCCGAGTTACATAGGCTGTCATATCCGACAGAAGCGCTTCGACGTCTTTCGGGCCACAGCGATTGTGTTGGATGCGCAGCCCAGCCGCGATGCGGATTGCCCGGAAAACCAGATCGAGATGTGGTGCGCTTAACAACCCCAATGAACTGACACTGAAGGAATCGAGGATGCTCAGCGCTAGAAGAACCTGAAATGATTCAGCTGGTGGAGGCGGAACATGGACAAGCCGATCGCGATAAGTCGCCTTTACTGGCGCTTCCAAGGTTGGATCGACGGCTTCCAGGTCGCTTATAGCGATCACACCTCCCACCGATTTCATGTGCTTTGCCAGTTTTGCGCCCAGTTCACCGCTGTACAAATAGCCGATACCCTCGTCGGCGATCTTGCTCAGTGTGCCCCCGAGATCGGGTAGTTTCAGGATGTCACCGGGTTTCCAGCCGCTGTTTGGTCTGAACACACGATGCCATTCCGGATCTTTTATGCGTTCGGCATGGTCAACCGTCTCGGCGATGAAGAATTTCGATATCGGATACCCGTCCGTTGCCAGCTTTATGGCTGGCTGCAGTACGTCCGAGAAAGAAAGTTTGCCGTAACGGCTCTGCAGCCCATACCAGCCAGCTAGGCTGCCAGGCGTGCAGGGGGCAAGCGGGCCTGTCTGAGCCACATTGCCGTCCATCTCTGATGGATTTAACCCGGCAGGTGCGGGTGGAATGAAATCGAGGCAGGAAACTTCACTGGTATTCGCGTTGAAGAATGTGGCGGCGCCTGCGCCGGCTAGGCCGGACATGAATGGTTCGACGACGTTAAGCGCCGCCGTTGTTGCTGCTACTGCATCGAAGGCATTGCCGCCTCGCCGCAACATCTCGGCACCGGCGTTCGCTGCTAGCGGATGTGCGGCGGCGACCACGCCGTACACTGACCGTACGGCCGGCCGGCTACCCAAAGACCAATCGGCGTTGGTGAGTTCCAGCATATCGTATTCCCTTTCGGTTTT
>JAPYUH010000027.1:2837-27981 GCA_029936195.1 Alphaproteobacteria bacterium
CCAAAGACCAATCGGCGTTGGTGAGTTCCAGCATATCGTATTCCCTTTCGGTTTTCTACATTACAGATTATCGTGATTGTGGGATTCACTCAGTTAATGCTTCAGCCAGGAGAGCGACTGCAGCGCGCAGAGTTCCATTTGTCGGCCGGCCTCCGCTTCGTCGACTTGCTGACCTACACGACCAGGATTAGGCAGTACACCGTGCACCTTGGCAAGCTGTCCGGCCAGATAGGCCACGCCATTGTGCAGTGTTAATGGTAAATAATCGAAAGCCGGTTTTTCTGCTTCCGGCAAAACCAGTTTTTCTTTCGCCAGATTGAATTCTGGATTCGTATTTCTTTCCTTTAAGTGACCCACTCAGTTCGGTCTTGTACCTAAAGACATATTGCCTAATACGGCATCGGCAAACTACCCTGACCGCAATCATATCAGGAGGAAGCAATGGCCGCTGAGAAGAATGGATCGACGCCTGATGTCACCATATTAGGCGCAGGCATCGTTGGTATTACCACTGCGCTCTCACTTACAGAAAGAGGCTTCAAAGTTGCGTTGATTGATCGAAATCCACCGGCGGAAGGTGCCAGTTATGGAAATGCAGGCTCCCTATCACCCTGGTCCTGTGTGCCACAATCTATGCCTGGGCTTTGGAAGAGTATTCCCGGTTGGTTGCTTGATCCCGAGGGACCAGTAGCGCTGCGGACGGGATACGCGATAAAATTTTTGCCCTGGGCGATAAAATTTTTCCAATCCGGCCAGGAATACCGCCTTCCCGCAATCGCGGATGCGATGATGGCGCTAACACGGCCCACCGTAACGTTATACCGACATCATCTTAAAGGTACCGGTTCCGAGGAACTCGTTCGCGATTCAGTCTACGTGCATGTTTTCCGAAATGCCGCCGATGCAGATTTGTCTAAACTCGGTTGGCGAATGCGGTCTGAGCGACAGGTCCCATTGGAAGTAGTCAAGGGCGACGCGCTTCGCGAAATTGAGCCGGCACTTTCGCAACAATTCGAGGCCGCAGTGCTTATCAAACAACAAGGCCGCGCTCTTGATCCTGGCGGTATCGGCAAAGTCTTGGCGGAAAAGGCTCAGACAATGGGCGTATCCTTCATGCGGTGCAGGGTCGAAAGCCTTGTTCCAGAAGCAGGCGGCGCATGGCGCATCAAAACCGATGCAGGGCCGGTGAAAGCTAACCAACTCGTCGTCGCCATGGGGGCCTGGTCGGGAAAACTCATGCAGGATCTGGGTATCAAAGCGCCACTCGACGCAGAACGTGGCTACCATCTGGTATTCCGCGACCCCGGCGTGTCGCTAAATAATGCCATCATGAATGTAGACGCAAAATTCGTAATCAGCTCAATGTCAGCGGGTGTGCGTTGTGCAGGCACAGCCGAATTTGCCGGTGTCGATGCGGCACCCGATTACCGTCGTGCCCGGGTCTTCAAAAAACTTGCTAAGGATATGTTCCCGGACTTGAATGTTGACGATGTTCAAGAATGGATGGGGCCTCGCCCTTCCACTCCAGATTCAGTGCCGTATCTTGGCGAAGTGCCGGGGTTTGCAAATCTATATGCCGCATATGGACACGGACACACGGGAATGACCATGGCGCCGAAAACCGGCGAAATAATAGCATCGTTGATCGCGGGTGAAACCCTTGATGTCAACATGACACCCTACCGGATCGGCCGCTTTGGCTAATTCTCTTGCGATTTGCACCCAATCACATCAATCATTATCGAATCAATACCCCCTCTAATACCCTTCCTACTACCCTCCTAATACCTTCCCTATACCTTGCCTAATACCCTGCAATGTAAGGAGACATCATTCTTTAGGATAAGTTTTGATTTTTGAACTTTGTTTCACCTGAGAATTTAATACCTCCACGATACCTGCAGAGGCAAAAAATAGTTAGAAGTGTTTTAGAAGTAAACAATGGTGTGTAACCCATGGATTTTATTTAATAATTTTTTTTGAAATCATTCCAGTTCGATGGTACCGGGGGGTTTCGAGGTGACGTCGTAGACCACCCGGTTGATGCCGCGCACTTCGTTGATGATACGGGTCGAGACACGGCCCAGGAAGTCGTGTTCAAAGGGGTAGTAGTCAGCCGTCATGCCGTCGGTGGAGGTCACCGCGCGCAGGGCGCAGATATAGTCATAGGTGCGCTGATCGCCCATGACGCCCACGGTGCGCACGGGCAGCAGGGCGGCGAAGGCCTGCCAGATCTCGTCATACAGGCCGGCCTTGCGGATTTCGTCCAGATAGACCGCATCGGCCCGGCGCAGGATAGCCAGCTTATCGGCGCTTAATTCACCGGGGCAGCGGATCGCCAGGCCGGGACCGGGAAAGGGATGACGGCCGACCAGGCTTTCCGGCAAACCAAGGGCGCGGCCCAATTCCCTCACCTCGTCCTTGAATAACTCCCGCAAGGGCTCCACCAGTTGCATGTTCATGCGTTCAGGCAGGCCGCCCACGTTGTGATGGGACTTGATCGTGGCCGAGGGCCCGCCGGAGGGTGAAACGGATTCAATGACATCCGGGTACAGCGTGCCTTGGGCCAGAAATTCGGCGCCGCCGATCCTGTTGGCTTCTTCCTCGAACACATCGATGAAGGTACCGCCGATGGTTTTTCGCTTTTGTTCCGGGTCGCTGACCCCGTCCAGCTTGCCAAGGAACAGATCGGCGGCCTCCCGGTGCACCAGGGATAGGTTGTAATGCTCCCGGAACAGGCTGACCACTTCCCCGGCCTCGCCCTCCCGCAACAGGCCGTGATCGACAAAGACACAGGTCAACTGATCGCCAATGGCTTCGTGCAGCAGGATTGCCACGACGGAGCTATCCACCCCGCCCGATAGACCGCAAATGACCCGGCCTTGCCCAACCTGAGCCTTGATCCGCGCCTCGGCCTCCTGGCGGAACGTAGTCATGTTCCAAGTGCCCTGGCAGCCGGCAACCTTGTGGGTGAAGTTGCGCAATAATGCCGTGCCGTCGGGTGTGTGAATAACCTCTGGGTGGAACTGCACGCCGTAGAATTTTCGTTCATCATCGGCGATCACGGCAAAGGGGCAATTCTCGGACGTGCCCACCACCTTGAAACCGGGCGGCAGTTCGGTGACCCGGTCGCCGTGGCTCATCCAAACCTGGTGGCGCTGGCCGGACTGCCAGGTGCCGTCCATCAAGGCGCAATCGCCATCCACCTGGACAAAAGCGCGGCCAAATTCCTGATGCTCCGATGGCTCCACCGTGCCGCCAAGCTGGGCGCACATGGTCTGCTGGCCATAGCAGATGCCCAACACGGGAATACCCATTTCGAACAGCGATTGCGGCGCCCGTGGCGTATCCATCTCGGCCACCGAGGATGGCCCGCCCGAGAGGATAACGCCGTTGGGCCGGCCCTGGGCAAGGGCCTCCGCGGCCTTGGAATAGGGCACGATTTCGCAATAGACATTGCTTTCGCGCAGACGCCGGGCAATCAACTGGGTGACTTGGCTGCCGAAATCTAGGATCAGGATTTTTTCTGTCGCGGTATGGCTCACGGGTATGCTCACGGGTTTCTTAGTGGCTTTGCTTTACGACGGCCCCCTGCGCCGGCGCAAGAAACTTTCGCGGCAGTCAGCAAAGCAGCTTATTTTGGGCGATATGCGGCAATCGCCTGTTTCAGATCGTCGAATTCCTCGCAGCCAAAAAAACAGATTCGATCCAAAGCATCGAGATGCTTTTTTGCCATTTCCAGATTGCCCACCGCCAGATAGGTCTGGCCCACATATTCATGCGCACCGCGGTGTTCCGGGTTCATCCTCAAGGCGACGGCATAATGTTCAAACGCCTTGTCGAAATTGCCCGCCTTGCGATAGGAGTAGCCAAGCATATTGTGCACATTCGCCGTACCGTTATTGGCCGCGACCTGTGCCTCCAGCAGGGTGATGGCACCGGCCCAGTCCTGATCGGCGACGGCCTTTTTCCAGGCCGGCGGTTCGCTCGAACCACTGGTATCGTCTTCGCCGGCCGCGGCCCAGGCGCTCGTGGATAGCAGCAGCATCGAAAGCAGGGCGGAAAGCAGGGCCGAAATTATCAGTTTCATGGCAATCCCCATGGTTTGACAAGCAGAAGCGCTAGCATAAACCGCCAACGCCACGCCTGCATATCAAGTTTGCTTGCGTTGCAGAACGGCGAGAAAGAAACCGTCCGTGCCATGCCGCGCCGGGGTCAGGCGCAGATAGGGATCGTCACAGGGTGCATCGCCGCCCAGGGTATCGGCCCAAACCTCGGATATGGACAGAACTTCAAAGCCGGATTGTTCGGCCAGGAAAGCCTCAATCCGGTCCTCGTTCTCTTCCATCAGAATGGAGCAGGTGGCATAGATCAGACGTCCGCCCGGCGCCACCAACGGCGCGGCCAGGTTCAAGATTTCGGTTTGGGTCCGGCCAAAATGTTCAAGCTGTTCCGGGCTCAGACGCCATTTGCTCTCCGGATTTCGCCGCCACGCACCGGAGCCGCTGCACGGTACATCCAGCAACACGCGATCCGCCTTGCCCCTCAAGTCCGCCAAGACCTTCCGGGCGGCGGCATCGGCCAGGGCGTGGAGCTGGATGTTTCGCGCGCCGGCGCGCTGCAACCGCTCGCGCAGGGGCCGCATGCGGCGGGGGTTGTTGTCGAATGCAAAGATCTGCCCCTTGTTGCCCATGCCCGCCGCCAGAGCCAGGCTTTTGCCGCCCGCCCCGGCACAATAATCAACCACCTGCTGACCCGCCCGGGCGGCGCACAGCAGAGCCACCAGCTGCGAGCCCTCGTCCTGGATTTCGATGGCGCCGCTCTGATACAGAGGGTGATTGGCCAATGAGCGGCGGTCGGCCAAACGCAGGGCGGTGGGCGCAAGGGCCCCCGGCGTGGTGGCGATATCGTCCTTGGCCAGGCTGGCGGCGACCCTCGCCGCATCGGTTTTCAAGACATTGACACGCAGATCCACATCCGCGCGCGCCCCCATGGCGGACATTTCACCTTCCAGATCCGCGCCGAAGCGCCGGGTCAGGCTGGGCGCCAGCCATTCGGGGTAATTGCCCGCCGCCCAGGCCGGTGCGCCACCCCAGCTGCCGGTCATTGCCGCAAGCAAGGCCTGTTCTTCGGCGTTCAATTCGCCGGGACAATATTTCGCGCCATCGAACAGGTTGGCGACGGCGGCGGCACCGGCATCGGGCCGGGACATCAGATGGGCCAGCGCCAGTTGCCGGCTACCCGTGCCGCCCGCGGCCCAGGCATATTCGCCCCGGCGGCGGATCACGTCGTAAACCATTTCCGATACCGCGCGGCGGTCCTTAGAGCCGGCATAGCGGCGGCTTCTGAAATAGTTGCCGACCAAACGATCCGCCGGCACCGCCGATCCGCCGATTTCATCCAGCAGGTCAATGGCGGCCTGCAGCCGTGCTCCCGGGGTCATGGCGGCGCGCCCTAAACTACGCCGGGTTCAAGGGATAGTTCGGTGCCTCGCGGGTCAGGGAGACATCGTGCACGTGGCTTTCCCGAAAGCCGGCCTGGGTGACCCGGACGAATTCGCAGTCCGTGCGCATTGCATCGATGGTGCCGTTGCCCGTATAGCCCATGGCGGCGCGCAGGCCGCCGATCAACTGGTGGATAATATTTGCCACCGGGCCCTTGTATGGCACCCGGCCTTCCACGCCCTCGGGCACCAATTTGATGGCTTCCTGAATTTCCGCCTGGAAGTAGCGGTCCGCCGAGCCCCGCGCCATGGCGCCCAGAGAGCCCATGCCGCGATAGGATTTGTAGGAGCGGCCCTGGTAGAGGAAAACCTCCCCTGGCGCTTCCTCGGTACCCGCCAGCAGCGAGCCGATCATGGCGCAATCGGCGCCGGCGGCGATGGCCTTGGCCAGATCGCCGGAAAACTTTATGCCGCCGTCGGCGATGACCGGGATATCGGCGGCCTTGCAGGCCTCCACCGCCTCCATGATCGCCGTCAATTGCGGCATGCCGACACCGGCTACAATGCGCGTGGTGCAGATGGAGCCGGGGCCGATGCCCACCTTGACCGCATCCGCGCCCGCATCCACCAGGGCCCTGGCGCCGTCGCCCGTGGCCACGTTGCCGGCCGCCAATTGGGTGTAGTTGGATAGCTTTTTGATTTCCGAAACACTGTCCAGCACCATGCCCGAATGGCCGTGGGCCGTATCAACGATGATCAGATCAGCGCCCGCATCGATCAGCGCCTCGGTCCGGGCCAGGCCCTCGGCGCCAATGCCCGTGGCCGCCGCAACCCGCAGGCGGCCCCGCTCGTCCTTGGCGGCGTTGGGATAATTGGTGGCCTTCTCCATATCCTTGACGGTGATCAGACCGACGCATTTATAGTTTTCATCCACCACCAGCAGTTTTTCGATGCGGTGTTGATGCAAAAGGCGCTTGGCGGCCGCGCTGTCGCCGCTGTCAACGCCATCGCGCACGGTGACCAGGTTCTCATGGGTCATCAGCTCCCTGACCGGTTGGGCCCGGTCGGTGGCGAAACGCACATCCCGGTTGGTCAAAATACCCGCCAGACGGCCCGAGCCCGGCTCCACCACGGGAATGCCGGAGATGCCGTGGGCCTGCATCAGGTTCTGGGCATCGGCAAGGGTCTGATTGGGGTGAATGGTAACGGGGTTGACCACCATGCCGGCCTCGAACTTTTTCACCCGGCGGACTTCTTCCGCCTGTTCCTCCGGGCTGAGATTCTTGTGGATTACCCCCAAGCCGCCCAGTTGCGCCATGGCGATGGCCAAACGATGCTCCGTCACCGTATCCATGGCCGAGGACAGCAAGGGAATGCCCAGGGGGAGATTGCGGGTGACCCGGGCGTCGGTGTCTACCTGGTTGGGCAGAACGGCGGATGCCGCTGGTTTCAGAAGAACGTCGTCAAATGTTAGGGCCTCGGGTATCTTCATCTTGTCGCCTGCCTCCATATCATCGCAAACAGGGCGCATGAAGCGCCCTGCAAAATTCGCTTTGGGATGTCATTTTTCGCCGCCAGTTTCGCGCAGACTTACTTTGGCGGCGGCCGGGGGCTGCCACCAACGGGGCCATCTTAGGTGGCGCTCCTGTCGGCAAATCTGTCGGCAAATCTGTCGGACACGGCCTCGGCCGCCATGTCGCCCCGCACACCGTCCTGGCCTTCGTCGGAATACATGGTTGGGTAATGCTTCTCGAACGAGGCCTTGATATCCGCCAAGGGTACATCGGCGAACGAGCCGTGATCGGTGATATATTCCATATGCTTGTTGCCGGCCGCATCAAAGGGGTGGAATATTGAATCGTTGCGGCCATCGAATTCCAGCGGCAGAGTGCCGAATTTTTCGCATAGGGAAAGATTGAAAGCGGGCGTCGCCTTGACCCACTTGCCTTCCAGATAGACCTCGACAAAGCCGTGATAGACGAACAAATCCGTTTGCATGACCTTGCGCATGCGTTTGGAGGCCAGATGATTTTTGACATCCGCGAAGCCCAGGCGGGCCGGAATGCCAATGGCCCGGCAGGCCGCCGCCATCAGCGCCCCCTTGGTGATGCAAAAACCGTCGCCCCGTTCCAGCACGGAGGAGCCCTTCATGCCGAATTCCGTCATCTCGACGCCATAGGGGTCGTAGCGGAAATCATCGCGCACGGCGTAATAGATCGCCACGGCCCGCTTAAGATCCGTGTCCAGGCCCGTGCCGTCGCCGGCAACCCGCGCGGCGAATTCGATCACCGCCGGGTGGTCGCTATCGACGCAGACGGCGGGTTGCAGATAGGGTTCGAAATCCTCGATGGATGTCGCTTGGCTCATGACACAGCTTCTATTTTTTGAATCGTGCCTCCATATAGCCCAAATCTCCGCCCGCGCCTATCCCTCCTCTGCATCTGAATTATCACCGCGATAACCGGTGGCGACCACATACATCTCGGCCGAACCGGCGCGGGAGGCTGCCGGTTTGGCGTGCCGGACCTGGGTGAAATCCCGTTTCAGGTCCACCAGCAAACTGCCCTCGGTACCGCCCTGCCAGACCTTGGCGACAAATCCACCGCCCGGCGCCAGCACGCTGCGGGCCAGATCCAAGGCGGCTTCCGCCAAGGCAATGATACGCAGATGATCCGTGGCCCGGTGCCCGGTGGTGGGCGGCGCCATGTCGCTCAACACCAGATCCGCCGGGCCGTTCAGGGTGTTGCGTATGGCAGCCTCGGTGTCCAGCTCCATGACATCGCCGACCAGGGTTTCACAGCCGCCAATGGGTTCCATCTCGGTCACGTCGACAGCCAGAATTGAGCTGTTGGGGCCTAGGGTTTCCAGCAGAACCTGGGTCCAGCCGCCCGGCGCGGCGCCCAGGTCCACCACCGTCTGGCCCTTTTTCAGCAGTCCGAATTTTTCGTCCAACTGCAGCAATTTGTAGGCGGCGCGGGAGCGATAGCCGTCTTTTTTCGCCGCCACCACATAAGGATCGTTCAATTGCCGCTGCAGCCAGCGGGTGGACGATGTCTTGCGCCGCTTTGCCGTGCGCACGCGTACCGCCAGATTGCGCCCGGACGGCCGGGATTTTCCGCCGCCGCTCTTGCCACCACCACCGCCGCTTTTACCCCGCGTCGTCATTGCCCGACGCCGCGGGGTAAAAGCGGCGGTGGTGGTGGCGGCGCGCTTTGATCCCGGCCCATCAACGATAACAACAGGCCTTCGCGCACCCCACGGTCGGCCACGCGCAGACGGTCCGTGGGCCAGGTCTGGCGGATCGCTTCCAAAATGGCGCAGCCCGCCACCACTAAATCGGCCCGGCCCCGGCCAATACAAGGATGAGCGGCGCGTTGTTCCAGCTTCATGGCGCGCAGCTGTTCGGCCGCCCGGCGGGCATCGTCGAACGACAGCCACAGGCCATCAACCCGCTGGCGGTCATAGCGTTCAAGACCCAGATGCACGCCGGACAAGGTGGTAACGGTGCCCGAGGTGCCGATCATCTGTACACCGCCTTCACTGATCCGCCGGTTGATGCCGTTGTCCGCTTCAAACGCGCGCAGCTCGGCCGCAATGATTTCCACCAATGCCTCATATTGCGCTATCGAGAAATCGCCGCTGCCATGGCGTTCGGCGATGGCGACCACGCCGAGGGGCAGAGAGGTAAAGGCGATGGGTTCGAGCTTTCCCGCCGCATCATGGCTGGCCCAGATCAATTCGGTGCTGCCGCCGCCAATGTCGAAGACCAGGGCATAGCGGGCCTCGTGCGTCAGCAGGGGCCGGCAGGCGGCGACGGCCAGCTTGGCCTCTTCCTCGGCCGTGATGGTCTCCAGAAACAACCCGGCTTCCTGGTTTACGCGGCGGAGGAATTCGTCACAATTCTCGGCCCGGCGGCAGGCGGCCGTGGCGACACAGCGGGCCCGGGTCACCTTGCGCCGGCGCATCTTGTCGGCACAAATTTTCAGGGCGTCAATGGTGCGGTCCATGGCCTCCGCCGATAGGCGCAGGCTGCCGTCGACCCCTTCGCCCAGGCGAACTATGCGGGAAAAGGCATCGACCACGCGAAAACCCGCTCCCGCCGGACGCGCCACCAGCAGCCGGCAGTTGTTGGTGCCCAGATCAATGGCGGCATAGGTATGCCGCTCCGATCCACGCGCCCCGTGCTTCGTTTCGCCCTGTTCCGCCACCGCCAATTTGGCCCCAAATCGGTACAATTTTTATTGCCTCGCAGCTTGACCGCTCGGCGCCGTCCTGGCAATAGGCGGGTTCGCCATAATGGCCCGGTTGACATCGGCGTGAACGCTTCATAGGTTGCCGAAATATCACGCTGAATTGTCGTGCTGGGGACTCGTCTAATGGTAGGACAGCGGACTCTGACTCCGTAAGTCCAGGTTCGAATCCTGGGTCCCCAACCACGCCGCCGTCAATTTTGCGCGGGCCAAAGCGTCTTAGTCCGTCCGTTCAGGCGATAGGCCACCAGGCCGATATATTCGTGCAGGGCAACCTTGAAATTGTTAAGGCCGCGGCGCAGGTTGAAGCGCGGGCGGAATGTCCGGCTTTCACTTTTTGGCGGGGCGGCCTTGATGGACCAGCCTTGGGATTGGAAAGTGGCCATGGCGCGGGGCATGTGCCAGGCCGAGGTCACCAAAAGCCAACCCTGATCGGGCGCCGGCCTGGCCAAGGCCTTGCCCAGCACGGCATTCTCATAAGTATCACGGGACTGGTCTTCAACCATCATGCGTTCACGGGACAGACCCCGGCTGACCAGATATTCGGCGATGGCCGGGCCTTCGCGCACCGGCCCATCACCGGGGCCGGCGTTGCCGCCACAGATCAACAGACGGGCCGCCGGATAGGCCCGGGCCAGGCGCATGAATTCAACCAGCCGGCCGGCGGCCCTGCCTGGAATTGGGTGGCCCACTTTGGCGGAAATTTTCAGGTCCACGGCCGCACCCGATAACAGAACAATGCCGTCAACAGGGTCCTGGGCGACGGCGTGGGACGGAAATTTTTCGGACAGGGGCGCCAAGGCCCAGATGCCGAGGGGCAGTACCGCCATGGCCAACAACCCGGCGGCGAGCAGGCTGGCCAGCCAAACCCCAAGACGCCGCCAGGGCGTCCACATCATGATGACGGCCAGCATCAAAACAATCAGGGTCATGTTCAGGGGATCGGCAAATATCCAGAACAGCTTGGCGGCGGAGTAAAACATTTGCTTCCTTCATATGGGCAACCGGTTGATCTTGCGGATCATAGGGAATATTTGCCGCGACAGTGACCGCCAAATAGCTATGATCGCAAAGACGGCCCATCCCCGAAATCGGAAAAAACCCATGGTAGTTGAAGCCACAACCGTGGCGCGCGAACCTGGCCATGCCTATGTCCGCCTGGCCGCCGCCCTGACCCTGATGACCATTGGGACCGTGGGCATGTACGCGATCGTCGTGGCGTTGCCGCCCATTGCCATGGAATTCGGAGCCTCCCGTTCGGCGGTCTCCATCGCTTATGCGGTGACCATGATCGGCTTTGGCCTGGGCGGCATTGTCATGGGCCGCTGGTCGGACAAGGTTGGCGTCATGTGGCCCTGTTTGACCGGCAGCATTATGCTGGCTCTGGGTTTTTTCCTGGCCGCCCGTGCCGATGCCATGTGGCAATTGTATCTGGCCCAGGGACTGTTGATCGGGGGCTTGGGCAATGCCGCCCTGTTCGCGCCCCTGGTCGCCGATACCACATTGTGGTTCAACCGCCGCCGCGGCATGGCCGTGGCCATCGTCGCCTCGGGCAATTACCTGGCCGGCGTAATCTGGCCGCCCATCGTGCAGCATTATATCGATCTATCCGACTGGCGCGACACCTATAGCGGCATCGCGGTCTTCCTGATCCTGGTCATGCCGCCGCTATGCCTGCTGCTGCGCCGCCGGCCCGACGGGATTTCAGATTCCCAATCGGAAGAAGACGCGGCGACCGACCGGCCCCTGGGCCTGGCGCCGAACCGCCTGCACGGCATCTTGTGTTGCGCCGGGCTGGCCTGTTGCGTTGCCATGGCCATGCCGCAGGCCCATATCGTCGCCCATGCATCCGACTTGGGCCATGCGGCCCGGCGCGGGGCCGAGATGTTGGCCCTGATGCTGTTCACCGGCATTATCAGCCGCCTGGCCTTCGGCTGGATCTCGGACCGCATCGGCGGCCTACGGACCTTGCTGTTGGGCGGCGGCCTGCAAGCCCTGGCATTGTTCTTCTTCATGTTTGCCGAGGGCCTGTGGCCGCTCTATTTAATGGCCGCCCTGTTCGGGTTGAGCCAGGGGGGCATCGTGCCGTCCTATGCCATCGTGGTGCGCCGGTATTTCGTGCCCGGCGAGGCCGGCTGGCGCATCTCCCTGGTATTGTCGGTCACCTTGCTGGGCATGGCCCTGGGCGCCTGGATGGCGGGGCTGGCCTATGATTGGACCGGTTCCTACCGCCTGGCCTTCATCAACGCAGTGGCGGTCAATATAGTTCACCTGGCCATCGCCTGGTGGCTGTTGCGGCGGGCGCGACAAGGGCTATGATATTGAACGCGGTCAGGGAGGCGAGAGGATGATCAAGCCGCAGCTCACCCATGTGGGCATTTACGTCAAGGATATGGACAAGATGCTGGCGTTCTATTCGGAGGTCTTTGGCCTGACCGTCACGGATGCCGGGCGGCCGCCTGATTTCCATCTCGACATCGCTTTTCTGTCCGCCAATCCCGGCGAACATCATCAGGTGGTGCTGGTCGGCGGCCGGGAGGAGGGCGCCAACGCCAACGTGGCGCAGCAAATCTCGTTCATGGTGGCCACGCTGGACGAAGTTCGGGAGATGCGGGACCGGATCGTGGCCGCGGGAATGGAAGTGCGCCGGGTGGTGACCCACGGCAATGCCTGGTCGGTCTATTTTTCGGATCCGGAAGACAATACCTTGGAAATTTACGCCCATACGCCGTGGTACATACCACAGCCCGCCGCCATTCCGTTTGATCTGGATCTTTCAAACCAGGAGATCATGGCCCAGACGGAGGAACTTTGCCGGGCCAAGGACGGCTTCGCCATGGCCGGCGCGCGGCGGGAAACCATGCGCCGGATGATGGACACGTAATCAACACGATACAAAGGGGAGCACGAAAAATGACCACAATATTATCGGATCTGGGCGAATTTTCAGTCGCCGCCGGCCCGGGCGACGGGCTATGGCTGAGCCGGGAAGAGGCGGCAACCGCCACCGGCTGGGCCTTGCAGCCCGAAGGGCTGTGCCGGGGCAATGTCTGCGTGCCCGTGCCCCCCGGGCGGGAGGCGGAATTCGTGGCGGACGGCAACATCAATCTGGCCGCCTTTTGGGATCACATGGACAAGCCGACCGCCCACAGCGCCGACGGCGATGTCTGGGCCC
Source organism: Alphaproteobacteria bacterium (assembly GCA_029936195.1). Classification (GTDB taxonomy): domain Bacteria; phylum Pseudomonadota; class Alphaproteobacteria. Next base: position 15,706 of record JAPYUH010000027.1, read on the forward strand.
TGGGCGAAGGCGCCAATGAACGGGCGGAAAGCCTGCGCTCGCTTCAGGCACCAGATTTTACCTTGCCCGACCTTGATGGCAAGCCGCACAGCCTGTCCGACTACAAAGGCAAAAAAGGTCCTGCTGGCCACCTGGGCCAGTTGGTGAGGCTGTCGTGCTGATCTGTCCGTGTGGCAGAAACTTTACGACGAAGTGAAAGACCGCGATTTCATGATCATCGCCGTGGCCATGGACAGCCGCGAAGATGCCGCCCGGCCCTGGATCGAAGAGGCGGCGCCCAGCTACCCGGCGCTGATCGACCGGGATCACCGCGTGGCCGATTTATACAACATGGTCAACGTGCCCCAGGCGGTTTGGATTGATGAAGAGGGCCACATCGTCCGCCCGGCGGAAAACGCCGGCGCGTTCGAAGCTTTCCGCTCGTTGAATTTTGAGACCATGACCGTGCCGGAAGACAAGGCGGCGACGGCCGCCAATGCCAAGTCAACCTATGTGGATGCGGTGCGGGATTGGGCTTTGAGCGGAGCTGACAGCGTGCATGCCTTCGACGGCGGCCAGGCCCGCGATCACACCGCCGCCCCCAGTGCCGAGGTTGCCGGGGCCCATTGCCACTTCCGCCTAGGCCAGTATCTGTTACGCCAGGGCCGCGCGGGAGAAGGCAACGAACAGTTGGCGGAAGCCTCGCGCCTGCATCCCACGTCTTGGAACATCTGGCGACAGGCGGCCGAGGTTAACGAGACGGGCATGGCCGCCGGCCCGGAATTCTGGGCCCGGGTCAACGCCCTGGGCGATGACCGCTATTACCCGGCGGTGGATATGGCGGGGATGCCGGACTAACCCGCCAGGTTTAGCAATGCGGGATGCCGCCACACCGAGGCGGCGATGTCTTTGGCCGGGCGCAGGTTAGCGGACTGATCCATGGGGTCGACCGTTAGCCAGCCTTCGCCTCCCGTCTTTGCCAGATCGCCATAGACCTCCGCGACGACGGCGAGGTAATCGCGGTCCGCTTCGTGCATGTCACGGGTCTGCCGGGTGTAGCTGCGGGCGGCCTTTTCACCGACCATGCGATGGGCCAGTTGGGTCGAGGTCGCCAGCAGCAGGGTCAGGTCCGGGCGGGGCATCTCGAACATGGTGAATTCCAGTTGATCTATCCAGGCGATCAGGTCGCCGCGCTCCGCCGTCGGTAATTTGGCGGCGTTGTAGGCCATGTTGGAGGCCACATAGCGGTCCAGAATGACCAGATCATGGGCCGCGATCAGGGCCAGCAAGTCGGCTCGGCTTTCAAAGCGGTCGCCGCCATAGAGCAAGGCGGCATAGCGCACGGGCACCTGGTCGATCGCCCCCATCTCGCCACGCAGATATCGGGCGACCAGATCGGCGAACTGGTTTTCTTCATAACGGGGAAACGACAGCGCGGCGGCACGGATGCCCCGCCCTTGCGCCAGCGCCAACAGCTCCCTGCACAGGGTGCCCTTGCCCGCGCCGTCGATACCTTCAATAGCCAGTAGCATCTCGCCAGTTGCATCCCGCTTGTCTGTCACTTCCGCATGTCCGAATATGCCGTAACCAATGGAACGGAGACTATCATGGATCGCGCCGCCAATCCCCCCGAACATCACATGATCACGAAGGCGGCGGAATTTTCCAACCGCTACATCACCCAGGGCGCCGCCGATTGGGAACGGCAAAAGGGCCTGCCCCCAGAAGGCATCCGCCCGGCGGCCGAGGCCGGTCTATGCGGCATGCTGCTGGCTGAGGATCTGGGCGGCAAGGGCCTCACGAAGACCGCCATGGCCCGGGTGATGGAGGAACTGTCCAAGGCGGACATGGCCTATGCCTTTGTCATGATCGTCCATAATAATCTGATGAACGCCATCGCGGACAACGGCACGGCGGAACAAAAAGCGCGCTACCTGCCCACCATGCTGTCGGGCGACTGTCTGGGCGCCTTTCTGCTGACCGAGAGTCAGGGCGGCTCGGACGCGGCCAATGTGACCACCACGGCCAGGCGGGAGAACGGCGGCTGGATCATTGATGGGCACAAGGTCTGGGTCTCCAACGCCGCGACGGCGGGTTTATTGAGCGTCTATGCCCAGACCGACGCCGGCCTGGGCTGGCGCGGCATCGCCTGTTTCCTGGTCGAGGCGGATTGCCAAGGCGTCATCCGCGAGGCGCCCTATGCCATGATGGGGGCCCATGCCATGGGCGTCGGCGGGTTTCGTTTCGAGAATTGCCGGGTCGGGGATGATGCGGTGCTGTTGCCACCCGGCGCCGGCTTCAAGGGCGCCATGGCCGGCATCGATCTGGCCCGGGCCAACGTGGCGGCGATGTGTTGCGGCATCATGGCCAACAGCCTGGAGGTGGCGCTCGCCTATTGCGCGGAGCGGCGCCTGTTTGGCCAGCGGGTAGCGGATTTTCAGGGCCTGCAATGGCAATTGGCCGACGTGGCCACGGATCTGCACGGCGCCCGGTTGATGGCGGCGTCCGCCCTGGCGGCCATCGATGCCGGCGAGGGGGCGGCGATCCCGGCGGCGCATGCCAAGAAATTCGCCACCCAAGCGGCCGAAAAAGGCGTGGCCGCCTGCATGCAGGCCATGGGCGCCAACGGCTATAAGCACGAATACCCCTTGGCCAGACATCTGGCCTGTGCCCGCATGGCCAACTACATCGACGGCACGACGGAGATCCAGAACGTGGTGATAAGCCGTGATTTGCTACGGCCATTTGTGTGATGACTTGATTGAACCGCATTTGAATCCAGCCATTCTTGACTTGTTGCCGAAAATATTTGAACATTCGTTCAAATCATAAAACTAAGGATACAGGCCATGGCCCGCTACGACCGCATTATCAAAAACGGCATGATCATTGATGGGACCCGGCTGCCCCGCTTCAAGGGTGATATCGGTATCAAGGACGGCGTCATTGCCGAAATTGGCCATATTGATCCCAGCCATGGCGGCGAGGTGATTGATGCCGACGGCTTGGTCGTGGCGCCGGGTTTCGTCGATCTGCATACACACTACGATGCCCAGGTATTTTGGGACCCTTATTGCTCCATTTCCAGCTGGCACGGCATAACTTCGGTGGTGATCGGCAACTGCGGATTTGGCTTTGCCCCCGTCCAGGTGGAAGCCCGCGAGCGCGCCATGCTGTCAATGACCCGGGTGGAGGCCATCCCCCTGCCCGCCATGCAGGAAGGCATGCCGTGGGACTGGGTCAGCTTCCCCGAATTCCTTGATAGTGTCGAGCGGACACCCAAGGCCATGAACATCCTGCCCTATATGCCCATTTCGCCCCTGCTGATCTGGGTCATGGGACTGGAGGACGCCAAGGCCGGGCGCAAACCGACCGATGCGGAGCACGCCGAGATGTGCCGCCTGTTGGACGAGGCCTTGGACGCGGGTGCGTGCGGGTGGTCCGCCCAGCGCCTGACGCCCACCGGCCCCTCGGCGGTGCAGCGGGATTATGACGGCACAGCCATGCCCTCGGACGTCATGCACGACGATACCTGCCGCGAATTCGCCAAGGTCCTGGCCCGGCGCAACGAAGGTTTTGTGCAATTGACCATGGTCACCGGTGACAAGGAGAAAGACCGGGCGATATTCGAGGAACTGGCGGAAACATCCGGCCGGCCCATTATCATGAATGTGGTGCAGGCATTTGACCACAAGCCGGAGATCCATCGCGATACCCTGAAATGGCTGAAAAGCTGCCGGGATCGCGGCATTCGCGTCGTCGCCCAGGGCCTGACCACGGATGCCGGGTTCACCTTCACGTTCGAGAACTGGAACCTCTTTGACGATATCGAGGCCTGGTGCGAGGCGACCACGGGCACCTTGGAGGAACGCAAGGCCAAGCTGGCCGATCCCGGCCGCCGCGCGGCCCTGAAGGAAAAAATGCCCCGCACCGCCGTCGGCCCCCTGCCCAATGTCGTCATCGTTGGCCCGCGGTTGGACAAGAACCAGCAATGGCTGGACCATACCTTGGCGCTGGTAGCGGAGAAAACCGGCAAGCATCCCGTGGACGTGATGTTGGACATGGCCGTGGAGGAGGATTTGAAGACCGATTTCTTCGCCGCGCCGCCCGGTAACAGCCTGGTACACCTCAAGGAAATTGTCGACGACCCTTATGTCCTGTTCGGTGTATCCGACGGCGGCGCGCACACCAAATTCCTCACCGCCGGCCGGTACCCCACGGAGACGATTGTAAAAATGGTCCGCGACAATGCCATGATCTCGTTGGAAGAGGCCCATTGGCGCCTCTCCGCCCTGCCGGCGCAGTTTGCCGGGTTTCAGGGCCGTGGCGTGCTGTCCAAGGGGGCGCCGGCGGATATCATCGTCTATGACTACGAAAATCTGGAGGTTCAGCCCGACGAGATCGTGCATGACATGCCGGCGGGGGAATGGCGCCGCGTGCAGCGCGCCAAGGGCTATCGATGGGTCCTGGTCAATGGCGAAGTGACCATTAGAGACGATCAGCAGACCGAGACATATTCGGGCCGGCTGCTGCGTTTCGGGACGGGTATGCCGCACATTCACACGGCGGCGGCGGAGTAGGCCACCCCGTGTCACAGGCCGAAGCCACGCTGCCGGCCGGCCGCGACGTTGTCCTTGGGGCGGCGCTGGAAGCCTTTTTCGAACAGGGCTACCACGGCACCTCCATGCGCAACATCGCCGCCCGCGCCGGCTCTGCCGTCAGCCATGCCTACTATTACTTTCCTTCTAAATCGGATTTGCTGCGGGCCTTGATTTTGCAGGTGACGGCTGATCTGCTGGCCGCCCTGAAAGTGGCCCGCGCCGGGGCGGGGCCAGCGCCGGAGGCCCAATTGCGTGCCATTGTCCGCGCCCATGTGGCCTTGCATACGGAACGCCAGGCGGAATCATTCGTCGGCAATACAGAACTGCGCAGCCTGGGCGAAGGCGACCGGGCCCAGGCGGTGGCCTTGCGGGACCAGGTCGGCGCCCTGTTTCGCAATGTGGTGAGCGCGGGCATGGACAGGGATGTCTTTCGCTGCCCCCACCGCGATGAAGCCGTGCTGGCAATCATGACCATGTGTACATCCGTCGCCACGTGGTATCGCGCCGACGGTCCGTTGCCGGCGGAAGTCATTGGAGAACGCTATGCCGAACTGGCATTGAATATGGTAGGCTGGCAAAACAATTGAGGGATGAAGGGAAAAGGCCGTGAGCGATCAGGTAGTTCAAGACGTGCAGGCATCGCCCCACACCATGCCCGCCAAGCTTCGTTATGTGAACGCGGAATGGAAGGGCCGGGACGAAACACCGCGCATCGGCTCCAGGGAAACCCGCCGCGCCAACACTTCATTTCAGGACGCCGTCATGCATGATGCCCGTCCGCGCCTGGCGGCGGGCGATGTCAGCCTGGAGCGCAACGGCTTCACCCTGTCCGAGAACCATTCCAGGGTCGTCAATTTTCACGATCCCGACGAGGTTGCGGCGGTCTATTACCCAGAAATGGGGGAGCTGATCCGCCGGGTTACAGGCGCCAAGCTGACGGTCATGCGCAGCCATCTGATCCGCACGGAAACCCCGATCGATTTCAACGACGGCTATTCCCGCTTTGTCCATTGCGACTACAGCATGGCCCGGCAGGATGAAATGGCGGCGGAACTGCTGGCCCGCGACGGCATCACCCCGCAAGACAACTGGCGCTACGCCTGGTTCAACACCTGGCAGCCGTTCGATCATCAGGTGCAGAACAATCCCCTGGCAGTGATCGATTGGCAGTCCCTGCCCATGGACGATGTCATCGGTTATTTCTACACCGGCAGGGGCAACGACAGCCTAGTCGCCGCCCCGGTGCATAACCCGGATCACGAGTGGTGGTACTTCCCCTTGATGGAAACGCGGGAGGTCCTGATCACCACGCAATTGGACCAACGCCCCGGCCGGCCCGATTACTGCCCCCACACCTCGTTCGATGTGCCCAATTCAGAGGGCACCCTGCCCCGCCGCAGCATCGAAGCGCGGTTGCTGGCGGTGTTCGAGGACGATGCATGAATTGGAACCACTCTATCGCGGCAGTACAGTGCTGCCCATCAAGGCTTGATCCACTGAACGGGCGCATTGGCGGCCCTCGCGGATGGCCCAGACCACCAGGGACTGCCCCCGGCGCATGTCGCCGGCGGACCAGACGCCGGGGATGGAGGTAGCGTAATCCACCGTATCCGCGTTGACGTTCCCCCTGCCATCCAATTCCACGTCCATGTTTTCCAGCATGCCGGTCTTGACCGGATGCACGAAGCCCATGGCGAGCAGGACCAGATCGGCCTTTAGTTCATAGGCGCTGTCGGGCACTTCGACCATGTTCATGGCGCCGTTTTCATCCGCTTGCCAAGTGACGCGAACCAGTTCCAGGGCATCAATTTTGCCGTCTTTCTCCCTGATCCGTTTGGTCAGGACCGCCCAATCCCGCTCGCAACCTTCGTCATGGGAGCTCGACGTACGCAGCTTCAGGGGCCAATCGGGCCAGGTCAGGGCCTTGTCCTCATGCTCGGGCGGCTTGGGCATGATTTCCAGCTGGGTGACGGAAGCAGCGCCCTGGCGGTTGGACGTGCCGACACAGTCCGAACCCGTATCGCCGCCGCCGATCACGATCACATGCTTGCCGGTGGCCAGGATTTCCGGCCGGTTGCCGATAGGCTCGTCGTTCAGGCGGCGGTTTTGCTGGGTGAGGAACTCCATGGCGAAATGCACGCCATCCAGCTCCCGCCCCGGCACGGGCATGTCGCGGGGATGCTCGGCGCCGCCCGTCAGGACCACCGCGTCGAATTTTTCCTGGATCTCCTCAATGGGGATGGAGACGCCGATATGGCTGTTGGGGCGGAATTCCACGCCCTCGGCCCGCATTTGCGCCATGCGCCGGTCGATCAGGTTTTTCTCCATCTTGAAGTCGGGGATGCCGTAGCGCATCAGGCCGCCAATACGGGCGTTCTTTTCGTACAGCACCACGCTGTGGCCGGCGCGGGCCAACTGCTGGGCGCAGGCCATGCCGGCCGGGCCGGAGCCGACCACGGCGACGGTCTTGCCCGTGCGGTGCTTGGCGATGCGGGGCACGATCCAGCCTTCCGCCCAGCCTTTTTCGACGATCGTGACTTCGATGGTCTTGATGGTCACCGGCTGTTCGGTGATGTTCAGGGTACAGGACGCCTCGCACGGCGCGGGGCAGATCCGGCCCGTAAACTCAGGGAAATTATTGGTCGAATGCAGAATACGCAGGGCTTCCTTCCATTCGCCCTGATAGACCATGTCGTTCCATTCCGGGATGATGTTGTTGACCGGACAGCCGCTGTGGCAATAGGGGATGCCGCAATCCATGCAGCGTGCGCCCTGCTGCCGGGCCTCGGGCTCGGTCAAGGGAATGGTGAATTCGTTGTAATGCTCCAGCCGCTCCGCCGCTGGCGCGTAGGACCGATCGCGCCGGGCGATCTCCATGAAGCCCGTCGGTTTACCCATGATGTTTACCCATACTGCTTACTCGCCCCCTACCGCGACGCTTTCGCCGGTCCGCATGGCGGCCTGCGTTTGTGCCTGCATCTCCTGCAAGGCGCGGCGGTAATCCACCGGCATCACCTTGACGAAGCGGGGCAGGTAGTTATCCCAATTGTCCAGAATTTGCCGCGCCCGGTCACTACCGGTATAGCGCATGTGGTTTTCGATCAGACCATGCAGACGCTGGGCGTCATAGCGGGTCATGTCGTGCACCAGATCGACCCGGCCATGGGTTTCCAGATCGCCGCGCTGATGGCTCTGATCTTCCAAGGCCTGATCCTCGTCGGCGATCGGTTCCAGCTCCACCATGGCCATGTTGCAGCGCAGATGGAAATCGGCGCTGTCATCCAACACATAGGCGATGCCGCCGCTCATCCCGGCGGCGAAGTTGCGCCCGGTGCTGCCCAGGACGACGACCACGCCCCCCGTCATGTATTCGCAGCCGTGATCGCCCACGCCCTCGACCACCGCCGTGACGCCGGAATTGCGCACCGCGAAACGTTCGCCCGCCACGCCCCGGAAATAGCATTCCCCGGAAATGGCGCCATACAGCACCGTGTTGCCGATCAGGATATTCTCCTCCGGCTTAATGGTGGATACCTTGGGCGGATAGATCACCAGCCGTCCGCCCGACAGGCCCTTGCCCACATAGTCGTTGGCATCGCCCTCCAACTCGAAGGTCACGCCGGCGGCCAGAAAAGCACCAAAGCTTTGCCCCGCGCCGCCAGTGAATTTGGCATGAATGGTGTCGTCGTCCAGCCCCGCGCCGCCGTAACGTTGGGCAATACGGCCCGACAGCATGGCGCCGACGGTACGGTTGGTGTTCCGGATCGGCAGATCAATGTTGACCGGGTGCCGGCGGTCGATGGCGGCCGCGGCCAGTTCGATCAATTTGTGGTCCAGGGCCTTGGCCAGCCCATGATCCTGGGTTTCACAATTAAAAATCGCGACATCGGGTCCAGGTTCGGGCTTGTACAACAGCGGGCTCAAATCCAGGCCCTTGGCCTTCCAATGGTCAACGGCGGCGCGGGTTTTCAGACGGTTCCGCTGGCCGATCATATCATCGAACTTGCGATAGCCCAGCTTGGCCATGAGCTCGCGAATTTCTTCGGCCACATAGGTGAAGAAGTTGATCACATGTTCCGGCGTGCCGGGGAACAGCTTGCGCAATTCGGGGTCTTGCGTCGCGACGCCCACGGGGCAGGTGTTCAGATGGCATTTGCGCATCATGATACAGCCCTGGGAAATCAGCGCGGCCGTGGCGATGCCAAATTCATCCGCCCCCAACATGGCGCCGATCACCACGTCCCTGCCGGTGCGCAGACCACCATCCACCTGCACCGAAATACGGCCGCGCAGGCGATTCATGACCAGGGTCTGGTGGGTTTCGGCCAGGCCGATTTCCCACGGGCTGCCGGCACTCTGGATCGAGGTGATGGGCGAAGCGCCGGTGCCGCCGTCATAGCCCGAGATGGTCACATGATCCGCATGCGCCTTGGAGACGCCGGCGGCGACCGTGCCCACGCCCAGTTCCGAGACCAGCTTGACCGAGACGCGCGCGTCGGGGTTGACGTTCTTCAGATCGTGGATCAGTTGCGCCAGATCCTCAATGGAATAAATATCGTGATGCGGGGGTGGCGAGATCAGGCCCACGCCCGGCGTGGAATGGCGCACCCGGGCAATGGTCTCGTCCACTTTATGGCCCGGCAGTTGGCCGCCTTCGCCCGGCTTGGCGCCCTGGGCCATCTTGATTTGCAGCATGGAGGCGTTGACCAGATACTCCGCCGTCACGCCAAAGCGCCCCGAGGCGACCTGTTTGATGCCCGAACGCATGCTGTCGCCGTTCTTCAGAGGGCGGTAACGTTCCGCCTCCTCCCCGCCCTCGCCGCTGTTCGACAGGCCGCCGATGCGGTTCATGGCGATGGCAAGGTTGGTATGCGCCTCCCAACTGATGGAGCCAAAGGACATGGCACCAGTGGCGAAGCGCTTGAAAATTTCCGCGATCCCTTCCACCTCGTCCAGGGGGATCGGTTCATCGGCGAACTTGAATTCGAACAGGCCGCGCAGGTTCTTCAACTTGACATCTTGTTCGTTCATGCGCCGGGAAAAGGCCTGATACTTGCCCCGGTCGCCGGCGCGGACCGCATGCTGCAGCAAGGCAACGGTTTCCGGAGTCCAGGCATGCTCCTCGCCGCGCAGGCGGTACGACAATTCGCCACCGACTTCCAGCACATCGCGATAGGGCAACACGTCGTTGTAGGCGATCAGGTGGCGGCGCACGGTTTCTTCCGCCACCTCCTCGATGCCGACGCCGTCGATGGCGCAGCGGGTGCCGGTGAAATGTTGATCGAGGAATTCCTGGCGCAACCCCACCGCATCGAAAATCTGCGCCCCGCAATAGGATTGATAGGTGGAGATGCCCATCTTGGACATCACCTTCAAGATACCCTTGTCCACCGCCTTGATATAACGGGTGTTCAATTCGTCCTCGGACAGATCTTCGGACATTTTCGGGCGTAGTGCGGCCAAGGTGTCAAAGGCCAGGTAGGGATTGATGGCCTCGGCGCCATAGCCCGCCAACAGGCAGAAATCATGCACCCGCCGGGCCTCGCCGGTTTCCACCACCAGGCCCACTTCCGTGCGTTGCCCCGTGCGGATCAGATGATGATGTACCCCCGCCGTTGCCAATAGAATGGGAATGGCAACCCGGTCCACGTCCACGCCCCGGTCGGACAGGATCAGTATATTATAAGGCCGCTTGACCACTTCCTCGGCATGCCTGCACAGCTCTTCCATGGCTTTCGCCATGCCCGCGGCGCCCTCCGACACGGGGTAAGTGATATCCAGGGTATAGGTGCGGAAGACCTGATCGACCTGGTTCTCGATCCGCCGCACGCGTTCCAGATCCATGTTGGTCAGGATCGGCTGGCGCACTTCCAGGCGTTTCTTGGTACCCGCGTCTTCCGGGTCCAACAGATTGGGACGCGGACCGATCAGGGAGACCAGGCTCATCACCAATTCCTCCCGGATCGGATCGATGGGCGGATTGGTGACTTGGGCAAAACATTGTTTGAAATAATCGAACAGCCGCTTGGGCCGTTCGGATAATACCGCCAGCGGCACGTCCATACCCATGGAACCAATGGGATCCTGGCCGGTCAGGGCCATCGGCGTGAGGAAAAACTTGGTATCTTCCTGGGTGTAGCCGAACGCCTGTTGCCGATCCAAAAGGGTGCGGGCATCGGGCGTCATGGGCCCCACTTCGTCGGGCAAATCCTCCAGCTGGATTTGCGTGTCATTCAGCCATTTCTGATAGGGCTTGGCTTGGGCCAGGGACGCCTTGATCTCTTCGTCGCCGATGATACGGCCTTCTTCCATGTCGATCAGGAACATCTTGCCCGGCTGCAGGCGCCATTTCCGAACGATCTTTTCCTCTGGAATGTCCAGCACGCCCACTTCCGAACCCATGACCACCAGATCATCGTCGGTTACCACGTAGCGGGCCGGGCGCAGGCCGTTGCGGTCCAGGGTGGCGCCGATCTGGCGGCCGTCGGTGAAGGCAATGGCGGCGGGGCCGTCCCACGGCTCCATCAAGGCGGCGTGATATTCATAGAAGGCGCGCCTGTCCACATCCATGAGGGCGTTGTCGTTCCAGGCCTCGGGAATCATCATCATCATGGCCTGCGACATGGAATAGCCGCCCGCCACCAGCAATTCAAAGGCGTTGTCGTAGGTGGCGGAATCCGAAGCACCGTCGCCGATCAAGGGCCACAATTTGTCCAAATCCGCGCCCAGTACGGCCGAAGCCATGGTCTGGCGCCGCGCCGCCATCCAGTTAATGTTTCCGCGCACCGTATTGATCTCGCCATTATGGCAGAGGAAACGGAAGGGCTGCGCCAATTTCCAGGACGGGAAAGTATTGGTGGAAAACCGCTGATGTACCAGGGCCAGGGCGGATTCCGCGCGGCTGTCCTGCAAATCAAGGTAGTAATTTGACAGATTGCCCGACAGCACCATGCCCTTATAGACAATCGTCCGGCTGGACATGGTTGTGGCATAAAAGGCATCGGCATCCTTGACGCCGCTTTTGCTAACTTCCCTGTGGCATTGTTTGCGAATGACGAAAAGTTTGCGTTCGAAGGCATCCTGATCGGCGGTGTCGGGGCCGCGGCCGATAAACAGTTGCCGGATACGCGGCTCGTCCGCCCTGACGCTCTCGCCCAGGTAGCTGTTATCGACGGGGACGTCGCGCCAGCCCAGACAAACCTGCCCTTCCGCCGCGACAACTTTTTCCACCGCCGCCGCACAGATTTCGACCGATGCGTCATCCCGCGGCATGAAGAACATACCCACGCCATATTCGCCGGCCGCCGGTAGGGCAAGGCCTTTGTCGGCGCAATCTTCGCGAAGCAAACGGTCTGGGACCTGCAGCAGAATGCCCGCGCCGTCACCGGCCAACGGGTCAGCGCCAACCGCGCCCCGATGGTCCAGATTGACCAGGATCTGCAACCCCTGACGAATAATCTCGTGACTCTTCCGGTTCTTGATATTCGCCAAAAACCCGACACCACAATTATCGTGCTCGTTATCCGGGGTGTATAAGCCTTGCGGCTTGGGCAAGCCCCTTACTTTCATATCGTACTTCCTAACCAACTATTGTTCCCAAACCGCCGATTTTTTTGCCGCGCCGGCCCTGGGCGAGCCGTATCCCCGCGCTTCATCGTTAATTATGCCCTGGCGGTCAAGTCCCCCAATTTGTCCT
>JAPYUH010000283.1 GCA_029936195.1 Alphaproteobacteria bacterium
CTCGTCGTCCAAACCCATATCCTTGGCATTATTATTTTATCAAATTCATAACTAGCAAACGGCGCTTGGCAGGTGCGGCTATTTGGGCGGCTATTTGCGTCCGCCCGCCAGCCGGCTTGCATCGGGGTGGGCGCGCAGACGGGACATGGCAAAGACGCCCAGGAACGGCCCGGCCGCCAACACCGCGAAGGCAACGTGCCAGCCATATGCGGCGGCCAGAGGCGGCACCATGTGCACGGTAAATAGCGTCAAAAGGAAACCGGCGCATGTTTGTACCGTCAACATGGTACCAACAAATTCGGGCGCCGACAGTTCGGCGATGGAGGCGGAGAACTGGGCCGAATCCGCCACCACCGTAACGCCCCAGATCACCGCCACCAGGATCAACAGCCACGGCGCCGCCCCGAACAGAAAGCCAATTATCAAGGCGCAACAGCCAGATGCTGTCATCGCTCCCATGGTCAGCGTGGTGCGGCCATACCGGTCCGCGATGGCGCCGCCCAGCAGGCAGCCCAGCCCGCCGCCCAAGCCCATGGCGGCGAACGTGCCCAGTCGCGACCACAGGGACGCATCGCCCGGATCCATCACCTCGCGGAACGAGGCGTCCAGGAACACCACCAGCCAGGCCCACATGGCATAGAGCTCCCACATATGACCCAGATAGCCGAGGTTGGCCCAGCGCAGACTGGGTTGGCGAAAGGCTTGCAAGGCGGCCGACGGGGTAAAGGGCGGCGCCGGCGCCAGTTTCGGTCCCAACCGGACCTGATGGACCAGCCCCGCCGCCAACAGGGCCAACAGCGAGGCGGCGGCAATGGTGAAATGCCAATCCACGCCGCCAAGGGCATTGAACAAGTGCGGCGCCGCCGAACCCAGGGTCAGGGCGCCAACCAACAGACCGATCAGCAGTCCAACATCATCCCGCGACCAGCTGACCGCCACCTTCATGCCCACGGGATAGATCCCCGCCATGCACATGCCCGTGATAAAGCGGAACACCACGACCCAATCGGAGGTCGGCGCCACCAACAGCAGCGCGCCATTGGCGCTGGCGGCAATCAGGGCCGAGGCCATGAAGAAGCGGCGTGGATCCAGACGGTCGGCCAGGGACAGCAAGGCCGAGATCAAGGTGCCGGCGACAAAGCCGATCTGCACGGCCGAGGTCATCATGGAGGCCCGGCCCGGAGACAGCCCGTATTCCGCGATCAACGATGGCACCACGGCGGAGGCCGAGAACCACAGCCCCAATGCCGCGACCATGCAAAAGGCCAGCAGGGCCAATGAGCGGGTTCTTATGCCGTCCGTTTCTTGCCCGTTCATTGCAACAAGTTACTCCCGAGATTGCCAATTCGTGTTAGGAACGGCGGGAAGGACATCTTCAACAACCATAAAGCCATTGTGTGGGACAGGCTATGACGACGCTACTGAATATTGCTCTGGCCATCGCCATGTTCTCCGTTCTGGGGGTCCTGTTCATGGGTATCTACAGCATGGGCCGGGGTGGCGAGTTCAATCGCAAATACGGCAATCTGCTCATGCGCTGGCGCATCATATTGCAGTTGGTTGCGGTGGGGGTCATGTTGCTTATTTTTTACGTTAATCAGGGTTAGAGCGGGTTGAAACATGGTCAAGCTGACAAAAATCTACACCCGTGGCGGCGACGGCGGGCAGACTTCGCTGTCCGACGGCAGCCGCGTGGCCAAGGATGATGACCGGGTTGCGGCCTATGGCGACGTGGACGAGTTGAACGCGGTTATCGGCCTGGCGCGCCTGCGCGCGGACGGCGCCATGGCTGATATGCTGGCCCGTATCCAGCAAGATCTGTTCGATCTGGGCGCCGACCTGGCGACCCCCATCGTGGCGGATCCGAAATACCCGCCCTTGCGTATCGTCGATGCCCAGGTGGACCGCCTGGAGGGGGAGATCGATCAACTGGGAAAAAAACTGGCGGCCTTGAATTCCTTCATTCTGCCGGGCGGCAGCACCCTGGCGGCGCATTTGCACCTGGGCCGCACCGTGGCCCGGCGGGCGGAGCGCCATGCCACGACCCTGGCCCGCGGGGTGGAGGTCAACGGCGCCGCGCTACGCTATTTGAACCGCCTGTCCGACCTATTGTTTCAAATGGCCCGCCACGCCAACAGCGACGGCGCGACGGACATCCTCTGGGTGCCCGGCGCCAATCGATAAATTTTTCAACGAAAATATTTCACTTGCCATTTGGGATGGCCGGCATTATCACCCCGGCCATGAAAATGTTGCGCACATCAATGCACCTGCAAACGAACCTGCGACGCCGCCGCACCTAACGGGCGGGCGGTCAACCTTTTCTATTTTCTGAACAGTTAGGATTTCACCCCCGCCGCCAGGCTTTGGCGGCGTTGTTGCATGCGCGCCTGTTCCGCCGATCGCGGCATTTTTTATGCGAAAGGACACGAACATGTAAAATTCACTTATGGAAATCACGGCCCGGCCCCCGACAGTTTTCGTCAAGGGCCAGGGTAGTTGGCTCACCGACAGCGCCGGCAAGGTCTACCTGGATTTCATCCAGGGCTGGGCCGTCAATTGCCTGGGCCACAGCCCCGCCCCCCTGGTGGCGGCGATCAAGGCCCAGGCCGAGACCCTAATCAACGCCTCTCCCGCTTTTTATAACCAGCCCATGTTGGATCTGGCGGCGGCCCTGACCGCCGCCGCCGGGTTGGAGCGGCTGTTCTTCGCCAACAGCGGCGCCGAGGCCAACGAGGGCGCCATCAAACTGGCCCGGAAGTGGGGCCGGATCCACCGCGGCGGCGCCCATGAAATCATCACCACCCACAACAGCTTCCACGGCCGCACCCTGGCCACCATGGCGGCTTCCGGCAAGGCCGGCTGGGATGATATGTCCGCGCCAAGGGTGCCCGGTTTCGTGAAAGTCCCGTTCGGTGACCTGAACGCCGTGGCCGCCGCCATCAACGTCAATACCACCGCCGTCATGGTGGAGCCCATACAGGGCGAGGCCGGCGTCATCGATGCCCCCGATGCCTACATGCTGGGTTTGCGGGTGCTGACCGAAGAGCGGGCATTCAGTTGATTGCCGACGAGATCCAGACCGGCATGGCCGCACGGGCAAGATGTTTGCCTGCGGACATACGGGCATAGCGCCCGACATCATGACCCTGGGCAAGGGCATTGGCGGCGGCGCGCCCCTGACCGCCATGCTGGCGCGGGAAGCGGTCTGTTGTTTCGAACACGGCGATCAGGGCGGTACCTTCAATGGCAATCCCCTGATGACCGCCGCCGGCCTGGCGGTTTGGCCCGAGTTGTCAAAACCTGGTTTTCTGGGGGCCATCGTTGCCGCCGGTAGATACCTGACCCAGGCCCTGAACAAGCTGTCCGCCAAACATGGCTTTGGCCAGGTCAGGGGCCGGGGGCTGTTGCTGGCGCTGGATCTGCGGTCGCCGGTGGCGGGTGATATTGCGGCGGCGGCCCTGGACAATGGCTTGATCCTGAACGCACCCCGTCCCGATACCCTGCGTTTCGTACCGGCCTTGAACGTCAGCCACGAGGAGATCGACCAGATGCTCGAAATCCTCGACAGCGTCATCCGCTAGTGTACTGATTCCGGGCCGCCCGGAACAAGCTTGAAAAGCTTAGTAGGTCGCGGCCAGCTATATCAACTTTCGCATCACGTGCTGGCGGTTGGTGGTGAAGGGGCGGACCTGGCTGGCCCAGCGGCCTGCCTCGACGGCTTCGGCCCAGGCCGGACTGTTGAGGACGCCGGGGCTTTCCACTTCATAGATGGCGATGTAATGGGGCAGGCCCTCGCCGGTGACCGCATGTTCCTCGCCCCCCATGCTCAAGGTCGCCGGCGTGGTCTTCAGGCGCGAGACGGCGACGACGCCGTCGACCTTCAGCAGGGCGGGGATATGTTCTTCGTCATAGACTTCGTTGAACAAATCCTCCTTGTCGGCCTGGACATCCATGCTGACCATGAAGGCATAGGGGGCGTTGAATGGCATCTGTGGTCTCCCTGAATTTAACCCGGACAATTCGCATTTTTGCGGCCCGGTGCTATTCTAATGTCAAAATAGCCAAGAATAGGAGGGATAGTCGTGCAAAAATTGACCAAAGCGCAACGCCGTGCCTGGGACATCAACGGATACTTCGTTGTAGAGGGCGCCTTTGATCCGGACGAAGTGGCATTTTACGATGCCCAGATCAATGCCCTGCGGGCCAAGCCCGGCTGGGAGCCGACCAACCTGCCCCGCGGCCATTACGGCCGGGTGGAGCATGGCAATCCCGATCCCGACAGCTTCATGGACCGGCGCGACCTGCTGTCCTATGACCAATGCTTCATCGATCTGATCGACCGGCCCGGCATGTTTGATCTGGTGGTCGATATCATGGGGCCGTATCTGGCCTTTTCCATGTCCCAGGCCATTGTGCGCGCCTCCACCCCGGAATTCCCCGGCTATACCCATACGGACGGCGGCGAGGGTTTGCGCCGGATCAGGGTCACGGAAAGCAGCCGGCCCCTGGCCATGAAAATCATGTATCTGCTTACCGATGTGACGGAGGAAAAAAGCGGCAACTTCACGGTCTATCCCGGCAGTCATCTGCGGCCCTATCCGGAAGTGGACGAGACCATTCCATCCCCCGACATGCCCGGCGCCGTGCCCTTGATGGGCAAGGCGGGGGATGCCTATTTCTTCTCTCATTCCCTGTGGCACGGCCCCTCCGCCAATCTCTCGGGGCATGGCCGCAAGACCCTGTTGTATAATTATTGCCAATTGTTCATGCGCCCCTACGACCACGCCATGGTGGCGGCGGTCGCTGATCGCTGTACCCCGCGCCAGCGGCGCCTGCTGGGGGACCTCGGCTATGACTTCCGGCCCGG
>JAPYUH010000520.1 GCA_029936195.1 Alphaproteobacteria bacterium
TGGATACGGTGCTGAGCATACGCTCCTTCTCGGATACGTCCTGGCGCTTCGCCTCGCCATTTGGGCAGTCAACCAATATGCCGAAAACCTTGGCCGCCCGCATTGGCGCCACCGCGGCGCGGCGCCTGATCTACACCTATCCCGGCGGCAACATGGTGCAATGGTCCATCAACCGCCTGTTCGAGATGATCACCCGGGGCGAGGTCGGCGCCGCCCTGATCGCCGGCGGCGAGGCGCTATCGACGCAAAAGGCGGCCCAGCGCGCCGGCATTGATCTGGACTGGAACGAAGATCCCGGCGGCACGCCCGAGATGTGGGGCGTGGAAACCCGTGGCTGGAATGATGCGGAAGACCGCCACCGCATGGCCGGCGCCATCTTTGCCTACCCCATGTTCGAAAACGCCCTGCGCCACCACGCCGGCCGCACGGTGGCCGAACATGGCGCCGTGATCGGCGATCTGTTCGCGGGCTTCGCGGCCGTGGCCGCCCAAAACCCCCTGGCCGACCGGCGGAATGGCTTCACGGCGGAGCAAATCGCCACCTTGAGTTCGGACAATCCCTATATCGGTTTCCCCTATACCAAGTTGATGAACGCCAACGCCTTCATCGATCAAGCCGCCGCCCTGATCCTGACCTCGGTGGCGAAGGCCAAGGAGCTTGGCATACCGCAGGACAAATGGGTCTATCTGCACGGCTGCGCGGACAGCTATGATCATTGGTTCATTTCCGACCGCCATGATTTCCATTCCTCCCCCGCCATGCGGGTCGCCGGCCAGGAGGCCCTGGAGATGGCGCAGACCAGCCTGGACCGGATCGGCGCCTTCGATATCTACAGCTGTTTTCCCTCCGCCGTGCAGATTGCCTGCCGCGAAATGGGCATTCCCCTCGATGACCCCCGTGGTTTGACGGTGACCGGCGGGCTGCCCTATTTCGGCGGTCCGGGAAATAATTACGTCACCCATTCCATTGCCGAGATCATGAACCGCATCCGGGCCCAGCCGGGCCTGCGGGGCATGGTCACCTCGAACGGTAATTTTGTGACCAAACAGTCGGTCGGCATTTACAGCACGGATGAACCG
>JAPYUH010000521.1 GCA_029936195.1 Alphaproteobacteria bacterium
ACGGCCGTTGGATCCTGTTGGCGGAACAACGTCTGCCCGATGGTTCCATCGCCACCATTTCCACCGATATCACCCAACGGAAACAGGCCGAACAGGCGTTGGCCGACAAGCATGATATCCTGAACACCGCACTTGCGGCCAATCCGGACGGCGTCCAGGTACTGGATCGAAATCTCGATCTTGTGGCTTAGAATGAACGTCTGTTCGATGTTCTGGACCTGGACGCAGCGGAAATATTGAGTGCGGAGAATCCCGGGCAGGCCTTTCAAGATGCCATGGCCGAAAACATATCGGACAGCACCAAGGAAGCCCGGGCCGGTATGGCAACCCCTGAAATCATGGCCCGCACCTCGGCGCCCGTGCAATACGATCCCATTCGTTATGAGCAGCAGCTGTCCAGCGGCAAGTGGATTGAGTGCCGCGGCCACCCCTTGCCCGGCGGCGGCTCTCTGGCGATTTACCGGGATATCGGCGAAAGCAAACAATTATTCGCGCAGCTGGAAGAACTGGCCACTACCGATGCCCTTACGGCAGTCCCCAACCGGCGCAGCTTTCTGGAACGGGCCGCGGGAGAATTTGCCCGCGCCAAAAGAACCCGCCGTAATATGTCGATCTTGATGATCGACGTGGATCACTTCAAGGCCATCAACGACCGGCACGGTCATGCCGCGGGCGACGAAACCCTCCGCCAAATCGCCCAGGCCTGCAACGGCGCCTTGCGTGGTTCTGATATATTGGGCCGCATCGGCGGCGAGGAATTCGCCGCCCTGCTGCCCGAGGCCGACGGCGCCACGGCCGGCCTGGTAGCCAGCCGGTTGCGCCGCGCCGTGATCGACATCGCCAATAAGACTGGCGCCACTTCCACCCCCGTCTCGGTCAGCATCGGCATCGCCACCACCCATTTGTGCACCCAAAGCCTCGAAACCATCATGGCCAACGCCGACGCCGCGCTGTATCAGGCCAAACAGGACGGTCGCAACAGAGCGGTGGCATTTGCCGGATCAGAACCTTAATGCGTGTCTCGACTAAGCCGTATTCTTGAACAGCTCCCGGCCGATCAGCATGCGGCGGATTTCCG
>JAPYUH010000522.1 GCA_029936195.1 Alphaproteobacteria bacterium
AATATTTCCGCATTGACAGCCGCCGGTATATGGAGCGGGCATATGTTAACTCCTTCTAGGTGAATGTAAGTTCGTTACGCTTCTAGTTCCCTGCTGACAAGAGAGGGGATCGCCACGCCCACCATAACAATGGCGATGGCAGCGACCTCCCATAGCTGAATGGTTTCGCCCAGGATGATTGCCGCCATGGGTAAGGACAGTGGTCCTACCAGACTGGCGAACAGCGCCATGCGCCCAACGGGTAGATGGCGCAGTGCGTAATTCATCAAAAAGAACGGCCCCGCCATGGCGACCATGCCCAGATAGGCGAGCAGCAGGATGGGGCCTTCTTGCAGTCGCGCCACGGTTTCGTCCGGCTGTTGCAGCACTATCAGCACCGCGCCGTTCACACCCAGAGCCATGGTCATCTGCCAGGCGGTGGTGACAATGGGACGGCCCTGGGTCTGGGCCACTCGACGCCCCAGCAACGAGGTACCTACGGCACACAGCACTCCGCAGATAGCCAGAAAATCGCCGAACAGATTGCCCTCGCCCGCATCTCTGTTAGCTATAGCCAGTATGATCGCCCCCGTCACCGCCACCAAAGCGCCAAGGATGACTAGGTTATTGATCTTTTCGCCCAGGACCAGACGTGCTGCGATGGACGTGAACAGAGGCATAAGAGCCCAGAACACCGCAACATTCACGGCAGAGGTGAGGTGTAGACCCCCAACGACGAACAGGGACACAAGCCCTGGATCAAGCAAACCCATCAACAGGGGCCGCCGGGCCTCTTTCCAGGCCACCGGCTGGCGGGTTAGTAACACCATGGCCCACAGCACCGCTGCCGCGAATAGGAAACGGCCCGAGACCACTTCCACTATAGCCAGATCAGCCAACGCGATCTTAGTACCGACATTGGAAGAGGCAAACAGCAGGGACGCCAGCAGCATAGCCAGAGCCGGCATCATTAACTGCCTCTAGCCCGACTCAAATTAACATTTCCATGCTTGATCACTTTTCCCGTTCAGAACTGGCCTGTCCGATGACAGACGAATTGCGTCTGGCCACCGGCTTTGGCAAGGCCCTGGAGCGCCT
>JAPYUH010000523.1 GCA_029936195.1 Alphaproteobacteria bacterium
GCGGAAGCTTCCCGCTACTCCCCCGATTGGTCAATCTCAATGCCGGGAAGTGGCGTTGTGTCACTTCGCTGGAGCACGCCCCGTGTGCCGGGCATTCTGGCCGCGCATCGGCCACGGGCTTTTGGCTAGGCCTTTGGAATCGGTCTTGATGGCATAGAGCTTTTTATCCTGTGACCCAACGTAAAGCGTGCCATCAGAACCGATGGCGGGGGAGGAGAACGTATCATATCCCGTTTCAAATTCCCATAGCTTGACCCCGGTCTTACCGTTCAGGGCGTAGAGCTTGTGGTCAACTGACACGGCGTAAACCGTGCCATCAGAACCGATGGCGGGGGTGGAGAGCACAAGACCTCCCGTTTCAAATTCCCATAGCTTGACTCCACTCTTGCCATTGATGGCATAGAGCTTGTCTCCTGACCCGATGTAAACCGTGCCATCAGAACCGATGGCGGGGGAGAGGCCCACCGCAAAACCTCCCGATTCAAATTCCCATAGCTTGACCCCACTCTTGCCATTCAGGGCGTAGAGCTTGCTGTCCCCGGACCCTACGTAAACGGTGTCATCAGAACCGATGGCGGGGGAGAGCACATGACTTCCCATTTCAAATTCCCATAGCTTGACCCCACTCTTGCCACTTAAGGCATAGAGCTTGTTGTCCTGTGACCCGAAGTAAACCGTGCCATCAGATCCGATGGCGGGGTCGGAAGTCACATAACTTCCCGTTTCAAATTCCCATAGCTTGACCCCACTCTTGCCATTGATGGCATAGAGCTTGTGGTCCATTGACCCGACGTAAACCGTGCCATCAGAACCAATGGCGGGGGAGGAGACCACATAACTTCCCGTTTCAAATTCCCATAGCTTGCCCCCACTCTTGCCATTGATGGCATAGAGCTTTTTGTCCTTTGACCCGATGTAAACCGTGCCATCAGAACCGATAGCGGAGGAGGACTCCACAGAACTTCCCGATTCAAATTCCCATAGCTTGCCCCCACTCTTGCCATTGATGGCGTAGAGCTTTTTGTCCAATGACCCGATATAGACCGTGCCATCAGAACCAATGGCGGGGGAGGAGT
>JAPYUH010000524.1 GCA_029936195.1 Alphaproteobacteria bacterium
CGGCGGAGCATGGCGCCATAGTGATCACACACAGCCACGAGCGGTGCGCTGGGCAGTTGTGCGAGGGACTTCGCAATCGCGCGCCCTTGCGGGCCATAGCCGATGAGGCCCATCTTGATGGGCGGTGTGGAGTCATCGGTGCGTCGTGCGGAATCCTTGCCGGCACTGTCCTGAGCGCGCGCCTCCATTGCCTGCATCATTGCGCTCATCGCTGCCAGCGAACTTCCGGCGGCAAGGAAATCGCGTCGATTCACATCCTTTTTTTGATCACTCATGGAAAGAACCCACAGTGTGCCGGTATTTCTGCCGATTGCAAGTCGGGAGACAAAGGCTCGGCCAATTGCCTTTACCCCAGCGTCGCATGAATTATCATTCGCGGATGCGGTTTCCCATTTGGATTTCCTTCGCGCTGTGCCTGTTTGCGCAAGCGGGTGGAACGAAGATGAACGTGGTTTTCATTCTGGTGGACGATTGGGGTTGGGCGGATGCCGGTGTGCAGGGGAGTGATTATTTTGAGACGCCGAATATCGACCGACTGGCGCGGGAAGGAATGCGGTTCACACAGGCCTACGCGGCGGCGGCGATTTGCTCACCCACGCGTGCGGCCATTCTCACCGGCAAATCGCCCGCGCGGCTGGATATGACTATTTGGCACGAGGGTGCCGTGCGCGGCGGCTCGAAAAACAAACGGCTGCTTGAAGCCAAGGCCGAGGCCAATCTTCCGCTCGCGGAGGTGACGCTGGCGGAGTTATTTAAAAAGCAGAATTACTTCACCGCACACATCGGCAAATGGCACCTCGGCAAGGCTGCGTTTTATCCGGAGACGCAGGGCTATGACGTGAACATCGGCGGCACTTTTTGGGGTGCGCCGGCAACCTTCCATTGGCCCTATCGCGGCCCGTGGTCCAAGAACGATCCCGAGCTGCGCTACGTGTCATTGGGGCCGGGTAAGACCGGCGATTATCTCACCGACAAGCTCACCGACCATGCCCTGCGGATCATTGGGCAGCAAAAGGATCGCCCGTTTTTTTTGAGCCTGTGGTTTCACACCGTGCACACGCCCATCGAGGGCA
>JAPYUH010000525.1 GCA_029936195.1 Alphaproteobacteria bacterium
TTTGAAATTGCTAGACAAAGTCAGTGTGAAGTTACGGGAATTTCTCTAAGTGAGAACCAAATTAATTACTGTAATAAAAAAGCGAAAGAATTAAAAAAGGACAATCAAGTACATTTTGAACTTTGCGATTACCGTGCAGTAAAAGAAAAATTTTCAAGAATCGTCAGTGTTGGGGCCTTCGAACATTTTGGGAAAAAATTTTATAAAACCTTTTTTAAAAAAATAAACAACATCTTGACAGATGATGGTATTTGTTTGTTGCATACAATAGGCTCAGTTGATCCCCCGGGACCTGGTCAACCATTTATTCAACGTCGAGTTTTCCCTGGAGGTAAAATCCCTTCGCTTAGCGATTTAATAAGTCCTATCGAAAAAACAGGTTTAATTTTGGCTGACTGTGAAACTTTAATCCACCATTACGATAAAACGTTAAATGCTTGGTTAGAGCGATTTTTAAAAAATAAGGAAAAGGCAAAATCTTTGTATAACAAAGAATTTGTTAGGATGTGGGAATGTTATTTGTCCATGTGTTCCTCGGCATTTAAATTTAGAGATTTAGTTGTATATCAATTACAGCTTGTAAAAAATTTTACCGCACCTCCAAGCAATCGTAGAAATTATATATATCAATAAATATTTATTATATATAAGTAAAATTATTTCCAATGAAGAAAAAACATAAAAAAAAAATTAAGCGAAAATCACGTAAGTTAAAAAAGAAAAAAACGCTTAAATTAAGTAAAAAAAACAGACGTAAAAAAATAAAGCAGAAAATTAAAAAATTTAAAAAACGAAGAAAAATCAAATTTAAAAAGAAAAAAAGAAGAAAAACAGCCAAAAAACAAAAGATAAAAATTCCAAAGTTTAAGAAAGCAAGAAAACATCTAATAAAACTGAGCTTTCAAAAAGTGATCAATTTTATGCTGCAGCCAATTTTTAGAGCCTATGATGATTTCAGAGAAAAGAGAAAAATTGAAAAACTAAGAAAGATTGCACTTGAAAAAAAAGAACGAGAAAAACAGATAAAAGAGGAGCAACGTTTAAGATATGAAGCTAAACTGCAAGAGC
>JAPYUH010000526.1 GCA_029936195.1 Alphaproteobacteria bacterium
GCGTGCCATCGTAATGCGCGATGCCGGCCGAGGCGTACACCGTGCCGTTTTCAACAAGCACGCCGCCGGCGACCGGCCAAGTGGAAATGAGTTTGCCGAACACCGCAATCCACCGTTCGGTTGGCGCCACGCGATAGCTCCACAGCTTGCGACCCGTGGCGGCCTCGTGACAGTACACACGGCCATCGGCACTGCCGGTGTACACGCGTCCATTGGCCACGGCGGGCGGGAAATATATCGCGCCGCCGGTGTACGTCTCCCACACCACTTTGCCATTGGAGTTGAACGCCCGCAGCACGCCGCTGCGGTTGGCGATGAAGGTCATTCCGCCTGCGGTGACCGGCGCGGTGGGCAGGGCTGCGGTCGGGGCATTAAAATTCCAGCGTGGCTTCAAGGCGGCGGGCAGGGGCAGGGCGGTGGTTGAGGTGCGCTGGTTGTTCCCCTGATAAACGGACCAATCATTTTTCTGGGCTGCGAGCGGGCGGACGTTTTTGAGGTCGCCTTCGCCGGGCTCGAATTGCGGACGCGCTTCGCCGGGGCTGGCGAGTTGATTGCCGGCGGCGGTGAGGCTGATGTGGCCGTAAAGCGAAAGTTGGCAGCCGCACATCCACGGGCCCCAGAAAAGATTGCCATCGGAAATGATCACGCCGTCCTGACACGGCGGGCGCATTGGTGCGATGTGCTCAGCGGTGTTGTTCGCCACATCCATCCGCACCGTGCCGCCGGCGGCGCGGAAGAAGACACTGTCGATGCTGCCCGTCGCGCGCGTGCAGGCGCGGCGCCACGGCATCACGCTTTTTATTTTGCCGGTTTTGTATTCAAGAATCATCCCGCCGTTGCTGCGTTGGGCTCCGGCGGCAAACACGCCCTCCTCGCGCAACACGAGCTGCACATTGCCGCCGCCTTTTTTTTGCCAAAGCAATTGGCCGTCTTTGGCAGACGCGCAAACGAGATTGGGCCGCGTGGGGCCGGCGAAAAAAATTTCGCCCTTTGTGCACTTAATGTAAGTCGTCGTCGCGTAGCCGGTGATGTAATGCTGCGCGCGCGCGTGCGGCGCGATGGCCTCAA
>JAPYUH010000527.1 GCA_029936195.1 Alphaproteobacteria bacterium
CCCGGAAACCATCGTTCCGATGGCAACCAGGCCGGTCATGCACTAACATTCAAACTGGACCACTCAATGGGGGCCGACCACCGCAGCGCCTCAAGCGCAACCTTCGCTTTGAAATCCGCGGTAAACCGTCGTCGTGTCGTCATACCGTATTCCTCCGTTAGCCGGTGGAATACACCTTAACCTCCTGTCCGATTTTCCGGGACCACTTCAGGCGACTATGTGTTAATATACTTATTATATGTTAATTAACTTTCATGAATTCTAGCGTTAGCCAAAGATCAAAACACAATGAAGGAGAGACGGGATGGCCGAGGATACTGTAGACGCTGAAGTTAACCCGTTAGAAGCCGTCGGCGAGGCGGCTGGCGCCGCTTTCCATGAAGCACTCGAAGGCGGTGCAGAACCTGCCGCGGCCTTTGCGGCTGCGGCGGCCGCTGCCACAACTACCGCCAATGAATTGGGTATTTCCCCTGAAATCTCTGGGCCTGTAATCGAGGCAGCACAAGAGGCATTTGATAGTGCCATCGCCGACGGCGCTTCACCTCAGGACTCATTTGAAGCGGCCGGTAATGCCGCAGGAGAGGCTTACGGCGACCCACTCGAAGCAATTGGCGAAGCCGCCGGTGAGGCCTTCAATGAAGCACTCGAAGGCGGCGCAGAACCTGCTGATGCCTTTTCATCTGCGGCAGAAGCAGCCTCGGACACGGCAAGTGATTATGGCTTCCCCCCTGAATTGGTAGATCCCGTGATTGAGGCTGCACAGGGGGCATTTGATACTGCCATCACTGATGGGGCTTCCCCGCAGGACGCCTTTGATGCTGCAGGCGATGCCTTTAGGGAAGCCGTCGGCGAGGGCGAGGGCGAAGGCGGAGATGGTGGCGCTGACGCCCTAGACGGTGGCGATGGTGCTGACACCCTAGACGGTGGCGCTGGCGCTGACGCCCTAGACGGTGGCGCTGGCGCTGACGCCCTAGACGGTGGCGCTGGCGCTGACACTCCAGACGGTGGCGAGGTTAACCCGTTAGAAGCCGTCGGCGAGGCGGCTGGCGCCGCTTTCCATGAAGCAC
>JAPYUH010000528.1 GCA_029936195.1 Alphaproteobacteria bacterium
CGGCGTCTGGGCAAAGGCGTAATAGCCGCCAATGGCGATGGAAAACAGCCCGATACCCAGTTGCATAACACGATTCAGGCCGGTCATCAGGCGTCCAGAGAGGACCAGGGGCATGGCGATAACGGACGACAACACCACCATCCCGGCGATAGAGCCCAGGCCAAACAGCAAGACAAAACCAACGCCCTGGAGCCATTGGCCCGGTGCGGCCAAGGCAACAAGGGCCGCCGAACCGGCCAGCCCGTGCATGATGCCGACCAGCAGGCTGCGCCGGACATTGTGGCCACGGTGATCGTGATTGTGATCGTGATCATGGCGGTTGGCATCATGGGGCGGATGTTCGCCGGCGTGGCTGTGGGCATGGAAATGCACCTTGCCGTCCGCATGATGATGCAGATGAAAATGCAGCCGCTCCCGCACCACGCGCCAGACGACCATGAGGCCAAGGCTGATGAGCATCACCGCAACAGCCAACTCCAACGCCAGGCTCAATCCGCCGGGGATGTGGCCCCGTGCCAGAACCACGATGCCCGCGAATGCCGACAAGGCAAGGGCATGGCCCAGGCCCCAGAACAGTCCGTGACGGAGTGCCCGGCGTAGCCGCCCGCGATCGGCGCCGCCGGATGTGAGGGTGGCCACGGCGGCGATATGATCGGCTTCCATGGCATGTTGCAGCCCCAGCAGAAAGCCAAGGCCGAGAATGGTGAGCATGAATTGATCCAGGATACGGAAAATGTGGCGCGGTCTAGCTTTAACGATCATCGGGCGTTATTGCGAGTCAGAACTCGCACTCGGAACCTTGATGGCGGCGCAATCGTCAATTGCCGCTAGGTGGCAATTGCTTGGCAATACTGTTAGGTTGGCGCCAGCCGTGGCGCGGAAGACGGTGATTGGGGTCCAGCCATGACGGGAACCCAAAATCCGGCGCTGCCCCCGCAACTGTGAATGGCGAGGAAACGGGATCATGCCACTGGTGGCCCAGCCACCGGGAAGGCCCCGGGACCTATGACCCTAAGCCAGAAGACGCGCGCGGCCTGTTGCAACTGATCCTCGGAGGGAGG
>JAPYUH010000284.1 GCA_029936195.1 Alphaproteobacteria bacterium
TCGGGCCGGTCCTTGCATGCCCAGGAGTTTGCCTTCAACGATATTCGCACGACGTTGCAGGCCCTGGTCGCCAGTTATGACAACACCCACAGCCTGCACACCAATGCCTATGACGAGGCGATAACAACGCCGTCGGAGGAAAGCGTGCGCCGGGCCATGGCAATCCAGATGATCATCGGCAAGGAATGGGGACTGGCCAAGAACGAGAATCCCAACCAGGGTTCCTTCATCATCGAGGAACTGACCGACCTGGTGGAAGAAGCCGTGTTGCAGGAGTTCGAGCGGATCTCGGACCGGGGCGGTGTCCTCGGCGCCATGGAGACGGGCTATCAGCGCGGCAAGATCCAGGACGAGAGCCTCTATTATGAAACCCTGAAACATGACGGCAGTTATCCCATCATCGGCGTCAACACCTTCATCAATCCCGAACCGCCGGCGGAGAATTCCACCCTGGAGCTGGCGCGATCCTCGGAGCGGGAAAAGAAATCGCAGCTCAAGCGCCTGGCCGCCTTCCAAAAACGCCACGACAAAACCGCTCCCGCCATGCTGGAACGCCTGAAGGACGCGGCGCGTAGCGACGGCAATGTCTTCGCCGTGCTGGTGGATGCGGTGCGGGTCTGCTCCTTGGGCCAGATCACCAACGCATTATTCGAGGTTGGCGGGCAGTACCGCCGCAATATGTAGGCTGACATGCGCACACTGCAGATAATCATGGCATTGTTGGCGCTTAACGCGCCTGTTCTCGCGGCGCCGCATCATTGCGCCGGCGCCGTCATGGATGCCTTGGGCAAACATGGTGTCGCATCAGAACATATTATTCGCACCGTTTTTATCGATGAGAAAAGCGACGGACAGGGCCGCTCCATTGTTATTGGCTATGAGGCCTGGGTTGATTTGAAAACGTGCAAGGGCACTCTTGTTGCGAAGATGGATCGGTGTTGCGATATCTGGGAAATCTATTCCAGACGTGCGTGCGACTTCCCCGGCCTGAAGAATTATCGCTAGACGGTCGCCATGATCGTCTTGCCCGCGACATTTTCGGCGGCGGCTTGGGACCGCATCGCACCCATCTATGGCGCTATTCTTGAGCATCCGTTCATAACCGGGCTTGCCGCCGGCAGCTTGAGCCGGGACCGGTTCAAATTCTATTTGCAGCAGGACGCCCTTTACCTCGGTGATTTCTCCCGTGCCCTGGGCATCATCGCCGACCGCGTCGCGGACCGGGAGGTCGCGAAGCAGTTTTCGCACTCGTCGCAAAACGCCCTGGCGGTCGAGGGCGTGTTGCACGCCACTTTTTTGCGGGATTTCGCTCTGGCCGAAGATGCGGGTGTCAAAGCGGAAAAGACCGCGACCTGTTTCTCCTATACCAACTACCTCCTCGCCACGGCGCAAGGGGAACCTGTAGAGGTTGCGGTCGCCTCTGTGCTGCCGTGTTTCTGGATCTATTGGGAGGTCGGGCGGCATATCCAGACTCGGGCAGGGCCGTCAAACCCTTACGAGCGGTGGATCAATACCTACGGCGACGAGGTTTTTGGCGGCCGTGTCCGCAGCGTGATCGCCATCGCCGATGATATGGCGGCCACGGCGGGATCAAGGGCCCGGGAAGACATGCTGGCCGCATTTCACCGGGCCGCGCGGTTGGAGTGGATGTTCTGGGACAGCGCCTATCATCGCGAGTCCTGGCCGGTCTGAGCCCATCAAGGCGTGGGTATTCAGCGCCACAATTTGGTATCAGGTCATCACCACGGGCGGAATTGTCCGCAGCACCCATCGCGCCATGGCGGTTATGGCTGCATCGTGGTGCGGCTGGCCCATCAATTGGGCGCCCACGGGCAGACCGCCGACGGCCATCAGGGGCATGGTGACGCAAGGCGCGAACAGCATGGAACTGGGGGTGTTGAAAATGGCATCACCGGTGGGGCGCGGCAGAAGCGGCTGGCCTTGAATGTCTCCTGGCCACAAGGGTGCTGGGCCGGGACAAGACAAAGTGATCGCGGCATCGGCCAGGGGGGCCACCATGTTGTGGCAACGCTGCGCGCATTCCCGCGCCGCCAGGGCAGCGCGATAGTCATCGGGGCTCATGGCCTCGGCCAGCTTCAGGCCCGCTTTCAGGCGGTCGGAGACGAATTCACCCTTTAGTGCCACCAGATTGCGATGATTCCAGCGGTTCTCCCATCGGGTGATGGCGCCGCATATGGCAACGGCTTCGGCGATCGCCTGTTCCAAGGCTTCGACCAGCACATTGTCGCCCCGCCTGATCAAGGTCAGTCCGGCGCTTTCCAACCGCTGCAGTAATTCCTCAAAAGCCGCCTTGGACGTATCATCCAGGGCCGGCCAACCGGCGGTTTCCAGCACGATCAGGCGCTCCGGCTTTACGGGGGAAGGGGGCGTTGGGGGGCCATACAGGCCCGGGCAGCCCCGGTCGCCGCCGGCGCGCCGGGCGATCTCGATCGCCGTTTGCCACATATCCTCGATACAATTTGCATGTACGCCGTGGGTGCTCATGGAAGTGGCTTGCCGCTCGCCCCGGTTGATGCCGCCCTGGGTCGGCTTTAATGCCACGTTGCCGCAAAATCCCGCCGGCCGGATGATGGAGCCGCCGACTTGGGTGCCGATGGCGCTGGGCACCATGCCCGCCGCTACCGCCGCCGCCGAGCCGGAGGAGGAGCCCCCCGGCGTGCGGTCGGGATCAAACGGGTTCGTCGTGGGCCCGGGATGGGTGCCGCCCAGTTCCGCCGTCACGGTCTTGCCCAGCACCACGGCACCGGCCTGGCGCAGGGCCCAGACGGCGGCGTTGTCGTTCTTGGGAAAATGGCCAATGTAGGCCTCGCAGCCCATTTGCGTGGGCATGTCCTTGGTTTCCAGCAGATCCTTGATACTGACCGGCATGCCGTCGATGGCGGAGAGCGGGTGGCCGGCCTTGTATCTGGCGGTGGCTAGGTCGGCGGCCAATCGCGCGCTATCTTCGTTCAGGGCCGCGTAGGCCTTGATCATGGGTTCACGCGCGGCAATGACCTCCAAACAGCGTTCCAAATAGGCCCGCGGCGTATCCCCGCCGCTCTTGAATGCGGCCACGGCATCATGGAACCGCAGGGCCGGCGCCGACGCCGGATCATAACTACCCATCTAATCCTCCTCGCCGGCAACACCGGCCGCGCGTAGTGCGGAAATTTCGCTTTCACTCAGGCCCAGTTCGGCCAGGATTTCGTCGGTATTTTCGCCCAAGCCCGGTGCCGGGGCTCGGATGGCGGCCGGAGTGGCTCCGAAGTTGGCGGCATGGCGGGCCTGACGCACCGGGCCGGCGGCGGGATGTTGGCTCTGCCGGATTACTTCGCTGGCCACGATCTGCGGATGCTCGATCAATTCCGTGCGGGTCAGCACCGGGGCGCAGGCCACGCCCTCGGCATCCAGGCGTTGCAGCCAATGGGCGTTGGTATTGGTTTCCAGCACGCCTTGGGTCAGGGCCACCCGCTCGTCGAAATTCTTGTCGCGCTGGGCCGGAGAATTGAAGCGGGGGTCTTCCCGCCAGTCGGGTTGCCCCAGGGCGCGGGTCAAGCCGGCCCATTGCTTGTCGGTCATGACGGATACCGCCATATGGCCGTCGGCAGTAGCGTAAATCAGATCGTTGAAGGCCGAGACTCTGGTCTGGGGAAAGGGCCGCTCGACAAAAGTTTGCCCGCCCATGTCCGTGGACCACAGAAACTGTACCATGGCGCCCAGCATGGACAGGGTGATGTGCTGGCCCTTTCCCGTGCGTTCCCGGGCCAGCAGGGCGGCCGTAATAGCCTGGCTGGCGGTTAGCGCCGTGACCTTGTCGGGTACCACGGTGCGCACCAATCGGGGCCGCAAATTGTCGCCGCCACCCTGTACCGAGGCCAAGCCCGAGACCGCCTGAATGATCGGGTCGTACACTGGTTTGTGAACATAAGGGCCCACCGCGCCGAAACCGGACAGGGAGACATAGATCAGATTGGGCGAATTGGCGCGCAGGTCGGCTTCGCCAATGCCCAGGCGGTCCACGACACCGGGGCGGAAATTCTGCACCAGGACATCCGCTGACTCTGCTAGCCGGTGGAGCACTTCGCGGCCCTCGGGCTGCTTCAGATCCAGGGTGATGGACCGTTTGTTACGGTTGTTGTTCAGGAACGAGGCGGAAAACCCGCCCGCCTGGTTGGCCGTGGCCCGCACGTGATCGCCCCGGCCGCGGACCTCGACCTTGATCACATCCGCACCCTGATCACCCAAAAGCATGGTCGCGAAAGGACCCGCGATCATGGTGGTCAAATCGATAATCTTGTAACCTTCGAGTGGTCCCGCCACGTAATATCCTCGATTATTCCAACTTTGCCGCCCCAAATTGGCTTCGATGTGAATTTGCCGAAATCCGTGCGCGGAGGCAAGCGATGTTGGCAACCAAGGTCAGAATTTTCCGGTGCCGAATTTTCCCAGGCGGCAAATATTTCCCCCCCTGCTTGAATTCCTCCCGCTCTGCATTTTGAAAACCCCGGTTTATCAATGACTTACGATCACGTGGCGTGGTCGGTTAGTTGGCACGCTTCTTGCTGTTATGGGGGTAGGCGCATAACGCGCTGGTCCGCAGAAGCGGGTTTACCTAAAGAAATGGGAATAAAGTCATGGTACTTTCAGTCAACACAAACGTTGGCGCTATGCTGGCGCTGCAGAACCTCAACAAGACCAAGATGAAGATGGAGGCAACGCAGCTAGCCATCACCACCGGCCTTCGGGTCAGTGGACCGAAACAGGACGCCTCTTCG
>JAPYUH010000285.1 GCA_029936195.1 Alphaproteobacteria bacterium
CTCCCACGGTGATCCCGGCACGATGTACGCCGTCTTTGCTCCGACAGCGGCAATCAAGTCTCTAACGGCTTGAGCTACGAACTCGCCTTCGCTGCGCCCAAAGCCGTGGTCCGGAAGGCCGGGCCCGGACATACGGCGACCTATGGAGGGCCGCATTAACAGTTCAATCGACCCAAAAAGCTTTTTCAAGATCATCAAACTCTTCGGCCTGCCCCTCGTATTTGTTCCGCCCGAGCTCAAGCACGTAGACGTAATCGGCGATCTTCAGGGCCTGGCGGATTTCCTGATCCACAATAAGAATGGTCAGGTTGTCACGAACGGTCAGCACCGAGAGCATTTCGTAGACTTCCGCGGCCAGCATCTTCGACAGGCCCGCCGTCGGCTCGTCGATCAACAGCATCTTGGGTTCAGCCATCAGCGTCCGGCCGATTTCGACCATGCGCTGCTGGCCACCCGACAACTCTCCGGTGATTTGCTTGCGCTTTTCCTTCAGGACCGGGAAACGTTCATAATTCGCTTCGATCTTGTCACGAACCCGTTTTTTGTTCCGGCGGAAAGTCCACCCTCCCAATTCGAGATTCTCCTCTACCGTCATGTCCTTGAACACGCCGGGTTGCTGGGGAATATAGGCCAGCCCTTTCAATATCCGGTGATGGGTCGGCACGTCGATGATGCTTTCCCCCTCCAGCAGAATGTCTCCCGCATTGGGACGCAAGAAGCCGAATACGGCTTTCAGGGCGGTCGATTTGCCGACCCCGTTGGCTCCGAGAATGGCGGTAATCTTGTTCTTTCGCGCCTTGATATCCAAGTTCTGAAGGATGTTCAGATCCTTGTAGTAGCCAACGTCGAGGCCCTTGATTTCCAACGTTGATTGGATGTCGGAATTATCGGTCATGGCGCGGCCTGGTCCCCTGTCGTCACATCCGTTTCGTCATCATCGACGCCAAGATAAGCCTCGATCACGGCTGGATCGTTCTTGACCGTGTCAGGCGTTCCATCGGCGATCAAATTGCCATAATCAAGTACCAGGAGGCGCTTACAGAGTGAAAAAATGGAATCCATTTGGTGGCTGATCAGGATGATCGCCGTGCCGGCGTCATTCACCCGGCCGATGTAGTCGTAGATGATTTTCATCAACGTTGGATGAACACCAGCAAATGGTTCGTCCAAAATGATGATATCCGCATCAAGCATCAGCAGTCGGCCGAGCTCTAGCAGTTTCTGCTGCCCTCCGGACAAAGACTGAGCATATTCGTTCCGCAGATGATCTAAAGTCAGGAACTCCAGAACTTCCATCGCCTTGTCGTTTATTTCGGTGCGGTCGAGGCCGTGATCCAAGGCCAATGCCGGAACCAGCAGGTTTTCATGAACCGTCATGCGGCGGAAAGAACGGGTTACCTGAAATGTGCGCCCGAGACCGGCCCGCGCCACCTCATAGGGCTCCAGTTGATCGATGCGCCTGTCGTTGAGGTAGACCGTGCCGCTGTTGGGTTTGATCGCGCCGTCCAGAATATTGGTCAGGGTCGTCTTGCCGGCGCCGTTGGGACCGATCAGACCGATTAATTCAGGCCCTTCTATCTCGAAATTTACGTCCTTGAGAACATGCAGGCCGCCGAAGCGCTTATTCAGGTTATGCACCACCAATTTGGTCATGACCGGCCCTCCGCCTTATCAATGCCCGCCGTGCGTTTGGCCACGGTCTCGGCGGCGACATGGCCGCGCGAGAAATAATCGATGATAGGTATGATCAGCCCGTTGCGGGCGAACCGGAGGGTCAACATGAGCAGAACGCCGAAGATTACCAGCCGCCAGATCGTCATATCGACCGTAAAGGGACCGATCTCGAAGGAATTGCGCAATATCTCCAGCACGAACTGGATGATGATCGCGCCAATCGCGGCCGCGAATATATTCTCGATCCCACCGATGACCGCCATGGCGACCACGAGACTCATTTGCAGGATCATCAAATTGTTGGGCGAAATGATATTGACATAATACCCCATGACAGCGCCCGCCAGCGCCGCCATCATCGAGGTAATGACGAACACCATAATCTTGTATCGCGTGGTGTTGACACCGAGCGCCGCCGCCGCGTCCTGATCCTCGCGCAGGGCGCGCACGAACAGGCCGAATTTGGAACTAGCCAGATAATACAGGATGGCGAGACAGGTCAATAGCAGGAAGAACATGACGAAATACGGCGGTATCTTGTCAGTCTTATCGTAGTACCGGCCGAACAAGGTTATACCCTGCTCGAACAGATACGGCATCTCGATCCCCGCCTGGCCCCGGGTAATAGCGATTTCGCCACTGATCGTGGCGCGCAATATCTCCGAAAACCCTAACGTGAACAAGGCCAGATACGCGGCTCGCAAAGGCAGGACAAGAAGGCCGATCAAAAGGCCGAACAGGCCCCCCATGACCGTGCCCAGCACGATCCCAAGCCAGACCGGCATGGGCGTGACCTGAACGCTGCCGTCCCAGATCGTCAGAGCCTGGCGCAAACAGTCCTGGTTCAGGGTCGACGAGGTGACGCCGATGGCGTCGACGATGACCAGATACTGATTACCGATGAGAAATTCGGTGCACAGTTCGGTCGGCACGGGCGAGAGGTAAAAATAATGGCTGAACAGAGCCGCCGTATAGGCCCCGACACCCATGAAGCCCATGTGACCGAACGAGAACTGTCCGGCGTACCCGGCCAGCATGGACCAGCTCGACGCGAGGATCGCGTAGTAGAACCCGGCGATGAGCAAGGACATGATGT
Source organism: Alphaproteobacteria bacterium (assembly GCA_029936195.1). Taxonomy (GTDB): domain Bacteria; phylum Pseudomonadota; class Alphaproteobacteria. Next base: position 2,771 of record JAPYUH010000285.1, read on the forward strand.
AGCGGTAGTCGTTGGCGCCGTAGAGGAACGGAAAGGCCATGAAGAAAGCGACGATGAGTAGCCCTGCCAGCGCCGGTATATGCTGTCTTTTCATTAGAACTTTCCGTGCGCGCCGCCGGCGAACCTACGACCAAACAGGCCCGTCGGTCTCAGCAACAATGTCAGGGTTAGGACAATCATGCTGTAAGCGGGAATATAGGAAGCCGCCCGCTGAGTATCGGGGATGCAACCCGTGCCCGCGGCCTCCACCAGACCAACGATGATGCCGCCGAGGAAAGCGCCGGGAAGAGAGCCAAGCCCGCCCAGGACAACAATGACAAAGGATCGCAATGCCGGGATTGCCCCAACCTGCGGCAGCCAGGAGAAGGCCTGTACCAGCATGGCACCGGCAAGCGCGGCGATCATGCCGCCGAGCGCGAAGGCCAGCATATTCATACGGTCCGGGTTGATCCCGGCAATGGCGGCCGCCTCCCGATCCTGACTGACGGCGCGCAGGGCCTTGCCGGTCCAGGTGCGGCGCATGAAATACAACAGGGCGATCAACACCAGGATGCAGGTTCCGGCGGCCATCAGGCGCGGGTTGGAAATGGTGATCATCTCGAACAGTTCCAGGCTTCCGCGGCTGGTCCTGAGCAGCCAAGGGTCTTCCGAAGATGGCAGGCGGAGAACCGGAAAATCAAGGTAGCGCCTGGCCTTGAACGGGTTGGCGCCGGCCGTGGCCTGGACGAAATATTGCAGGGTGAAGGCCAGGCCGAAGGTCACCAGGATGCCGTATTCGACCGGTCTGTCGACCTTGCCCTCATACATCGGGGTCAGGAACAGCCGCTCGAACACCGCGCCGAGCAAAAACGTGAATGCGCAGGCGGCGAGGATGGCTATGGCGGGGTTCAGACCGGGAAACCAGACGGAGGTCATGAAATAGGTGATCATTCCGCCGATCATATAGAATTCGCCGTGCGCGAAACTGACCACGCCCAGGATGGAAAAGATCAGCGATAGACCCAGCGCCATGAAACCGTAGATGATGCCAATAATCAGGCCATTGACGATCTGCGAGGCGACGAATGAGCTGCTCGTGACGCAATAGTTTTCCGGGTCGGCGAAGGCAAAGGCAATCATGAGAACGGCGACCGCCGCCAAGGCCGGCGCCACCATCAAACGTTTCGTGAGGTCGGGCGTGTTGAGGCACAATGGCACCAGACCGAAGGGTCCGATCGAGGCCCCCATCATGGAGCCGACGAAAGCGGCGTTGGATGTATCGAGATCCCGTTTCAGGTAGATGCGACGGGTGACGAAACTACCCACTACGCTCCAGAAGATCATCCAGGATAGTACAGTCCAGAATATGTATGAGAATTCCACCCGCCACCTCGCCCAATTTCGAGCCGTGAACCGTCGGATTGAAAAATTCCGCCGGCGGCAAATCAGTAAATCCGATTGCCACCGGCGGTGTTTTTGTTCCGGTTCTTGCGAACGAACCTACCGGTTGACGTAGATCGGGTCACCCGTCTTGTAGGAATCCGGCCAGACGATCGGAGCATCGACCGAGCTCTGGCCTTCCTTCTGATATTGAATCATGGTCATGGCGGGGTCGGGCCATTGGTGCCACCACTCGTCGCCCTTGCCATCGGCGCTCGGATCCTTCTTGCTTCCGTAAGGGAAGTAGATGCGGCCCAGGGTGCCTTCGTGGCTGATGTTCTCCAACGCCGAAACGACGGCGGCGCCGTCGGTCGTGCCGGCCTCGTTCATGGCCTGCGCGAGAATGGCGATCGAATCATAAGCTTCCATCGAATAGCTCTCGATGACGCCTCTTTTGGTAACCGCCTTGTAGGCTTCGTTCAATGCCAGCGCCTTTTTGCTCCACAAGCTCGACGGCGTGCCGATACGTTGCACGAAAGCGAAATTGCCATCCGGCACATTCTCCCAATAGGCCTTGCTCTCCAGCGCGACCTGACCGGCCTGGAAGGGGATGTCCATCGGCCCGATGCCGGCGTCGGCGGCCTG
>JAPYUH010000286.1 GCA_029936195.1 Alphaproteobacteria bacterium
CGTAATCATCAATGGGTGGCCGGGTGGGGGAGCGGGCGGATCGGCCAACATCAAAAATGCTTTTGACCATGATGCCCGACGCCGGCGCAGAAGCAAATGGCATCTTGACCCCCCGTGCGTTACAAGGAGCCTCCCTTGGTTTTCAATATGAAGGTTTTCCGCCCATGCAACTCAAGACCGACAAGATGATCGCCCGCAAGGAAGACGGCGTGGGCTGGCTGATCTTTAACAACCCCGCCCGCCGCAACGCCGTCTCCATGGCCATGTGGGAAGCTGTGGGCGAAGCCATGGAAGATTTTCAGGCCGATGACGATATCCGCGTGGTGGTCATGGCGGGCGCCGGCGACAAGGCTTTCGTTTCGGGCGCTGATATTTCGGAGTTCGCCGAAAACCGTAATTCCGCCGCCTCGGAAGAAAAATATAACGCCGCCTCGGCCCGGGCGCACCGGGGCATGGCGAATCTGCAAAAGCCGCTGATTGCCATGATCCAGGGTTTCTGTATCGGCGGCGGCGTGGCCGTGGCCCTGGCGGCCGATATCCGCATCGCGGCCGATGATACCCAATATGCTGTGCCCGCGGCCCGCTTGGGACTTGGCTATGGTTTCGCCGGCCTGAATAATCTGACGGCCCTTGTCGGCCCGGCCATGGCCAAGGAAATCTTCTTTACCGCCCGCCGGTTCACCGCCGAAGAGGCCCTGGCAATGGGCCTGGTGAACCGCGTGGTGCCCATCGATCAACTGGAGGCTGTGGTGGATGAATATACCGCCATGATCAAAGACAACGCGCCGCTGACCATTCGTGCCGCCAAGGCGACAGTCAAAGAGGTTCTGAAAGACCCGGAAAAGCGCAACATGGCGGCCCTGGAAGCCCAGATCAAGGCCTGTTTCGACAGCGAGGATTTCACCGAAGGTCGCACGGCGTTCATGGAAAAACGCAAGCCGGTCTTCGAGGGCCGGTAGGCGAAAGTCAAACCTTAAGGGCCGCGCCAGGACAGGAGCCGCACGGCCAGGGCGCCCACAAAGATGGCAACGCCAAGCGAGGCGAAGGCCCAGCCCCAGCTGGTGGCGGTTTGACCACCTCCGGTCCGGTCCAAGATGATGCCGAAGATCACCGGCCCCACCAGGCCGCCCGCGGCCGCCGCCGCGCCAAAGGCGGCGACTGTATTGCCTGCCTGTCCAGGCGCCGCCGCGTTGACCGCGCCGCCGCTCAGGACGCCTGAATCCGCCAGCACGAAAACATTGTGCGCCAGCACCAAGCCGACCAGCGCCCACAAGGTCCAGGCGGCGGAGAAACCCACGAAGACGGCGGCCAGGGCGGAGGCGGCCATGACCAGGAATGCGGCCGCGCCATAGCCGATGCGGTGGCCCAGCTCGCCCCCCGCCAGGGACGTCGGCACGCCGATCAGGATCAACAGGGTGGCGACCAGGGGCACGTTGAAATCCGCCGGGATATCCGGGCGAGTTGCCGCCGCCCAAGTCAGAAACGTCACGGTCCAGGCGCGCACGCCGAGTGATTCGAAATTATGCGTGAAGGAGGCGATGACATAGCCAAGCGCCGTGCGGTTGCGAAGCACCGGCCGGAAGTTGGGAACGACCTTGAACGGCGCCTTGTTGTCTACCGCGCCCGCCGGCACCACGGGCGGCAACAAAATGAGGATCAGGACGGCGGCCGCCAGATTGGAGATCGCGGGCAGGGCAAAGGCCCATTGCCAACCGAAGGCTGTCGAGATTTCCGCCGCGATGACCAGGGAAAACGATGAACAGACGGCAAAGGAAGAAACATAGAGAGAGGTTGCCCGCCCCCCGTTGCCACTAATATTGTTGGCGCCCGCCACCCGGTTGGCAATGGCCTTGACGCCAGGCATGAAAGTCCAGGCCAGGCCCAGACCCTGAAGGGTACGGAAGAACATGGCGCTCCAGAAACCATCGGCGAAACCCATGCCGCCGTAGCCGGCAACGTTGATCAAGGCGCCGAGGATCAGCATCCTCCGGGCATCTATACGGTCCGTCACGCCGACGAAGGAAACCCCGATCAGATAGGTCAGATAAGGGATGCCGGCGATATTTCTGGATCATGCGAAAACAGGTTGGCACGACCTCAACCTCCCCCTCGGGCGCCCGGTCGCACATGTCATCAATGCCGGCAATGGCGTTGCCCAGCCAGGATTTCAGATCCGGGCCACCCAGCGACAAAGATGAAAAAACGAAACCGCGATAGATTTCCATCCGCGCTACGGGTTTCATATGGAAATTGGGATCTTCAAGGCTGAAACGGGTGTTGTCATAGCCATCCTGAATTGGGATATGGCGCACCTTGCCATCCAGTTTGTATTGCCAGGAGTGATAACTGCAGGTAAAGACGCTACCCGTATTGCCTGACTTCTGGTTGCACATTAGAGCGCCCCTATGGGGACAGCGATTATAGAGCACATGGATGGAGCGGTCCTGGTGGCGAACCATGATCACCGGCTGCCGGCCGATCACCGTTGTGGCATAGTCACCTGACTTGGGGATTTGCGATTCATGGCCCACGTAAATCCAGGATTTGTTGAAAATTTGCCGGATCTCCCGTTCGAAGATATCCTCGTCCGCATAACAGGCTCGATGCACTCGGTCCGGCTCCACCAATTCATCGATGTCAAATCTGTTGTTCCCCACCATGATGTTCCTCCCAATCTAACGGCCTCTTTCAGTCTAGCTTTTAACTTGTCCGCCTATCCATATTGAATTTCCTGTCGGCGAAGCACTGCACAATTATGAGCACATAAATTCACTAACCGGCCCATGGCTATGCTACAACAGCCTCCGCCATGGTTCCCAGCGGCGGTAATCTAAAACGGCTGAAATTTGGCAATATCACCAAACACCTACAGTGATAATAAACTGCCTACACCCAAGATTCACAAACTAAGTTGGCACAATTGTTTCCCCCAGGAAGGGCAGATAGTGTTGCAATGGAATAAATACAAATGCACTGCCAAGAATGCCGCACCTTAAGGAACAACAGCGTGACATTAGCATTAGCCCACCAGAATGTTTTTGTGCAACAATGTCGCTGTCTAAAAAAAATTGTTAAACGGTGAATTGCCTTTTACGGCTCAATTGCAAAACCAAACAACGACCAACGACGGGGACAAATTAACATGTCAAAATCACACGCTACTGATGCTAAGACTAATGAATATCTAGAACGTTATATGGAAGGTGTCGAGCATCGCAATCCGGGAGAACCAGAGTTTCAACAAGCGGTTTTTGAGGTAGCGGCATCCATATTCCCTTACATTGCTGATAAGCCAAAATACCATGAGAACCAGATTTTGGAGCGGATGGCTGAGCCTGAGCGCGTTATGTACTTCCGCGTCCCTTGGACGGACGACGAAGGTAATGTGCGTACTAACCGGGGATTTCGTGTCCAGTTCAACAGCGCGATTGGGCCCTACAAAGGCGGCCTCCGCTTCCACCCGAGCGTTAACCTAAGTATCCTGAAGTTTCTTGGCTACGAGCAGACCTTCAAAAACAGCCTAACAGGCCTTCCCATGGGTGGTGGCAAAGGCGGGGCCAACTTCAACCCCAAGGGCAAAAGCGACAACGAAGTCATGCGGTTTTGCCAATCCTTCATGACCGAACTCTATCGCCATATTGGTGAGGATACCGACGTCCCCGCAGGTGACATCGGTGTTGGCGGCCGAGAAATCGGTTATATGTTTGGCCAGTACAAACGCATCACCAACCGCTTTGTCGGTGTATTGACCGGCAAAGGGCTTGAGTTCGGTGGTTCGAAGATGCGCACTGAAGCGACAGGCTACGGCGCCATGTTCTTCCTGCGGAACATGCTTGAACATGCCGGCGACAGCTTGGAAGGTAAGCGAGTGTCAATCTCGGGTTCGGGTAATGTTGCAACCCATGCGGCGGAAAAAACCCTACAACTTGGCGGCAAACCGCTTACTCTATCGGATTCGGGTGGTTTCGTGCATTGTGCTGACGGCTTTACTCAGGAGCAAATTGACTGGGTCAAGGAGCTCAAAAATGTGCGCCGGGGCCGCATCTCGGAAGCGGCCGCTGAGTTCAATAATATAGAGTTTCACGAGGGCAAGCGACCATGGGGTGTAGAGGTTGACTGCGCATTGCCGTCGGCGACGCAAAATGAAGTTAACAGCGACGACGCTGCGACGTTGATTAAGAACGGCGTGAAGGCCGTTGCAGAAGCAGCCAACATGCCATGTGAACAGGCGGCAGTAGACGCCTTTACAGAGGCCAACGTGATGTTCGGCCCGGCCAAGGCCGTGAACGCTGGCGGTGTCGGCGTCTCAGGTCTCGAGATGAGCCAAAACAGCGCACGCATCGCGTGGGATGAGGATCACCTCCGTAGTCTGCTTGAGGGTATGATGAAGGACATCCATGACAGCTGTGTCGAATACGGCACCCAGGAAAGCGGCCCGGTAAATTATCTTGCCGGTGCCAACATCGCGGGTTTTGTAAAAGTCGCCGACGCCATGTTGTCCTACGGTCACGTTTAGATAGTAACGCCTGTAGTGGCTACTATAGTCTGATACGGCCCGCTCTAGTATGAGAGCGGGCCGTTTCTAATCGAGAGCCAGGGGCTAAAGGCGACCCTGTAGATAATCCAAGGTACGGTCCTTGGCGCCGGGTTCCGTCTCCAACAAAACGGAGATCATCTCAGTCGCGCCCGCCTCTTGAACTTGCGAGATCGCAGCATCAACGAATTCCTTCCATGCATGGCGTTTGACGCTTGTCACTACCTATACCATTATT
>JAPYUH010000287.1 GCA_029936195.1 Alphaproteobacteria bacterium
TGGTCCAAATTACCTGCGCCGCATTTTTTCTCAAGCCCCTCCTAAGACCGCCTCTTTGGCGTGGCATTGGATGATCGCGGCCCTAAATCGATGTCCGCTATGCACCCAGCTTCGATGATCACATAAGGCATTTTTTATGTCTCTTCGTGACCCAAAGCCGACTTCGCGGGGTTGAAATCCATTAGCAATATTGGACGTCAGACAGGCTGCCTGGGTCGCGCCATGCCATTGATCATGGGGTACTTACCTAATTGGCGATTCAAATCATCGAAGATGGCAGGACACCATATGACCGGGGCTGTACTCCTTCAATGGCGGTACATCAATGGTGCAGCGTGCCTCGGCATAAGGGCAGCGCGTATGAAAATGGCAGCCCGGCGGCGGTGTTATCGGACTTGGTACGTCACCCTGCAGGATTGTTTTTTTGCGCCGGACCGTCGGGTCGGGTATGGGTACCGCCGAAAGCAGAGCTTCGGTATATGGGTGTTGCGGATTGGTAAAGAGAGTTTTCTTGTCCGTATATTCGACGATTTTACCGAGATACATCACGGCAATTCGGTGGCTGATATGCTCGACCACGGCCAGATCATGGGCGACGAACAGGTAGGAGAGGTTCAGTTCCGCCTGCAAATCCATCAACAGATTAATTACCTGGGCCTGGATCGAAACATCCAGGGCCGAGACCGGCTCGTCGCCGATGATCACCTTGGGGTTCAGGGCCAGAGCCCTTGCAATGCCGATACGTTGGCGTTGGCCGCCAGAAAATTCGTGCGGAAAGCTCTCCAATTGCGCCTTGCGCAGGCCCACGCGCTCGAACAATTCCGCCACGCGTTCCTTGCGCTCGGCCGGCGTGCCGATGCCGTGGACACGCAGCATCTCCTCGACAATATCGCCCGCCGACATGCGCGGGTTCAACGAGGAATAGGGGTCCTGAAAGATGATCTGCATATCGCGCCGGACGGGCCGCATATCGGTCTTGCTCAGATGCGTGATATCGCGGCCATTCAGCTTGATCGTGCCGTCGGTCGGGTCGAGTAGACGCAGCACCGTGCGCCCCACGGTCGATTTGCCGCAACCGCTTTCCCCTACCAGACCCAGGGTTTCGCCCTGGTTGATGTGAAAGCTGACGCCGTCGACGGCATAAACCTGGCCGCTATTGCGCGAGAACAAACCCTTGCTGATGGGAAAGTGTTTCTTTAGATCAATGACGTCCAGCAACGGTGGTTCGCCGCCATTGGTTGACGCCTGCGCCAAGGATTCAGTTGCTTCGGTCATTCCCACCTCCATACAAACGGTCGGAATGCCAACAGGCGGCCCAATGGCCGGGCCGTTTTTCCTCGTAGACCGGATATTCCGCCAGGCAACGGTCATCGGCGAACTCGCAACGCGGCGCGAAGGCGCAGCCTGGCGGAAGATCGTTCAGGGGCGGCACGATGCCGGGGATTTCCTCCAACCGTTCCGCCACGGCCTGTTCGGCGCCGCTCATGATTTTAAGGTGCGGCACCGAGGCCATCAAGCCGTGGGTATAGGGATGCATGGGCTCGGCGAAAAGCGGCACCACATCGGCCTCTTCCACCTTGCGGCCGGCGTACATGACAACCACCCGTTCCGCAGTTTCCGCGACCACGCCCAGGTCATGGGTGATCAGAATAACCGCCGTACCCAGACGTTCCTGCAATTGTACGATCAGGTCCAGGATCTGCGCCTGGATGGTAACGTCCAGGGCCGTGGTCGGCTCGTCGGCGATCAACACTTTTGGATTGCAAGCCAGGGCCATGGCGATCATGGCCCGTTGCCGCATGCCGCCCGACAGTTGATGCGGATACTCCTTGGCGCGCTGTTCCGGTTCGGGGATCTTGACCAGGTCCAGCATCTCCACCGCCCGCTCCAATGCCTGGGCCTTGGAATAGTCCTGATGCAATATCAACGCCTCGGCAATTTGATAACCGATGGTCAGTACCGGGTTTAGCGCGGTCATCGGTTCCTGAAAAATCATCGAGATGTCGTTGCCGCGGACGCCCCGCATCTCGGCTTCGCTCAAGGCCAGAAGATCTTCACCGTCCAGCTTCACCTGGCCGCCGATAATCCGGCCGGGAGGCTCAGGCACCAGGCGCATCACGGAAAGCGCGGTAATGCTCTTGCCGCAACCGGACTCGCCGACGATCCCCAGGGTCTCGCCCTTGCGCAGGTTGAACGAGACACCGTCCACCGCCTTGACGACACCTTGTCGGGTGAAGAAATACGTCTGCAGTCCATCCACTTCCAAGGCCAGTTCATCGGCCTGGGGTTCCGCCCGCGCGGCAGTATTCAGGTCCTGATTTGCCATGTCTGTCATACTGCTGCTGCCTAACTGCGCTGTCTTGGGTCGAGGATGTCGCGCAGAGCGTCGCCAAACAGGTTGGCGCCGAACACGGCGAGGGAGATCGCCAGACCGGGAAAAATCACCAGCCAGGGTGCGACGCGGACATACTCGGCGGCCGATTCCGACAGCATGCGGCCCCAGGACGGATGCGGTTCCGGCACGCCGAGCCCGAGGAAGGAGAGCGAGGCCTCGACCAGAATGGCGGCGCCAAGCTGGGCCGTGAACAGGACGATCAACGGCGCCAGAATATTGGGCAGGACATGGCGCACGGCCACGCGCATTTCGCTCATCCCCGCCGCCCGCGCCGCCTCGACAAACGGCATCTCGCGCAATGACAAGGTGGAGGATCGCACCACCCGGGCGACGTTCGGTATCAAGGGAATGGAAATGGCCAGGACCGTATTCTCCAGCGACGGCCCCAACGAGGCCGCCATCACAAGCGCCAGCACCAACAGCGGCAGCGCCTGCATGATATCGATCAGGCGCTGCATCAGCAGGTCGAACCAGCCCATCAGATAGCCCGACATCAAGCCAATAAATACACCGATGAAGCCGCCGAGCAGGATCGATGCCACACCCACCGTCAGTGAGATCCGGGCGCCATGGATAATCCGGCTGAGCATATCCCGTCCCATCATGTCCGCGCCCAAGACGAATTCGGTCGTCGGCGGCGACAGGGACGCCCTGGCCTTGGTCTGCAACGGGTCGTGAGGGGCAAGGACGTCGGCGAATATGGCCGAGAATACAAAAATCACCATGATCACCGCGCCGATGGCGCCCAGGGGATAGCGCCGGGCATAGAACATCGTCTTGTCCCAGAGGCCGGAGACGTGGGCACCGGCCTTGATCAGTTCGGCTTGATGGTCGATATCAGCCATTGCCGTCGTCCTTTATGAAACAAATTGTTCTAGTCGGCATATTTGATCCTCGGATCCAAAACCGCGTACAACAGATCGACCCCAAAATTGATCAACACCGTGACCAGGGCGATCAGCATGACCAGGCTCTGCACAATCGGGTAATCCCGCATCAAGATCGCCTCGACCAGGAAATGCGCCACGCCGGGAATATTGAAGACCGTCTCGGTAATGATCAGACCGCCGATCAGGAACGCCGCCTCGATACCGATAATCGTCGTTACCGGCAGCACCGCGTTCTTCAGGGCATGATGATAGTTGATGGAATTATCCGAGGCGCCCTTGGAACGCGCCGTGCGGATATAGTCCTGGCGCATGACCTCCAGCATGGATGATCGGGTCAGGCGCATGATCAGGGCGGAGGATCTGAATCCCACCGCCGCCGCCGGTATGGAATACAGCACCAGTTCGTCCCACAGGTTTTCCGGCGGATCCAAATAGATTGGTATGTCGTTCAGGTAGGTCACGAAGAACATCAGGATCAGCAGGCCCAGCCAGAACGACGGCAGGGACAGACCACTCAGGGAAATGACCCGCAGGGTATAATCAAGCGCGGTATCCTGCTTCACCGCGCAGATAACGCCCAGGGGCAACCCAAACAATATGGAAAAGCCCAGGGCCAATGCCGCCAGTTTCGCGGTGATGGGAATGCGTGGGCCCAATTCATCGACCGCCGGCATTTCCGAGACATAGGAGAAGCCCAGATCCCAGACCAGCATCCCCTTGATCCAATGGAAGTACTGCACCGGGATCGGCAGATCCAGGCCCAGCTCTTTTTCGATCTTGGCCTTTTCCGCCGGATCAACGAAGCCGGCGGAATCGAACATGATGTCCGCGATATTGCCTGGCATCAGCCGCAGCAGCACAAAGATGATGATGGATATTCCGACCAGGGTCAGCACCATCAATAGAAATCGTTTGACTAAATATGTGGCCAATTTCTACCCCGCCCGTGCCTGGAATAACGCTGTAAGAAAGTCATAAAGCAAAAAGGGTTGCTGGCCAAATTAGGCCGACCGGGACGCCGTCGCGATAATCTTCGCGGGGCGTCCCGGCCTTTGGCCAATAAGCCTGGACCTACTTGTCCATCCAGACGTCTTCCATGCGCCAGTTGTTATAAAGGCTGTTCACATGGGTGACGAAGCCGTGCACGTACGGCTGCCAGCACTGCGCCGCCTTGCTGTGGTATATAATCGGTCGGGCCGCGTCTTCCTGCAGCTTCTTGTCGATTTCCCAGACCAACTTTTTACGCGCTGCCTGATCCTCCATCATGGATTGCTGTTTGAACAGTTTCTCCATTTCCGGTTTGCAGTAGCCCGTATAGTTGCGCTGCGAGCCGCAGGAATAGTTTTCGTAGAAGTTAGCGTCCGGATCGTCCACGCCGATGCCTGTCGCGTTGAGACCGACCATGTAGTCCTTGCGGGCGACCTTGGCGTGCCAGTTGCTGGT
>JAPYUH010000529.1 GCA_029936195.1 Alphaproteobacteria bacterium
TGGCGATATTCTTGCCCGGCATGACGGACATGATTTCATCGCCAACCGATAGCCCGGGGAAACTTTCGGCCCGGACGAAGTCCTCCCAATCGGCCTTCATCGGCGCAAACGTATTGGTTTCGTGCATAAATCCCGCGATGGCGATCCGGCTCATTGGTATTCCTTTTTATATTTCGATGGGCAACGTATCACACTCATGCGACCTGATCTTCCCACTCGCCCGCACCGAGCATCAGAACCAGAATAATCCGGCTACGACAGGAATACCCCCTTGCCGGTGGTTTGCCCATCGAACAACAGATAAGCCTCTTCCGCCTGATCCAGGGACCAACGGTGGGTGAACAGGGCATCCACGTCGATCTTGCGATCCGCCACGAACCGGGCGCATTCGGCCTGGCCCACGGCCGAGAAGGTCCAGGAGGCAACGATGGTCATCTGTTTGCGGATCATGTCGCGGCTGACATCCAGGGTCACATCGCCCCCCTCGCCGACGAAACCGACCGTGCCCCAGGTCCGTGTCGCCTGCACCGCCGCCAATCTGGCCGGCGCCGCGCCGGAACAGTCCAGGGCACGATCCGCGCCCGCGCCATGGGTCAGCGCCTTGATGGCAGCTACCGGGTCATCGGCACTGACATCGATACAGACCTCCGCCCCAAAACCCTTCGCCAATTCCAGCCGTTCGGGGCCAACATCAAGGGCAATCACCCGTGCGCCCATGGCGGTTGCCAATTGCACCGCCGACAGCCCCACCGGCCCCTGGCCGAATACCGCCAAGGTATCCCGCCCGGTCAGACCGATCCGTCGCAGGGCACCAAAGGCCGTTCCCGTGCCGCAGGAAATGGCCGCGCCGGTCTCGAATGATAGTTCGTCGGGCAACGGCACCAGGGTCCGCACCGGCACTTTCATGTATTTGGCGTGCGCGCCATGGCCCGTGGCCCCGTAAACGGTGATCCCCTCGGGGCACAGCTGCGACCAGCCGCTGCGGCAATCATTGCAGACGCCACAGCCCGCATAATGGTGATCCATCACCCGTTGGCCGATCCTGGCCTG
>JAPYUH010000530.1 GCA_029936195.1 Alphaproteobacteria bacterium
GTTCATGAAAATGGGCCGAGGCCGCGCCGCCTTGTTTGCATTCGGCGGCTACGGACTCCAGCCGCTCCACACGGCGCGCACCGAGAATGACATTCGCGCCCTCACGCGCAAAGTGCCTTGCCCCCTCCGCGCCAAACCCCGCCGACGTGCCCGTGATAAAAACCCATTTGTCCGAAAGAGAAGTATTCATACGTGCGCTTGTTGTACCGCCTCCGCGCCGGTTGGCAAATTTCTTTTCAAAATCGCCGGACTCGTTACCCTCCCCGAATGCACCGCATCCCCCGTATCCTTTGCGTTCTCTGCGTTCTCTGCCTTAAAACACAAGCCGCCGAGCCGCCCATTGCCACGTTTTCCATCGTGGCTTTTGATCCTGCCACGGGGGAACTGGGAGTGGCGGTGCAGAGCAAATTTTTCAGCGTGGGTTCGGTCGTGCCGTGGGCGAAGGTGGGCGTGGGGGCAGTGGCCACGCAATCGTGGGCCAACATCCAGTACGGGCCCGATGGGCTGGCGTTATTGGCCAAGGGAAAATCGCCGGCGGAAGTGGTAAAGGCATTGACCGCGCCGGACGCCCGCCGCGAGTTTCGCCAACTGGGCATCGTGGATGCCAAGGGCCGCGCCGCCAGTTTTACCGGCAAACGCTGTATGGATTGGGCGGGGCACGTGACGGGAAAACATTTTGCCGCGCAGGGAAATATTTTAGCTGGCGAAGCGGTGGTGAAAAACATGGCGGCGGCATTTGAAAAAGCGCGCCAACAACCCAAAACCGAACTGGCCGATTGGCTGATGGCCGCGCTCGAAGCCGGCCAAGCCGCCGGCGGCGACAAGCGCGGGCGGCAGTCCGCCGCATTGCTGGTGGTGCGCGCGAAGGGCGGCTACGGTGGAGTCACCGATCGCTACATCGACCTCCGTGTGGCCGACCACAAAACGCCCATCCAGGAACTGAGCCGCCTCCTCAAACTCCACAAAACATTTTTCCGTGGCCGACATCTAGCCCGTCCGAAAAAGTCGAAAAGCAAGGAATAGCCGTTGCGCGGATGCGGCACTT
>JAPYUH010000531.1 GCA_029936195.1 Alphaproteobacteria bacterium
CTAGAGCAAATCAGGATTGACATGATTCGTAGGGACTGATTCTCTAACCCCATGATGTTGTGTTGTAGCTGGCTGGGGGTACGCTATGGGGTATGGTCATTCTCTTGATCTTCGTGAGCGCATTGTCGAGGCAGTTGGATCTGGGTCTTCGGCTCGGTCGGCGGCGCGGCGTTTTGGGGTGAGCGCTTCGAGCGCGATCAAGCTTGTGCGCCGCTGGCGCGAGACCGGCAGCTATGCCCCGGGTCGCGTGGGTGGCCAAAAGAAGCGGAAGCTGGCCGAACATAAAGCATGACTGCACGCGGTGATGACGACGGAACCGGACATCACCCTGAGCGAGCTTCGTGATCGGCTGGCCGCCAAGGGGATCGCGATCTCGCGCCAAAGCATCAACGACACGCTTCATGCGCTTGGTTACCGGTATAAAAAACCGTGCACGCGGCGGAACAAGAACGCGCCGATGTGGCGCGTAAGCGCCATCACTGGCGCAATTGGCAGCACTGGCTGAGGCCGGAACGGCTTGTCTTTATTGATGAAACCGGGGCCAAGACCAATATGGCCCGGCTTCGGGGACGCAGCCTGAAAGGCCAGCGCCTGAATGCCGCAATACCCTGGGGGCACTGGAAGACCACCACCTTCGTCGCCGGCCTGCGGACAACCGGCCTCACCGCCCCCATGGTCCTGGACGGCGCCATGAACGGCGCCGCCTTCAAGGCCTATGTAGAGCAGGTGCTGGCGCCCACCTTGGGCCCCGGCGACATCGTGGTGATGGACAATCTGTCCAGCCACAAGGTTGCCGGCGTGCGTGAAGCGATCAAGATGACCGGCGCATTCCTGCTCTACCTGCCGCCCTATTCCCCGGATCTGAACCCCATCGAACTTGCGTTCGCCAAGCTCAAGGCCTTGCTCCGAAAAGCCGCCGCGAGGTCCGTCGATGAACTCTGGCGCGTCATCGCAAACTTGCTCGACGAGTTCACCCCGCACGAATGCACAAACTTCTTCAGACACGCAGGTTATGCATTGGGTCAATCCTGAGGTGCTCTAG
>JAPYUH010000532.1 GCA_029936195.1 Alphaproteobacteria bacterium
TAATCGCCCTTGTTCCTACCCATTTGCTTGTTGGCGCAATCTGAATTATGCAGATGGATAATCAACACGATCAATTTCGGCCCAGGGCGATCCGCGCTCCGGCCTCATAAAAACAGATGCAAAGGGAGTGTCATCAATGGCAAATTTATGTGAAGGCCGCGTGGCCATCGTAACCGGCGCGGCGCGTGGCGTGGGCAAGGAAAACGCCCTGCTGCTGGCCAAGGAAGGCGCCAAGGTCGTGGTCAACGATCTGGGCGGCGCCGTGGACGGCACCGGCGCGGATACCACACCGGCCCAGGTAGTTGCGAACGAGATCATCGCCGGCGGCGGCGAGGCCGTGGTCAACGGCGATGATGTCTCTTCGTGGGATGGCGCCAAGAACATGATCGACCAGGCCATCGACACCTATGGCAGTCTGGATATCCTGGTCAACAACGCGGGCATCCTGCGCGACCGCATGCTGGTCAACATGACCGAAGAAGAATGGGATTCAGTGATCCAGGTTCATTTGAAGGGCACCTTCGCGCCCTCCCGCCACGCGGCGGCCTATTGGCGGCAAAAGAACAAGGATACCGGCGAGCCCGCCAACGGCCGCATCGTCAACACCACTTCGACCTCCGGCATTTACGGCAACATGGGGCAGACCAACTATGGTGCGGCCAAGGCCGGCATCGCCGCCTTCACCATCATCGCCGCGCGCGAGCTGCGCCGCATCGGCGTCACGGTGAACGCCATCTCGCCCTCCGCCTATACCCGCATGACCGAGGGTCTGCGCGAAATGACCGAGGAAGAGATCGCCGTGCGGGCACCGTCTTGGGTCTCGCCGGCGGTGGTCTATCTGTGCAGCCAGGAGGCGGAGGATCTGACCGGCCGCATCATCCAGGCTGGCGGCGGCATGGTGGCGGTCTGTGAAGGCTGGCGCCGGGGCGCGGAAATGGACCAGATGGCCGATCCTTCCGAGCTGGGTCCGCACCTGCGAAAGATGTGCGAGAGCGTGCGCAAGAACTCCGGCATGGACGGCATGGAACTGGACTAGCGCCC
>JAPYUH010000533.1 GCA_029936195.1 Alphaproteobacteria bacterium
TCGACCTTTATCTTAACGACGGCAAGGGCCGCTTCACTGACATCACGGCCACCCTCGGCGAGGATCGCTTCAGCTTCGGTATGAGCCACGCCCTCGGTGACTTCAACGGCGATGGGCGCCTCGATCTTTACATGACCGGCATGGGCTCCACCACCGCGCGCCGTTTGGAAACCATGAAGGCCGGCCGCAAGGAATTTGCCGGGCACCAGGCTCACCGTATGAAGATGGGCTACGGCAACCGCCTTTTCCTTGGCGGAAAGAATGGCTTTGCCCAGGCGCCCTATAATCATCAGGTGGCCCGCGCCGGTTGGAGCTGGGGTGTCGCCGGCGCGGACTTTGACCTTGATGGCGACCGCGATCTCTTCATCGCCAATGGCAACATCAGCCGCAATTCCGCCAAGGATTATTGTACCACTTTTTGGCGGCACGATATTTTCGCCGGTTCCTCCAAGCGGGACTGTGTGTTGGACAAATATTTTGAGGAAACCTTGTCCGAACTGGCGCACAACTCGTGGAACGGGTTTGAGCACAATGTGTTTTACCTGAACCTGCCGGGCGAGGGGTTTGTGAATGTCGCCTTCCTGCTCGGCGTGTCGCATGAGTTTGATTCGCGCGTGGTGGTGAGCGCGGATCTCGACGCCGATGGTCGGCCGGATTTGCTGGTGACCGAGCTGCATTGGGATGCCCGGGCCAAACAAGTGCGCGATGTGGTGCACCTGATCCGTAACGCATGGTCGACGCAGGGCAACTGGATTGGAGTGCACCTCCGCGGCGGGCCGGGCCGGTCGCCCCTGGGCGCGGTAGCCACCGTGCGGGCGGGCGGAGAAACCCGTCGGCAATGGCTGCTCTCGGGCGATTCCTTTTCCGCGCAACACCCGGCCACCCTGCACTTTGGGCTGGGTAAAACCTCCACCGTAAAGGCCATCGAAATTCGCTGGCCCGACGGCCACATCACGCGGCTGGATAATCCGCGCACCGGCCAATACCACGTGATCTCCGCCCCCGCCGCCGGCCCATAACACCTCTTCAATTGAAGGTTGT
>JAPYUH010000028.1:0-3107 GCA_029936195.1 Alphaproteobacteria bacterium
TTGTTGCGCCCGGATCAATTTCAGTCATCGGTGCCAACCGACATCGCCGCACCGGCAGGTGCTCCGGTCAGGTTGCGGTTTACTTGATCCTTTAAAAGATGACTGGGGCGAAAGACCAGAACCCGGCGTGGCGCAATCGGTACTTCTTCACCGGTTTTCGGATTTCGGCCGATCCGCCCGCCCTTTTGGCGAACGGAAAAACTGCCGAAAGAAGAAACCTTTACAGTTTCTCCTTCAACCAAACTATCACATATTTCTGCAAGTACGGACTCGACCAACTGGGCGGATTCATTGCGCGACAGTCCAACCTCTTGGTATACGGCCTCGCTCAATTGTGCTCGTGTTACAGTATTGCCTGCCACTGCCACCCCCTCGTACATTTGATTGTAGTATCCGGGAAGGAAACCTAGCAAATTGGAAGTTTGCAGTCAATATCAAAGGGATGCGGGGCGCTGTTTAAGTAATATAACGATTCCGGTCACAATTTCGCCACGAACAATCAGCGCCGAACCTTCCGGCTTGCGGCGGGGCGATCTCCCTCGCCGAGCCAATCAGGCTGTAAAACCTACCAGCGGGCCAGCACGGCGCCCCAGGTGAAGCCGCCGCCCATGGCTTCCATCAATATCACGTCGCCCTGCTTTATCCGGCCGTCGGAAACTGCTTCGTTCAAGGCCAGGGGCACGGAAGCGGCCGAGGTATTGCCATGCCGTGCCACCGTCAACACAACTTTTTCAGACGGCAGCTTCAGTTTTTTGACGGTATGGTCGATAATCCGCTGATTGGCCTGATGGGGCACCAGCCAATCGATGGCATCGGCGTCCAGATTATTGGCCTCCAGCGCCTCGCCAACAACACTGGCCAGATTACCCACGGCGTGGCGAAAGACTTCCTTGCCGCGCATGCGCAGAAATCCTGCAGTGCCCGTGGACGACGGACCGCCATCTACATACAGCATGTCATGATGACGGCCATCCGCGTGCAAATGTGTCGACATGATGCCGCGCTGCGCTGTTCCTGCATCGCCATTCGTGGCCTCGGCCCGCAACACCACCGCGCCGGCGCCATCGCCAAACAAAACGCAGGTGGTCCGGTCCTCCCAATCGAGGATGCGCGAAAAGGTCTCCGCCCCAATGACAAGCACATTGCGAGCCTGTCCCGCCTTGATAAAATTATCCGCCACGGCCAGCGCGTAGATGAAGCCGGAGCAGACCGCCTGAACATCGAAGGCGGGAATACCGGCAACACCCAACCGGGCCTGCACCGTTGTCGCCGTGGCGGGGAACGTCTCATCCGGCGTTGCCGTGGCCAGTACAATCAGATCCAACTCGGTCGCAGCCATCCCGGCGGCCGCCAGGGCCTCCACGGCGGCATTATAGGCCAGGTCCGAGGTCAACTCGCCGTCGGCCGCGATATGCCGGTTCGAGATGCCCGTGCGGGCGACGATCCACTCGTCGGAGGTATCGACCGTCTTGGCCAATTCCGCGTTGGAGAGGCTGCGCTGCGGCAAATACGCACCGCATCCTATAAAAACGGACTTCATCATTTTCCCGGCATCATGTATTTGGCATCACTTTTTCGGCATGCGCTACCGGGCCACGGCCCAGTCATGTGTTTCATTGGGGCGGTCGTCGGTAACGTCACCCGAATCCGAGAAGTGTGCCATATCCGCGATGATGCGGCCAATAAGATCGTCCGCCACCATGTCCGCCGTCAAGCCGATCGCCGTGGCAAAGCCCACGTCATCCATGCCGCCATGGCTTTTCACGCTGACGCCGTTCAGGCCCAGTAAGACGCCACCGTTGTGATGGCGTGGGTCGATGCGGTCGCGCAGCGCCTTCATGGACGGTTTGGCCAATAGATAACCCAGCCGTGACAGCGTCGATTGACGGAATGCGGTGCGCAGGAATTGCGAAAATAATTTTGCCGTCCCTTCGACCGTCTTCAAAGCGACATTGCCCGTGAAGCCATCGGTGACCACCACGTCGGTGGTACCCTTGGCGATATCATCGCCCTCGATAAAGCCGTGGAACCGCAAGGGCAGATCCGCCTGATTAAGCACCGCGGCGGCCCCCTTGACCGCCTCGTTGCCCTTCATCTCTTCCTGGCCCACGTTCAACAAGCCGACCGTGGGCCGGGGCAAGCCAAGAATGGTGCGCGCGAAGGCGGCGCCCATGATGGCGAACTGCACCAAATTATCTTGGCCGCACTCCACGTTGGCGCCCAGATCGAGCATCACGCTTTCCCCCCGCAAGGTGGGCAGAAAGCTGCAAATTGCAGGCCGGTCGATGCCCGGCATGGTCTTCAAAACGAACTTCGACATGGCCATCAGGGCGCCGGTATTGCCGGCGGAAACGACACCGCCCGCCTCCCCCTCGCCAACCGCATTGATGGCCAGACGCATGCTGGATTGCTGACCGTGGCGCAAGGCCTGGCTGGGCCGGTCGTTGGAGCTGACCTGTACATCCGTGTGCCGCACCTCGACCACACCGCGAAGGGCGCGGTGACGCGACAACAGGGGCGCAATCACCGCCTCGTCGCCAAACAACAAGAAACGCAAATTGGGATGACGTTCGCGCGCCAGGGCGGCACCGTCAATCACCATGCCGGGAGCATTGTCACCCCCCATGGCATCCAGCGATATTGTTATATTGGTCGTCACGGGCGTGGACCGGGCGCCGCGATGTCAAACATGGCCAACACTAGGCCGCGCTTGACGGTTCGCTGACCTCGCGATCATTGTAATAGCCGCATGCCGGGCAGACATGGTGCGGTCGCTTCAACTCACCACAATTTTGGCATTCGGCATAGGCCGATGGCTTCAAGGCATCGTGGGAGCGGCGCTGGCCGCGGCGGGCGGTTGATATTTTCTTTTTAGGTACTGCCATAGCTTCACATTTTCATCCAAGTTGTCCGGGTCAACGCGGTACATAACACGGTTTCGATTGACCGCGAGGTCCCAATTTTCTTCACTTACCTATCGAATAACAATTTTCAGGCGCCCATAATACCAATGAATGGCGCGCGCCCCTACGCCGTTTTTTCCGCCCGCCATTCCTGCAGGGCCGCAAACGGATTTTTTCTTTCGGCCACCTCATCGCCGCCGCTGC
>JAPYUH010000028.1:3207-26976 GCA_029936195.1 Alphaproteobacteria bacterium
TCCTGCAGGGCCGCAAACGGATTTTTTCTTTCGGCCACCTCATCGCCGCCGCTGCCGGCACTGCCGGCACTGGTTGTGACGCCATCAATGCTGCCGTTGGAGCCGCCATCGGAGCCGCCGCTGCTGGTCACGTCCATTTCCCCCTCATCTCCCAAGGCGCGAGGATAGGGATCCAAGGACAGGGACAAATGTTGCACGACCAATTCCCCCAAATCGATCTTGCCGTCTTCCAGGGGTTCGACCGGATCGTCGCCAAACGGATCCACGAAGACTTCCGCCTGGTCCGTCCCCTTTTTCTTGCGTCCCCCAGATCGTTGTTCGCCGCTTTCACACAACACGGAAAAACGATCGGATACCACGCCCGGCACCGCCTCCAACGAGACGACGCAGGATTGTACCACATTCGCCGAGAAATCAACATTCAACCGCACCAATCCCGCCGCGGTGCGCCGGATGCCAACCTCGGCCCGCAAGCGGGACAGGCCCAGCAGGTCCAGCCGGCGGGCCAGCGCGGCGCATTCCTTTTCCGCCGCGCGCAGCACAACGGCCTCGCCGCCGTCGGGACAGGCGTCGACTTGCACGGGTCGGCTAAATTCCGGCATTGGCCGTTTCTCGGTCAACGCTCATACTCCATTTTCATGGCTGGCAAGGTTGGGCGCCGCCGACCCTTGCGCAAAACAGGGCCGAGGCAAACGCGGGCGCAAAATAGGGACATCGAATTCAGTGGTCAATGCCTTTTCCAGGCCACGGCGCGAATAACATGCGGCCCGCCAGGACATCGTCGACATCAAATTTTGTCATCTGTTCAGCCTGACGGCACAAATAGTCGGCCATGGCGGCAACATGTTCGGGCAACGGACTGACGGTGCCAAACAGGTTTCGCTCCAAAGCCGCGGCCAAAATTTCGCCCGACCCCGCCAAACCTTCGTCATAGGCCGCCACCCGGCCGTAGAATGATTTCGCCATATGCTTCACCCGTTTGCCAACGGAAATATCCGAAACCCCCATCTCCCGCAGGGAACGGTCCATGTCGCCGAACATGATGTCGAACAAGGATTGGGCAATTTCGCCGGCGCGAATCGCGGCGGCATCCCCTGCATTTCCCAGTTCACCGCTTAGTTCATTACCCTGGGCCAATCGATGGAGTGGCTGCAACAGCAAATAAACATGCAAGACGATCAGGTCAAAGCGGCCATCCACGGAATCGGGCACCCCATGTTCAGCGTAAAATACCGGCTGACGGGCCTGGGCCACGGCGCCAAGATAAAGCGCATGAGCGATATCCTCGCCCTTGTCACGTCGGCGGAACCAGTTTTTCACTTATCACCTCTCATAATGCGATCACTAGATTGACCCGAAATGGCAACAATGGCATGTTCGCGGCCGATGTTTAGACTGTTCAAACCTACTATACACCACGCCGGCCGTCGCTCGCTGGCCGTCCTGGCCGTGGCCGCCCTGCTAGGCTGCTCGCCCATGCACAGCAGCCATGGTTTTATCCCCGACCAGGATTTGGTGGATAAGCTGCGTCCGGGCGTGCATGACCGTGATTCCGTGACCTCCCTGTTCGGTTCGCCGACAACCGTCGCCGATTTCAACGGCGAGACATGGTTATATGTGAAACGGGAATCAGAACAGATCGCTTTCTTCGAAGAAAAACTGCTGGATCAGGATGTCCTGGCGGTTCACTTCGACAAAGATGGCCTGCTCACCGGCATCAAGCATTACACCATCGCCGATGGCAAGGCCCTGATCCTGGTCGAACGAACGACGCCGACCAGGGGTCGCGAAATAACCGTGATCGAGCAACTGTTCGGCAACATCGGCCGTTTTTCAAACTAGGGTATTTCAAGTTTGATTGAAATCGCCGAGCGGAAATAAGAAAAACCCCGCCGGCCATGGCCGGCGGGGTCCAACTTATGGCTTGATGATCCCGCGCTAGTTCCAGTGCGACAGAACGCCCAACAGCAGCAATGCCATGATGTTGGTGATCTTGATCATCGGGTTTACGGCCGGGCCGGCGGTATCCTTATAGGGATCGCCGACCGTATCGCCCGTGATGGCCGCCTTGTGGGTTTCCGAACCCTTGCCGCCAAGGTTGCCATCCTCGACATATTTCTTGGCGTTGTCCCAGGCGCCGCCGCCAACCGTCATGGAGATGGCCAGATAAAGCCCCGTGACGATGACGCCCAGCAGCATGGCACCGACGGCCGCGAAGGCCTCGCCCTTACCGCCAATGGCCAGCATGACGAAGTACAGCACGATCGGCGCCAGTACCGGCAGCATGGACGGGATGATCATCTCCTTGATCGCCGCCTTGGTCAAAAGGTCAACCGTGCGGCCGTAATCCGGCTTTGAAGTTCCCTTCATAATGCCCGGGTCATTGGCGAATTGGCTGCGCACTTCCTCGACCACCGTGCCCGCCGCCCGGCCCACGGCCGTCATGGACATGGCGCCAAAGAGGAACGGCAGCAATCCGCCGAAGATCAGGCCGACCACCACATACGGGTTGGACAAGGCAAAATCGACCACCACGCCCTTGAAATAGCTGTACTGGTCCCCATTGGCCGCGAAGAACTTCAGATCCTCGGTGTAGGCCGCGAACAGCACCAAGGCGCCCAAACCGGCGGAACCGATGGCATAACCCTTGGTCACCGCCTTGGTGGTGTTGCCGACGGCGTCCAGGGCATCGGTGGTCTTGCGCACGTCCTCTTCCATTTCCGCCATCTCGGCGATGCCGCCGGCGTTATCGGTCACCGGGCCGTAGGCATCAAGCGCCACGACCATGCCGGCCAGGGCCAGCATGGTGGTCACGGCGATGGCAATGCCCATCAGACCGGCCAGACTAAAGGACGACAGAATACCGGCGATGATGATGATGGCGGGAATGGCCGTGGATTCCATGCCAATGGCCAGACCCTGAATGACGTTGGTGCCATGGCCCGTGGTCGAGGCTTGCGCGATACTGCGCACGGGGCGGTATTCGGTCGAGGTGTAGTATTCGGTGACCCAAATCAACAGCCCCGTGATAGCCAGCCCAACCAGGCCGCAGAAGAACAGATCCATCCCGGAAAAGCCCGTGTCGCCGATTTCGCCCATGCCGATGATCCAGTCGGTCACCGGGTATAGTACGATGGCGGAAAGGATGGCTGAGACGATGAAACCCTTGTACATCGCGCCCATGATATTGTTGGAGGCACCCAGCTTGACGAAGAACGTCCCGATCACCGAAGTGATGATGCAGGCGCCGCCGATGACCAGGGGATACAGCATCATATTGGCGGACAACACCGCGTCCCCGGCAAAGAAGATCGAGGCCAGAACCATGGTCGCAACCACTGTCACCGCATAGGTCTCGAACAAGTCAGCGGCCATGCCGGCGCAGTCGCCCACGTTGTCGCCCACGTTGTCGGCGATGGTAGCGGGATTGCGGGGGTCATCCTCGGGGATGCCGGCCTCGACCTTGCCAACCAGGTCGCCGCCAACGTCGGCGCCCTTGGTGAAGATGCCACCGCCCAGACGGGCAAAGATGGAGATCAGCGAGGCGCCAAAGCCCAAGCCCACCAGGGGGTCGATCATGTCACGGCCCTGGACGCCCATTTTCAGCAATACCGCATAGGTTACGGCGACCGACAGCAGGGCCAGACCGGCCACCAGCATGCCGGTAATGGCACCGGATTTGAAGGCGATTTCCAAGCCCTTGGCCAGGCTTTTGCGGGCCCCCTCGGCGGTGCGGACATTGGCCCGGACAGAAACGTTCATGCCGATATAACCGGCCGCGCCCGACAGCACCGAACCGGTCAAAAAGGCCAGCGCGACGGAGATGTTAAAAAGCAGCAGCATAATAATGAAGATCACCACGCCGACCGCGCCGATCGTCAGGTACTGCCGGTTCAGATAGGCCTTGGCGCCCAACTGCACCGCCGCCGCGATTTCCTGCATGCGCTCGTTACCGGCGCTCTCAGACATTACCGAGCGTACCGCCCAGATACCGTATACTAGTGCGAGCAATCCGCACACGATGGCAAAAGCCAATCCCGCTGACATAGGTTACTTCCTTTTCGTTGGATCTTGTCGATAGTCAAATAAATGAAATTTGGGTCGAAACACCCCGCTTTTGCGCCCTGGAGCGCGAATGCGGGCGATAAATGCCAGAGAAGCGTCCGAAACGCAACCGGTGCCTTTCGCCCGGTTTTGATCCGCCCCAATGGCCACCCCATTGAACGGTAGGGAATAATTATTGCGCGGTCAAAAATGACCTCCCGCTCCCCTTCATGGCTACCACAATCGGCCGGTTCGATCCGGCCGCTGGGTGGCATATTGGTGGTTTGCGTTTCAAATCGGGACGAATACTTAATGAATTGTTAACTAAATGACACAGCCGTGCATCCCAGCCGTGCTAACCCCTTGATTTTCGGTTCTTTCAAATTGGCATGAGAATTGCAAAGTATCGGTCAAGGATGATGGCGATTTCATCGCCTTACCGAAAGCAGGGCCATTGAGACAAACGCAACAAATCATGGTTGAGGCGCGGCGAAGACGGCTGATATTGCGATTCGCGCTGCCCGCCGCCCTATTAATATTGTTGTTCGGGGCCACGGCGGAGGATCAGACCGTTGCCTGCGGCAGCGGCGATCCGCGAACGAACACCTGTTCCGAAACGACATTGAATGCCGCCGGCGCCCTGCGTTCGTTCAAATTCTATGAAATCAACCGGTCGAGATCGCCTGTTCTTCGGCTCGGCGGATAAAGGCATACCATATCACCAGCAAGGTCGCGGCAACGATAAAGGGCAACGCCATCAGATTGACCTGCTCCCAGCCAAGTCGGTACAGCAGCTGCCCCGACAGGAAGGAACCACCGGCGGTGGTCGCGAAGACCAGGAAATCGTGGGCCGCCTGCACCTTGGCCCGTTCGGCATTGCTGTGGACTTCCGTCAGCAGGGTGGAGCCGCCGATAAAGAGGAAGTTCCAGCCTATTCCCACGAGGAACATGGCGACCATGAAGTGCCAAACCTCGATGCCCATCAGGGCGGAGGCCACCGAGCCCAACAACAGTACGGCGCCGGTCAGCATGATCGTGATCAGGCCGAACCGGGCGATAAGATGGCCGGTGAAAAATGACGGCGCGAACATACCGACCACATGCCATTGAATGACAAACCCGGCATCCGCAACCGTGTGGTTACACGCCAACATGGCCAGGGGCGTTGCGGTCATTAGCAGCACCATGATGCCATAGCCAATCATGGAGGAGCCCACGGCGGTGATGAATTTTGGCTGCATCATGATCTGCCGCAAGGGCCGCCCGGTGTCTTTTAACTCCGCATCCGACAACCGGGGAATACGCACGAAAAAGACCAGTATGAAAACACTGACCGACATGGCGGCAAGGACGAGATAACTGGCCAGAAACGGATACGATGGAATCAAATCCTGGCTTTCCGTGGCTAGGGTTGGACCAACGACCCCGGCAACGATACCGCCCGCCATGACCAGGGAAATCGCCTTGGGACGAAAGGCGGGCGTGACCACGTCGGCGGCGGCAAAGCGATAATACTGGCAAAATGCGTTGTAGAACCCCACCACCAGGGCGCCCATGCAAAGCAGCCAGAACAATGAACTGTAAAGGGCCAGGGCGCAGGCCAGCAGGCCAATCAGGCCGATCAGGGCCGCGCCCATGAAGCCCGCCCGCCGGCCGACCCGGCGCATGACCAGCGAGGCCGGAATGGTCATCAACGCCGTGCCCAGGATCACCGCACTGACCGGCAAGGTGGCCAAGGCCTTGTCATGGGCCAGCTCATAGCCGATCAGACTGCCGACGAAAAACAATGTCGTCTGGCCGCAGACAAAAATAGCCTGGCAAATTGCCAGCAGCGTCACATTGCGGTATTGGGGGTGAGATGGCACCGGCGCAACTTAAACACTCGTCGGCTTCGGGACAAGCCTGGAAGAAGGACTTTTAGCCGCCCATGCGGAGGATTTTCAGGATCAGCACATCCTCGATGCCATCATTATCGATCATGTTGCGGGTCAGGGAGAGCACCCGTTTCTTCAAATCAGCCAGGTCAATGGCGCCCGTGGTTTCGTCCCGCAGGATCGGCGTGGTGAAAAGTTCCGTATGCATGGCGTCGCGCAGGCGGGGCAAAACCGCGTTCACGTCATTCTTGGCGCCAATATCGGAAACTTGCAGGCTAAGGGTCAGAAGGACCTGGTATTCGACCCGTCCGTTGGCGATTACCGGCGCGGAAATCGGTTCAAACTGTACGAACAGCGCCTCGGCCACCTGTTCGGCGTCGCTGCCCTCGCCGCTGGCCGCCCCCGCGCCATTCTCGCCCTCGGCCTCGGCGTACTCGTTCAGACCCAAGGGCTCGTCTAGCATGCCCATGAAAAATAGACCGCCTCCCGTCGCGCCAAGCAGCACGATTAGACCGAACACGGCAATGATGATATTTTTCAAGATAGGCTCAGCATATCTCTAGAGCATTTCCGAATTGGAAATGCTCCGATTCGTAAAGATAGAGCAATTTTGCGATCACTTAGAATCGCTTCGCGATTCACAATTGATCGGAATTACTCCAACCGCCCGACCGGACGTCCGGACACGGGTGTGGTTTCAGCCCGGACCATGGCAGGAAATGGTTAGGAAAAAGTTTACCTAAAATGGCGGTACCCGCGGTGGCTAATAGGTATCGGTTGCCCCTGGTCATCCAGCACCTCGACACCCTGCCCGCCGTCAACCCGGCCGATAAGGGTGATTGCAACGCCGGCCTCCCGCGCCGCCGCCTGGACGCGGGCCTCGTTCTCCGCCGGAGCGGTAAACAGCAGCTCGTAATCGTCACCCGCCGTGACCGCCGCCATGGCACCGCCGATCAGCCCGGCCAAGGGCGAGAGGGGCACCTTGGCTAGGTCAATCCGCATGCAGGCCTTGGATTGTTCGGAAAGGTGACCCAGATCGGCGACCAAGCCGTCGGAAACATCAATGCAGGCACTGGCCAACCCGCGCAGGGCCTGGCCCAACTGCAAACGCGGTTTCGGCCGGCGGTAGCGATCAATGGCTTCATGTCGATCAATATCGTCGCCGCCCGCCATACCGTCCTGCAGAATTCGCAGGCCAACCCCCGCATCGCCAATCAGGCCCGAGACATAGATGCCATCGCCAATTCCGGCGCCGTTGCGGCGCAGCGCCGATCCTTGCGGGACGGTGCCAATGGCGGTCAGGGACAGGCTCAACGGCCCATCCGTTGCCACCGTATCGCCACCAAGCAAATAGATATCATGGGCGGCCTGAGCCCGGCCAAGGCCATCGGCAAACGCGGCGATCCAGTCCGGCGATACATCCCGGGGCCAGGCGGTGGTGATGAGATAGCCAAGACCCTTCGCGCCCATGGCCGCCAGGTCCGACAGATTGACCCCGACCAGTTTCTCGGCCACCTGGTCGCCGGGGTCGGCAGCGAGGAAATGCACGCCGGCAATGATGGCGTCCGCCGTGAAGACCAATTGTTCGCCCGGTCTCGGCGTCAACACGGCGCCATCGTCGCCCAGGTTAAAGGCGCCGGGCCCGGACAGAGGCGCGAAATATCTTTCGATCAGTTCGAATTCGCCGGGGCCCCTGCCCCGATTATTTGGATTTTGCCCGCTCATTCCTGTGTTCCAGGACTTCATCGCCGCGCAGCTTTCCCGCCACCTCCTGCAGCACGCCGTTGATAAAACCAACCTCGTCGCCCTCGTAGAAGGCTTTGGTGATTTCCACATATTCGTTGATAATCACCGCCACGGGGACGTCCGGGCGATGTTTCATTTCATAGGCTGCGGCGCTCAACACCTGCGCCAGGACCTTGTCAAGGCGGGCATAACGCCATCGCGTGGGCAAGGCGGCATCCAGTATTTTCACCAATCCGCCATGGTGTCGGCAAACCCCACGCACCAGGTCGGAGAACATATCGTTGTCGACTTCCGCATAGGCGTCTTCGGGCAGTTCGGCGCCGGGCCTGTGGGTCAGAAACTCGATGATCGCGTCCTCGACCGCCTCGCCATCGGCGCCTTGACCGCTCAGGGTCAACTGATATAGCGCCTGAACCGCCGCCAGACGGGAGGCCCGGCGTCTGGCGCCGTGGCTCGACTTGGTACCGTCGTTCCCGCTCATCGCGGAAAATACCCGAATTCGCGCTTCACTTCGATCATGCGCAAGGCCGCCTTGGCGACCGTGCCGCCCTTGTCCAATTGATCCATCGCCGCCCGGGCCCAGGCCTGGTCCCGGTTTTCCACGGTCAGGACACCAAAGCCGATAGCCAGGGAATATTGCAAAGCCAGATCCATCAGACCCCGGGCGCTTTCACCACAGACATAGTCGTAGTGGGAGGTTTCGCCCCGGATCACACAGCCCAGGGCGACATAGCCGTCATACCGTTTCCGCCCGCCAACCAGCTCCATGGCCTTGATATTCATGCGAATGGCGGCCGGCAGCTCGAAGGCGCCTGGCACTTCGAGGCGATCATAGGTCGCGCCGGCCGCCTCCAGAGCGGCAATGGCGCCCTTGGCCAGCTCATCGGCGATGTCGTCATAGAAGCGGGCTTCGACGATCAGAACATGAGGTACATCGATCATGTGAGGTTACTTTTCCTTGATGGGAATGCCGCGCGCGCCGGTGATTGTCAGGCCATAGCCTTCGATGCCGACAATGTCGTAGTCCGAGTTGGTCAGCAGCTCCATCTTGCGGACGCCCAAATCGAACAGGATCTGCGCCCCGATACCATAGTCCCGCAATTCCACCCTGTGAGGCACATGCTCGCCGGCCTTGCGGCGGATCTTGTCGGAAACGGCGGTGGGCAGGGCCTCGCGGATCAGCACCACGACGCCGCGTTCCTCCTCGGCGATCAGTTCCATGGCCGACTGCAACAGCCCCGCCTTGCCGGCCTTGTCACCCAAGGCATCGCTCAAGACATCCAGCGCATGCATGCGCACGGGCACTGATCCCGGTTGGCTGACATCACCTTTCACAAGGGCGATGTGTTCGGAATAATGGATTTTGTTGACATAGACCACGGCACGGAATTTGCCGCCGTGGAGGCTGTCCAAATCCGCCTCGGCCCGGCGCTCGACGTAGGTTTCGGTGCGCCGGCGGTATTCGATCAGATCGGCGATGGTACCGATTTTCAAACCATGAAACTGCGCGAATTTGATCAGGTCGGGCATCCGCGCCATGGTGCCGTCATCGTTCATGATCTCGCAGATTACGCCGGCGGGAGGCAGGCCCGACATGCGGGCAACGTCCACGGCGGCCTCCGTATGACCGGCCCGGACGAGGACGCCGCCGTCGCGGGCCAGCAGGGGAAAGATATGGCCCGGGGTGACTATATCGCTGGCTTTGCTTTCGGGATCAATGGCGACGGCCACGGTGCGGGCCCGGTCGGCGGCCGAAATGCCGGTGGAGATACCCTGGCGCGCCTCGATCGAAACCGTGAAGGCGGTGCCGTGGCGGGATTCGTTGCGCTGCGCCATCAGGGGCAGGCCGAGTTTTTCCACCCGGTCGCCGTCCAGGGACAGGCAAATCAGGCCGCGACCGTAGCGGGCCATGAAATTAATGGTTTCCGGCGTCGCCATGGAGGCGGGGATGACCAGGTCGCCCTCGTTCTCGCGGTTCTCGTCATCGACCAGAATGAACATCCGGCCGTTGCGGGCATCTTCGATGATTTCCTCGATACTGGAGAGGTAAGCTTTATCTTCAACGATAACGTCGTTCACAATGTCTCCTTTTGCGCCAGCCGCGCCACGTAGCGGGCCAGCACGTCGATTTCCAGATTGACCCGGTTGCCCACCTTGGCGGCGCCGAACGTGGTCATTTCCTGGGTGTGGGGAATAATATTGATGCCGAAACCGCTGTCGTCCA
This sequence comes from Alphaproteobacteria bacterium, assembly GCA_029936195.1. Classification (GTDB taxonomy): domain Bacteria; phylum Pseudomonadota; class Alphaproteobacteria. The sequence continues at coordinate 13,096 of JAPYUH010000028.1, forward strand.
CTTCATTCACGGTCAAGGACACGCCGTTCAAACAGACCGATCCCTTTGGCGCGATATAGGGCGCCAAATCCTCCCCATGAGTAAACCGAAAACGCAGACTGTCCCCATCTTTTTCGATGCCGTAAATTTCCACGACGCCATCCACATGGCCCGACACGATGTGTCCGCCCAGTTCGTCCCCGACTTTCAGGGCCCGTTCCAGATTGACCAAACCACCCGAGGCCCAATCGCCAAGATTGCTGCAAGCCAAGGTCTCGGCCGAGGCGGTAACGGCAAACCATCCCGCGGCCCCCTCCACTGCGTCCACCGCGGCGGAGCCTTTGTCCACCACGGTCAGACAAATGCCCGAACAACAGATCGAGGCGCCAATGGCGATGGCCGCCGTATCATAGGCGGTGGCGATGACGAATTTGGTGTCACCGGCGGGTTCGATGCTCTCGATACGGCCGATATCGGTGATGATGCCTGTAAACATACCCCTATTTAGCCCCGATGGACGTAGCTTTCCAGTACATCATCTCCCAGAACCTCAATTCCTTGCCGTGCAAAGCAGGACATGTCCGCCAAGGCGGCCAGGCCCAAGGCACCAAACACCGGCAATCCATCGCCGCCCATAATGCCGCCGGCGCGAAACCAAGCCAGGCGATCCACCAGGCCGGCCGCCAAAAAGGACGTCGCCACGGCGCTGCCGCCTTCAACCAATAACCGGGTAAGGCCCCGGTCCGCCAGGGCTTCCAGTGCCGAGGACAGCTCGACCCGCCCATCGCCGCCCAGTTTTGCGGGCATGATCACGGCGCCCAGGTTTTCCAGTTCCGCATGGCCATTCTCCGGGCCCGTTATCAGCCACAACGGATGTGTTCCCGCCGCACGGGCCAGGCGGCTGTCGGCGGCCAACCGCAAACGGCTGTCCAGCACAATGCGCACGGGAGAACGATCCAACAAACCCGGCAGACGGCAGGTCAGTTCCGGGTCATCGGCCAGGGCCGTCTCTATCCCCACAAGAATGCCGTCGTGTTGGGCCCGCAGCATATGTCCCCGGGCACGGGCCCCTGCTCCGGTGATCCACTGGCTCTCGCCCTGGGCCGTGGCGATGCGGCCATCCAAGGTGGTGGCCAGCTTCAAAGTGACCAGAGGCCGCCTCTTGGTAATGCGCGAGAGGAAACCCGCATTCAGTTCGACAGCCTCTCGTCGCACCGTTTGCTCTGGTCCCGCCACCGCTATGCCGGCCTTTGACAACATGTCGGCCCCCCGGCCATCGACGCGGGGGTCGGGGTCGGGAGCGGCGATCACCACCCTGGTAACGCCGGCCTCGATCAATGCCTGGGCGCAGGGTGGGGTCTGGCCGTGATGGGCACATGGCTCCAGAGTGACGAAAGCGGTGGCGCCCGTGGCCGCCGTACCAGCCTGGGCCAACGCCTGGGCCTCGCCATGGGGCCGCCCGCCGGGCTGGGTCCAGCCGCGGCCAACGATCAGTCCATCCCGGACCAAGACACATCCGACGGCGGGATTGGGCCAGACATTCCCCAAGCCACGGCCCGCCAGGGCCAAGGCAAGCCTCAGGTAATCATCATCGGAGCGGCAAGGTGGGGTGGGGTCAGTCGTTTTCAATTTCCTCCTCGCCGGAGATCTGGCCAACGAAATCCTCGAAATCCCTGGCCTCGCGGAAGTTCTTATAGACGGAAGCGAAGCGCACATAGGCCACTGGATCCAGATTGGACAGTGCCTCCATCACCAGTTCGCCCACCGCATCGGAGCGAATTTCGCTTTCGCCGGAACTTTCCAGGCGGCGCTGAATGCCGTTGACGACCCGTTCGACCCGCTCTTCATCAACCGGACGCTTGCGGCAGGCCAACTGGATAGAACGGATCAGCTTGTCCCGCTCGAACGGCACCCGTTGGCCATTCTTCTTCAGGATCACCAGGTCACGCAATTGCACCCGCTCGAACGTGGTGAAGCGAGAGCCGCAATCGGCGCAAATGCGCCGCCGGCGTATGGCTGCATTGTCCTCGGTCGGGCGGGAATCCTTAACCTGGGTGTCATTATGGTGGCAAAAGGGGCAACGCATGGGCGGTATTGATCCTTATGGGAAAGAATTGCGCGTCAATAAATCGGAAACGCCGTACACAGATCCTCGACCTTGGACCGTACATTGGCTTCAACCTCGGCATTGCCATCCGGGCCATTGGCGGCCAAGCCGTCCAATACATCGGCGATCAGATGACCCACCGCTTGAAATTCCGCGACGCCAAAGCCCCGCGTGGTCGCCGCCGGGGTGCCAAGGCGCACGCCAGAAGTGACGGTGGGTTTTTCCGGATCAAATGGTATGCCGTTCTTGTTACAGGTGATGGCGGCGCGTTCCAGGGCAATCTCGGCAAGGTTGCCCGTCAGGTTTTTCGGGCGCAGATCAACCAGCATCAAATGGGTGTCCGTGCCACCCGACACTATATCCACGCCGCGTTCCTGTAACACGGCCGCCAGGGCCTGGGCGTTTTCCACCACCGCATGGGCGTAGACCTTGAAGTCCGGCTTCAATGCCTCGCCCAGGGCGACGGCCTTGGCGGCGATCACATGCATCAGCGGGCCGCCTTGAAGGCCGGGGAAAACAGCCGAATTAACTTTTTTGCCAAGCGCCTCATCGTTGGTGAGCACCATGCCGCCACGGGCCCCGCGCAGGGTCTTGTGGGTCGTGGTGGTAACCACGTGGGCATGGGACAGTGGCGAGGGATGGCTGCCGCCAGCAACCAGCCCGGCGAAATGAGCCATGTCGACCATCAACTTGGCCCTTACATCGTCGGCTATGCGCCGGAACGCGGCAAAATCAAGCTGCCGGGGGTAGGCCGACCCGCCCGCCACGATCAATTTCGGCTTATGTTCCTTGGCCAGACGCGCCACTTCATCGAAGTCAACGCGGGCATCCTGGAGGCGTACGCCGTACTGTATGGCGTTGAACCACTTACCCGATTGATTGGGCGGGGCGCCATGGGTCAGATGCCCGCCCGCCGCCAGGGACATCCCCATCACCGTATCGCCCGGCTGCAACATGGCCATGAAAACCGCCTGGTTGGCCTGGGCACCGGAATGCGGCTGTACATTGGCAAAGGCGCAATTGAACAACCGCTTGGCCCGGTCAATGGCCAACTGCTCCGCCACATCCACAAACTCACAGCCACCGTAGTATCGGCGGCCGGGATAACCCTCGGCATATTTATTTGTCAGGACCGAGCCTTGGGCCTGCAATACAGCCCGGGAGACAATGTTTTCAGAAGCAATCAGCTCAATTTGTCCGCGCTGGCGTTTCAATTCATCGGCCAGGGATGCGAACAACTCCGGATCACGGTCCACACCGTCTTGAGTGAAAAACTCAGCCCCGACAAGCGGGTCCCTGGCAGCGGCGTCCAACGGCATGTATTAATCCTTTTCGACAGTAAATGGTCGGCGCGCAATGGCGGGCAGGGCCGTTACGGTGCGGAAAAACCGGCAGCCAAATCCAATCGACCGTTCCCATCGGCTTTTGCTTGGATTGCATACCATATGTAGATGTAAGTGCCAACGCATCACGGGCTGATTAGGCATCTGCAAGGAAAATATACCTGATCTTTGATGAGGGGAATCAATATACTCCACGTAATAATAAAACCGTCTACATCTATTCCGCCGGTTTCTTTTTGAAGACCTTGGGCAGGTACTTTCCATTGTGCCATTGGTACCAGACAAAGCCGTCCTGCTTCATGTCGCCGCGGTTGTTAAAGGTGACCTTGCCCAAGACCGTATGGAATATGTTGGCGCGCAGGGATTTGGTCATTTTTTTCAGCTCCAGGCTGCCGGCCTTGGCCGCTGCCTGAGCCCAAACCTGGATCGCGCCATAGGTCCGCATGGAAAACAAGGCTGGTTTATGGCCGCGCTTTCGCAGAGCGTCGGCGACGGTCCGGCCATGTTTGGATTTGACCGGGTCGTGCGGAAAAGTGATCAACGTCCCCTCCCCCGCCAGGCCGGTGATGATCCAATATTTTCCAGTGGCCAAATCGTCGCCTGAAACCATCACCACGGAAATGACCTGTTTATGCATGCCCCGCATGATCGTGCCGGCCTCCCTGTGATAGCCGCCGTAGTACAAGACATCGATTTCGTTGCGCTTCAAGGTGGTCACCAGGCCGGCATAGTCCTTGGCCCCGGCCGCTACGGTCTGAAAGAGAGCTTCGTTGATACCCCGCGAATTCAACTGGCTCTTGGCCGCCGCAGCCAGGCCTTGTGAATATGCTTGCCCATCGTGCACGATGGCAATCTTCTTGCCGCCAAACTAATCGGCCAGCATATTGCCAGCGATGATGCCCTGCCGATCATCCCGTCCGCTGACGCGATACACGTTTTCCAGGCCCCGGTCCGTCAAAAGGGGATGGGTGGAGGCAGGTGAAATCAGCAGGATGTTATCCTTGTTGTAGATATCCGAGGCGGCAATCGAGGCAGCCGAGCAGAAATGTCCAGCAACAAAACTGGCCCCTTGGTTGACCACGAATTTGGCGACCGTGACGGCGACCTCCGGATTACAAGCATCATCGCCGACGATCAGCTTGACCTTTTGACCCAATACGCCGCCCTTGGCATTCAGATCCGCCACCGCCAGCTCGGCGCCTTGTTTCATTTGGTCCCCAAGACCGGCAAACGGTCCCTTCATGGGCCCAACCGTGGCAATAACAATTTCCGCCCGGACGGCGGATGCCATCAGCGCCAGCGCCGTAATGATGCCCAAGGCAACGATGGTCGATCTAGTATGGTTCATCCTGCAGTCCACTAGGCTTTTATACCGCCTCTGCCGTCCGGCTGGTCCGCCCTTTTTTGCAACATATTTTCCAGCTTCTGCACCGCCAGACGGGATAATTCCGTCTCGGTGGCGGTGGTGGGCCCAAGAATGGAAACCTCCAACAGGGTAGCGGGATCCAAGGCGGAAACCTTCACGGCATTGCCAATGGCTTGAAATTCCACCAGGTAACTGCGTTTCTGTCCCGAATTATCCGGCAAGACGTTGTCTACCCTTTTCCAGCCTCAAGCTGCGCGGCGCAAATCCAGACGGGCCCAAACAACCTTCAGCGCGGTGACCAGTTCGGCCATCATGGCGTCGCTGTGAAAAGGCGTCGGGGTGAAGCGCAGGCGTTCGGTGCCCCGCGGTACCGTGGGATAATTGATGGGTTGGACATAGATGCCGAATTTATCCAGCAGATCGTCCGAGACCTGTTTGCAAAGGGCCGCATCCCCCACCATCAGCGGCACGATATGGCTGACCGACGGCATCAGGGGCAATTGCGCCTCGGAGAATAGCCGCTTCAGCGCCGCCGCCCGCTCCTGATGGCGGGTCCGCACGGCGTCCGATAACTTGAGATGGCGGATTGACGTCAAGGCGCCCGCCGCGATCACCGGAGCGATGGAGGTGGTGAAAATGAAGGAAGAGGCATAGCTGCGGATCACATCCACCAGATCGGCGGAGGCGGTGATATAGCCCCCCATGACGCCGAACGCCTTGGCCAGGGTGCCTTCGATAATATCCAGCTGGTCCATGACGCCGTCACGGGCCGCGACGCCGGCACCGCGGGGGCCGTACATGCCAACCGCATGCACTTCATCCAAATAAGTCATGGCGCCGTATTCCTTGGCCACGGCGCAAATCTCGGCTATGGGGGCGATATCGCCGTCCATGGAATAGACCGATTCAAAGGCCACGATCTTTGGCGCATTTTGGTCGGCCTGGGCCAGAAGTTCGGCCAGGTGATCGGGATCATTATGGCGCCAGATCTGCTTCGGGCCGCCGCCATGGCGAATGCCGTCGATCATCGAGGCATGGTTCAAGGCATCGGAAAAAATGATCAATCCTGGAAGCGCCTTGACCAGCGTGGACAAGGTCGCCTCGTTCGAGATATAGCCGGAGGTGAACAGCAGAGCGGCTTCCTTGTCATGCAGGTCGGCCAGTTCTTGTTCCAGCAATACATGAAAATGATTGGTGCCCGAGATATTGCGGGTGCCGCCCGAGCCGGCGCCGACTTTGTCCAGGGCATCGTGCATGGCGGCGAGTACATCCTTGTTCTGGCCCATGCCCAAATAGTCATTCGAACACCAAACGGTGACATCCTGGGTGCCGCCGTCATGATGGCGGGTTGCCTTGGGGAAATCGCCCGCGTGGCGTTCCAGTTCGGCAAAAACACGGTAGCGCCCCTCGCTGCGCAGTTCAGCCAGCCGATCAGCAAATATCTTGTCGTAGTCCACGTCCAGTCCCCTATTGATCACACGCTACCGCCACCCCATCCGGCAACCAATCGATGAAGTATGGATAGAATATTACAGAAATATTACCCAAACCATTTTTGCCTTCAGTTGTCGCGAATTCAAGGACAATTCTGCGCCAGGGTCGAAATGTTGCAAAATGTTGAAGTGTTTTGATAGGAAATTGCCGGTGGCATGGCGTCCTGGTGATGGTAACTCTTGGCAAACCGGCCGGCAGACCATATGAAAGTAATCTCAACGATATCATCCAGGAGTATGCGCCATGAGCACGGGTCGGGCGAAGAGCCAAACAGACTATCTCGCGACCGGGTCATTTGCCTGGGACGATCCGTTCCTGCTGGACGACCAACTGAACGAAGACGAAAGAATGGTCCGCGACAGCACCCGCGAATACTGCGCGGACAAGTTGATGCCGCGGATTATCGAGGCTACGCGGCAGGAACATTTCCACCGTGAAATCATGAACGAGATGGGCGAGATGGGCATGCTGGGCGCCACCATCGAGGGCTATGGCTGCGCCGGGTTGTCCTATGTCTGTTATGGCTTAATCGCACGGGAGACGGAACGGATCGACAGCGGCTACCGCTCCGCCGCCTCCGTCCAGTCCAGCCTGGTGATGCATCCCATCAATGCCTACGGCACCGAGGCGCAGAGACAAAAGTTCCTGCCCAAACTGGCCAGCGGCGAGCATGTGGGCTGTTTTGGCCTGACCGAACCCGATCACGGCTCGGACCCCGGCTCCATGGTGACCAAGGCCAAGAAAGTCGATGGCGGCTGGATCCTCAATGGCGCCAAGATGTGGATCACCAATTCCCCCATCGCCGATGTGGCGGTGATCTGGGCCAAGGACGACAATGGCGATATTCGCGGCTATCTGGTGGAGCGCGGCTTCAAGGGTTTCTCCACGCCCAAGATCGAGGGCAAATTGAGCCTGAAGGCCTCGATCACGGGCGGTATCGCCCTGGAAGACGTCTTTGTGCCGGACGAGAATTACCTGCCCGAGGCCAAGGGCCTGTCCGGCCCCTTCGGCTGTCTGAACCGGGCCCGCTATGGCATCGCCTGGGGCGTCATGGGCGCGGCTGAATTTTGCCTGGATGCGGCGCGCCAATACACCATTGACCGCAAACAATTTCGCCGTCCCCTGGCCGCAACCCAACTCGTGCAGAAAAAACTGGCGGACATGCAGACCGAGATTTCCCTGGGCCTGCAAGCCTGCCTGCGCGTGGGCCGCCTGATTGATGAGCGCCGGGCGGCGCCCGAGATGATTTCCATCATCAAGCGCAATTGCTGCGGCAAGGCCTTGGACATCGCGCGGGCCGCCCGGGACATGCACGGCGCCAACGGTATTTCAGACGAGTACCACGTCATGCGCCACATGGTGAACCTGGAGACGGTGAACACTTACGAGGGAACCCATGACGTGCACGCACTGATCCTGGGCCGCGCCATCACCGGCCTGCAGGCGTTTGCATAAGGAGGGAGAGTGAAGATGATCGATCGGCGCGGTTATTCGATTGAGGATTTCGAGCGGCAGTATAATCCCCGCCAGGCGGTGCCCGATCATCAGGGCAAGATTGATAGCCGCGTCACCGCCTCGGCCGAGGCGCGCTGCCGCATCGAAGGGGTTTATGATCTGCGCTATGGCCCCGGCGCCAAGGAAGTCCTGGATGTTTTTCCGGCCGAGGCGGACGGCGCCCCGGTACAATTTTATATTCACGGCGGCTATTGGCGGGCCCAGGACAAATCGGACGTCAGCTTTTTTGCCGAACCCTTCACCGTCGCCGGTGCCTGCGTGGTGATAATTAACTACGACCTGTGTCCCGACGTCACCCTGCCCGAAATCATGGCCGAGGTGGTCCGCGCCCTGATCTGGACCCACGGCAACATTGCCGAATGGGGCGGCGACGCGGAAGCCATATATATCTCGGGCAATTCCGCCGGCGCCCATCTGGGCGCCATGATGCTGGCCCATGATTGGGAAGGCGAAGGTCTGCCCGCCGACCTGATCAAGGGGGCGGCCCTGCTGACGGGGGTTTATGATCCGGAACCCGTCCTGGGCATCAGCGTCAACGAAGTCATTGGTCTGACGGCCGAGATGCTCGATACCGTGTCACCATTGTGCCATCCGCCCCGGCGGGATCTGCCGCTGCTGGTGCCCGTGGGCGGCGGCGAAACGGCCGAATGGATCAAGCAGACCCGTACTTATGTCGATCTGTGCCGGGAAAATGGTATCGGCGCGGAATATATGGAAGTTCCCGGGGCCGATCATTTCGACATGACGGCGGCCATGGGTGACGAGGACGGCCCGGTTCTGCCGGCAATCCTGGCCCAGATGGGTCTATGAAGCAAAAGCCCCAATGAGCAGGCGATTGCCCAGATTGGAGCGATTAGTATTCTTCAACTTCTCGGTGGCGCCGCCGATGCCGCCATCTATCGTTGTCTGAAAAGGAAACCGCGAAATGGAAAAACAATGCATTGCCGTGCCAGGTATCTCGGAGATGTTGGCGAAATCAAAGGTTCCTCTGTCTCCGGCGGTTGAGGCGGGAGGCTTCGTTTTCGTTTCCGGCATGCCGCCCATTGATCGGGCAACCGGTGAAATGATCGAGGGTGATATCAAGGCCCAGACCAGACAGGTACTTGAAAATGTCAAGGCCTGCCTGGAAGCTGCTGGGTCATCTTTGGACAAGGTGGTGAAGTGCACTGTTTACGCCGCTAATTCCGGCTTCTTTGGCGCCGTCAATGAGATCTATGCCGAATACTTTCCCCATGATCCACCCGCGCGCACCTTTGCCGCCGTGGGCTCGTGGCCGATGCCATTTGATATCGAGATTGAGTGTATCGCCATCGCCTGACAGCCATAATTGAGGTTCGGATTGGGAATGGTATTAGGATTTGGTTGGGTCTGCCATGGGCGTGACGGCGTGGATGCGGTGCATGGTGATGCCGCCCGCGTCCAACGCGGCAAATGTACGGGCCCAGTATTCCACTTCCCACATGACCCATTCCTGCAATTCCCGTGATAGGGGGGTATCGGCGACGGAATCGCCGAACTTGCGAATATCGTTCAACAGCGCGGCCTTGTATGACTTGGTCTCGTCCTTGGCGACGCGGACATCGAAGCCGACCTTGTTCAGGCCCTCGCGGATTTCAGCCAGCTCGAACAATCGCGGCACGGTGCGGTGCAGGGCGCTCCACTCGGCCCGCTCTTCTTGACCCTTGCTGGGGTTGACGAGAAATTCGGTGACCAGCAAATGACTGCTGGGCTTTAGCAAATCAGCCAATGTCTTGAATAACCGCTCCCGCTCCGGCATCTGGTAAAGAAATTCCCGGATCACGATGGCATCGCGTTTGTGCTCGCGAACTTCCGGATCATCCAAATTCAAATTCCGAATGACGGCTTTTTTTGACCAATCCCTCCTTGGCGGACAAGCGGACGGCCTCATCCACCAAACCCTCGTCCCATTCAATTCCATCGACCCAAGCCCCGGTCTCCTTGGCGATGGTCCGCGCCGCCGTGCCGAGGCGGGCGCCGATATTCAGGACCGTCATCTCGGCGTTCAATCCAATGGGATTGACCAGATCTCGAATGCGATCACGGCTGGACGGGCCGTCATTACCTTCGCCGTACAAACGCTGGATGGAGGCAATGCGCTGCGGTGCCCATTCGGCGATGCCGCTGGGCGAGGGAAATTCTTCCATGGCGTCTTCCGATGCCGACACGGCCGCACTTAGCCTGGCCTTCTTCTCGGCCTGGACATCGGGTGCCTCTCCGCCATCCCACCAAGCCTTCAGGCGACCACCAATGCCGGTGGGCGGGATTGTATCAAGTGTCTCAGCCATGACCGCGCCGTCAGTTTCCAGACGGAGAGGTCGCCGCGGTGTTCGCGGTAGACGTTCCCCGGCTCCAACCCGCAATGAGAACACCGACGCCCGGGCTGGAGAACCGCACCCCGATCCGGTCATCAAGCAGCCGCATTACCTGGGCCTTGACCCGGCCTGGAATATTGGGCAACTCCATCTCCAATTCATCGCCAATGTTCAGACCGCAATTTGGTTCCAACACGGCACCCGAGATGGACACATCGTGAAGCCGCCCCCGAAACGTCCGGCCCTCTATGAAAATTGTGACTTTTGCATCCACATCCGCACGCGAAAAATCAAGCTGCCGCTCAAAAGCAGCGCGCTGGGAATGTGTGACTTTTCCAACCAGGCGATTTAACAATCGCCACAACGGCTTAACCATTCTATCCGTCCCATGATCCAACCAAAACAAGGTACTCTTTTTTGGTTGAGAGCTTAGGAAGTTAGCGCAATAGACTTAGCAATCGGTTAAAAACAAACTTCAATTCTGGGTAGAAATAATACCTCTTAATATGCCCTTTATTTCAATTGAGAGACGCCGGCAAATTCGATTGTATCAGTTGGCGATCGATCATGTCGCCGATCGGCTGGATCACATTTCCCCGTGTGGCGTCCAGCCGGTTCCTGGGGCGGTTTTTTATCGCGTTATCTGGCACCTCATGATCTTGATCCGATCATTTCCCAATAGTTGGGGGAAAAGCGGTCATGTCACCTTGGGCCAATCGGGTTTGACCGACCTGGGCGGGGACGGGTTTCAAACTCCGGCCTTGTTAATTCTTTCGCGCCACCCGCGAGGCGTCACCCAGTTGCAGGCCCCAATACGTCATCTGCGCCGCCAGGCGGCCCAGATCGCCGCCCGCCCAGCCCAGCCCGAAGCGGGCGAAATGGCGGTAACGGTCGTCTTGCCCGGTGATCGCCGCAGCCAGCAACAGCCCCGCCATGGAAGTGGTCGACATGCCGCTGCCGCCAAAAGCCTGAGCATACCAGATGCCGGGGCCAAGCGTGCCGATCTGGGGCATTTTATGCCCGGCGTAGCTCATGGTGCCCATCCAGGCGAGATCTCCATCGACGCCCTTCAGTTGCGGATAAACCTTGGTCAGATCGGCCAGCATTTTGGCTTTCAGGTGGCTGGGCTCCCGCAATCGGGCCGAAATACGGCCGCCCCAAAGAATGCGGCTATCATCCAGGGGGCGGTAGTAATCGGTGGCGAACTTGGTGTCGCCAATGGCATAGGGCACCCGGATCGCCTGCCGAAGGCGGTTGTCCCCCAGGGGTTCCGTCACCATCACATAGGTGGCGATGGGCAGCACCGCGCGTCCCAGCTTGCCATGCAGATTGCCGTACAGCCCGCCCTGATAGCCGCCCATGGCGAAAACTACGTTCCTTGCCTTGATCCGGCCGCCCGGCGTAGCAATGCGTTTTTCCGCCCCGGCCAAATCAAGGCCGATGGCGGGCGAATTTTCGAACACCCTGGCGCCCAGGCCGGAGGCCGCCTTGGCCACGCCGAGGCAATAATTCAGGGGATGAAACTGAAACCCCTCGCGGTCCAACAAACCGCCGTAATAGCGCGGCGAGGAAATCATCTCCGCCATCGCCGCCCTGTTGATGAACTGATACTCCCGGTCAAAATGCCTCGCCATGAAATCCCGGTGCCTTTGCAGCCCGTCGTCGTCATTGAACCAGGAGGCCACCAGAATGCCGTCCTTGCGCCCAATGCCCGACATTTTATAAGTCTCGATCCGCCGGCGCACCAATTGCCAGCCTTCGCGGGCCAGATCATGCAATATCCGCGTCTCCTCGACGCCGAAAGCGCGCACTAAACTGGCCAGATCCCGGGCATATCCCCCCGCCCCGACAAAACCACCATTCCGGCCCGAGGCGCCCCAACCGATCCGCTTGCCTTCCAACAGGCAGACATCACGCCCCATCTCGGCCAATGTCAGCGCGGTATTCAGCCCCGCCAGACCACCGCCGATGACACAGGTTTCAACCTCTATTTCGCCCTCCGCGGCCGGCCAAGGTGGCAGCGCCAGACGAGTGCGGGCATAATGGCTATCGATGTAGTCGGACAGCATTGGAAGGGCTGGCCCTAGCCCCTATCCCGCATCAAGCGGGCCTGATCCCGTTTCCAATCCCGGTCTTTCGAAGTGGCCCGTTTGTCGTGCTGTTTCTTGCCCTTGGCGATGCCGAGCAGACATTTGGCGATGCCGCGGTCGTTGAAATATAGCTTCAACGGCACCACGGTAACCCCGGCGCGGGCGATGGCGTTGGCCAGCTTTTCGATCTCGCGCTTGTGCAACAGCAACGGGCGGGGGCGCAATGGTTCGTGGTTAAGGCGGTTGCCGCCCTTGTATTCGGGGATATGGGCGTTAATCAGGTGCAGGCTGCCGTCTTTCTCCACCGCGTAGGCTTCGGCGATGGAGGCCTGTCCGGCACGGAGTGATTTGACCTCCGTGCCGGTCAGCATCAGGCCCGCCTCCAACGTATCATTGATAAAATAGTTGTGGCGGGCCTTGCGGTTTTCGGCAATCGCTCTAGTCATGTGATCTGGTCATGAGCGCATATTCTGCTTTATTGGGCCGCCTAACCGGGCTGCCTAGTTGACTAGGCCGGCGTGGGTCATGGCCGCATCGATTTTTTCCATGGTGCCCTCGGTCAACGGCACGATGGGCAGACGCGCTTCCGCCTGGCATAGGCCCAGTTTGGCGGCGGCGTACTTGGCGCCCGCCGGACTTGGCTCCAAAAACAACGACACATGCAGCGGCATCAGACGCTCATGCAGCTTCAAGGCCAGGTCGTAGTCGCCGGCCAGGCAAGCTTCCTGGAACTTGGCGCACAGATTGGGCGCGATGTTGGCGGAGACGGAAATGCAGCCGTTACCGCCCTGGGCGTTGTAGGCCAGCGCGGTGCCGTCCTCGCCCGAGAGGTGACAGAAACTATCGCCCAGCAACAGCCGCTCCCGGCTGACCCTGGCGACATCGCCCGTGGCGTCCTTGACGCCGACGATACGGGGTAGTTCGGCCAGCCGCGACATGGTATCGGGCAGAATGTCGACGATGGCCCGGGGCGGGATATTGTAAACAATGATGGGGATGTCGGAGGCGTCATGCAGGGCCTTGAAATGCTGATACAGCCCCTCCTGATTGGGCCGGTTGTAATAACCCGCCACATGCAACACCGCATCGGCGCCGGCCTTTTGGGCGGATTGGGTCAAGGCGACGGCCTCGGCCGTGTTGTTGGAGCCGGCACCCGCTATGACGGGTATGCGGCCGCCAACTTGGTCGACGACCATTTCCACCACGCGGCCATGTTCTTCATGGGACAATGTCGGACTTTCCCCCGTGGTGCCGCACGGCACAATGCCGTGGGTGCCCATCTCAACATGCCAATCGACAAGTTTGCGCAAGGCATCTTCATCCAAAAGACCGTCGCGGAAGGGCGTGATGAGCGCAACAATTGACCCCTTGAACATGGTTCTCTCCTAGGGAAAAGGTTAATCTGTTAAAAGAGTCGCGAACTTAACCCTTTCCCCGGCAAGGGGGCAAGCAGCGAGAACAACAATTCGGACCTTATTTGTATATCCGTTCCGCGTTGCCCGCCTGCTTTTGCTCCCAGGCATGGCGTCCCTGTGCCCGGCACCGGCCATGGGCGCGGACGGCCCGCTATCTACTCAGTTGTCCGTCCAATTGTCCGACCAGTTGTCCTCCCAGGATCGGGGCTACTACATCAACGCCTTCAGGGCGGTCAAGA